>NZ_AZUR01000001.1:0-300000 GCF_000527175.1 Pseudogulbenkiania sp. MAI-1 | reverse complement strand
GACCTCGAGCCAGCGCCCGGCGGGCGACACCAGCGCCATGCCGATGGCCGCCGCCTGCATGGTGTCGCTCAGCTGCTTGCGGCTGATCTCCAGCGCCGTCTGCTGACGCTCCAGTGCGTCCCTCAGCGCCCCCACCACCACCGGAAACGACACCGCCACAGCCAGCGGCAGGCTGATGCCGGCCGTGCCCCAGCCCTGCGCGCCGGCCATCACCGTTTCCGGGCTGGCCAAGACGGCGGCGACGGTCAGCGCCGCCGCCAGCAGCGTCAGCAGGGTCACCGGAAACAGGCCGAGCAGCATGGCGCCGGCGATCAGCGGCAGCTCGACGAAGATGAACGGGTGCGGCAGGTAGCGCATGCCGCCGTAGCAGGTCAGCGCCACCAAGGCCGTCAGAAGCAGGAAGCGGAGCAGCATCGCGGGGGCCAGCAACTGGCGGCAGCGCGCGCCGTCGACCAGCAGCAGCAGGGGCACCAGCACCAGCGCCCCCATGCCGTCGGAGATCCACCAGCCGAGCCAGATCCGGCCGAACGGGACGCCCTGGTCCAGCGTCACCACCAGCGCGCCGGCACTGGCGCCGACCAGCGCGACCAGCGGCCCGACCGCCAGCAGGCTGAGCAGGGTCTGGCGCAGCGAGGACAGGAAGGGCCCGCCACGATGGATGAGCAGCAGCAAGCCGGTGCCGGCGGCCACCTCGGCCAGGTTGGCAAGGCCCAGACCGAGGCTCACCGGCAACGCGTGGCCGGCCAGCAGATTGGCCAGCGTCACCCCGGCGAGAAAGGCCAGCGCCAACGGCCGGCGTTCTGCCGCGGCGACTCGCGCCAGCACCGCCAGGGCGAAACCGTTGACCAGCCAGATCGCGGCGATGCCGCCCGGCCCGCGCAGCAGCCAGATGCCGAACCAGGCCAGGCCCAGGCTGACGAGCCCCATCGCCAGCGCGCGCCAGCCCAGCGGCCAGCGCGGCGCCGGGACGACGGACGGAATGGGTGCGGCGGACAGATACGGCGACAGTGACAACACGGTTCTCCCGACACAGACGCACTGGCTCCGGCGCCTCGGCACAAGGCACCGGCAGGCGGGCGGAAAAAGCCGTTGGTTATTCCCGGCAGGTCTTATGAAGAATAGATGAGGCGATCAGAAACACCAACCATAATGACTGATGCGCTACGCCGACGGCCGGGCGGCCGCACTGACGCGCTCCAGCCAGGCCAGGATGTCGGCGGTCACCACCTCGCGGTTGGTCTCGTTGAGCATTTCGTGGCGCCCGCCGCGGTACACCTTCAGCGTGATGTCATCGAGCCCGGCACGGCGGTAACGCCGCTCCAGTTGCCGCAGGGCGTAACGCCCCAGGCTGACCGGATCGCGGCTGCCGGTCAGCAGCAGCACCGGGCAAGGCGGCAGATCGCGGCCCCGCTTCTCGCCCGCCTCGAGCGCGATGATGCCGCCGAACAGGTCCTGCCACAGCGCCGGGGTGAAGTCGAAGCCGCACAACGGGTCGGCCAGATAGCGGTCCACCTCGGCCCGGTCGCGGCTGAGCCAGTCCACCGTGGTGCGCGCCGGCACGAAGGACAGGTTGAAACTGCCGAACACCAGCCGGCTCATGCCGCGGCTGGGATTGGCCGCTCCGCCCAGCCGGCCGGCCAGGCCGGCGACGCGGCGCATCAGGCGCGCGAGCCACGCCTGGCGGTAGCCGGTGGCGGACAGCACCAGCCCGGCCAGACCCCGGCCGTGGTGCAGCAGGTAGGCGCGCGCCACGAAGCTGCCCATGCTGTGGCCGAACAGCAGCAGCGGCAGGCCTTCATGCCGGGCCGCGGCATGCCGGCGCACCGCGTCGACGTCGTCGACCACCTTGTTCCAGCCCTGTTCGGCGGCGAACCAGCCGCGCCGCTGCGGCCACTCGCCGTGGCCGCGCTGATCGTGCGCGTACACCGCGTAGCCAGCGGCAGCCAGGCTTTCGGCAAAGCGCCGGTAGCGCGCGGCGTATTCGCCCATGCCGTGCACGATCAGCACCACCGCACGCGGGGCCGTCTCAGGCTGCCAGCACAAGCCGCGGATCGTTTCGCCGTCGGCGGCGTCGAGGGTAAAGGGTTCCATCGTCCGGACTCCAGAACACGGTGAAGGCGCGGGGCGGTTCAGGCCAGCATCCGCGCCGGATCGAAATGGGGATTGGTCAGCGCCGTCAGCACGTGATCGCGCCAGGCGCCATTGAGGTAGAGATAATCCTTCGCCTCGCCTTCGACGACGAAGCCGAGGCGCCGCAGCAGCGCGGCGCTACGCACGTTGTCCGGCTGGTAGTTGGCCTGGAGGCGGTGCAAAGCCAAGGGGTCGAAGGCGAAGGCGATGACGGCCTCCAGCGCCTCGTGCATCAGGCCGCGCCCCTCATCGGTGTGATCGAGGTTGTAGCCGAGGTAGCAGGACTGGAAACAGCCGCGCACGATGTTGCTTAGCGAGACGGTGCCGGCCACCCGCCCCGGCTTGCCGTCGCGCACCAGCAGAAAGGCCGCGCCGCGGCCGTCCTGCCACTCGCGGCTGCGCTGGCGCAGGCGCATGCTCCAGTACAGCTCGGTGTAGAACATGTCCCCGGCCTGCGGCTCCCAGCGCGCCAGATGCTCGCGGTTGCGCCGCCGGTAGTCGAGCAGCGCCAGCGCCCACGAGGGATCGGGCGGGATCAGCAGCAGGCGCGCGGTGGAGAGGGTGGGCTGCAACACGGTCATCGGGGTTCCGTCGGAAAGCGGGACATACCAGTATGACAGAGTCTCCCAGCCATGAAAAAACCCGCCGGAAGGCGGGTTGGTGGTCATGGGGTATTTGGCAGCGAGAGGGAGACCTGCGGCAGTAGGTCGGCGCGCCAAAGCAGGTTGGGTGCTGCCAAAAGTGTAGGATGGGTGGAGCAAAGCGAAACCCATCGAGCGATGAACACCGGCCGCCGCAGGCACAGCCGCCTCGCAGCAGGTCAGCGCGTCAGCCGCTCCAGCGCCTCACGGTACTTGTCCGCGGTCTTCTCGCGCACGTCCAGCGGCACCGCCGGAGCCGGGGCCTGCTTGTTCCAGCCGGAGGCTTCCAGCCAATCGCGCACGAACTGCTTGTCGAACGACGGCGGGTTGCTGCCGGCAACGTAGCTGTCAGCCGGCCAGAAGCGGCTGGAATCGGGCGTCAGCGCCTCGTCCATCAGGGTCAGCGTGCCGTCCTCATCCAGGCCGAACTCGAACTTGGTGTCGCAGATGATGATACCGCGGGTGGCGGCGTAGAACGCGGCGGCCTTGTACAGCGTGATGGCGGTGTCGCGCACCTTCTCGGCCAGCTCGGCGCCGATGATCTCGACGCAGCGCTCGTAGCTGATGTTCTCGTCGTGGTCGCCGACGGCGGCCTTGGTCGACGGGGTGAAGATCGGCTCCGGCAGCTGGCTCGCTTCCTGCAGGCCTTCCGGCAGCTTGATGCCGCACACGGTGCCGGACTGCTGGTATTCCTTCCAGCCGGAACCGGCCAGGTAGCCGCGCACCACCGCCTCGATCGGCACCGCCTTCAGGCGCTTGGCCACCACCGCGCGGCCTTCCACCTGCGGCAGGTCTGCCGCGCTCACCACGTCCTCCGGCTTGTCGCCGGTCAGGTGGTTGGGTACCAGGTCCTTCAGCCGCTCGAACCAGAAGTTGGAGATGGCGGTGAGGATCTGGCCCTTGCCCGGAATCGGGTCGTCGAGGATCACGTCGAACGCCGACAGGCGATCGGTGGCGATCATCAGCATACGCTTGTCGTCGATCTGGTACAGGTCGCGCACCTTGCCCGAGTAGATCTTCTTCAGGCTGGTCAGGTTGGTGGTGGTAATGCCGGTCATGTTGCTTCCTTGAAAACAAGCCGGACGCGCCCGGGGCGCGTCCGATATCCGATGATTACAGCGTGTCCTTGAGCGCCTCGGCCTGCTCCAGCGCGGCGTCGGCATCGGTCGACAGCACGGTGTAGTGGCCCATCTTGCGGCCGGCACGCGCCTGCTGCTTGCCGTACAGGTGCAGGTGGACGTTGGGGGCCTCGGCCAGCACCGCCCAGTTGGGCTCGCCGCCGTCCTCGCGCCAGCTGTCGCCCAGCAAGTTGACCATCACCGCCGGGCTCAGCAGGTCGGTGCGCCCCGGCAGCAGATCGCACATGGCACGCACCTGCTGCTGGAACTGGTCGGTGAGACAGGCGTCCAGCGTGTAGTGGCCGGAGTTGTGCGGACGCGGGGCGATCTCGTTGACCACCAGCGTGTCGTCGGCGAGCACGAAGAACTCCACCGCCAGCACGCCGACGTAGTCGAGCGCTTCGGCCAGTTGTTTGGCCATCTCCTGCGCGCGCGCCGCCAATGCCGGAGCGATGCGTGCCGGCACGATGGAGACGTCGAGGATGCCGCCGGCGTGACGGTTCTCCGCCACCGGGAACACCGCCACCTGCGCCGGCGAGGTGCGGGTGACGATGGCCGAGACCTCGAGCTTGAGGTCGAGCATCTTTTCCAGCACGCAGGCCTGGCCGCCCAAGTCGGCGTAGGCGGCGCGCGCCTCGTCGGCGGTCTTCACCCGCACCTGGCCCTTGCCGTCGTAGCCCAGGCGCGCGGTCTTGAGAATGCCCGGCAGATACGGGGTCAGGTCGACCTGGATGTCCTCGACCGACTCGATCGCGAGGTACGGCGCGGTCGGCAGGCCGGCCTTGTTGATCCAGCCCTTCTCGACGATGCGGTCCTGCGCAATCGCCACGCAGTCGCCGGACGGCGACACGCGGGTGCGCTCGGCCAGCGCGCGCATCGCCTCGGCGTTGACGTTCTCGAACTCGGTGGTGACCGCGGAACAGGTTTCGCCCAAGGTCTTCAGCGCGTCCGGGTCGTTGTACGGCGCGCACAGGTGCACGTCGGCGAAGCGCGCCGCTGGGGCGTTGGCGTCCGGATCGAGCACGGTGACGCGGTAGCCCATGGTCTTGGCCGCCACGGTGAACATGCTGCCCAGCTGGCCGCCGCCGAGGATGCCCAGCATCGCCGGGGGGAGAATCGCCGCCATTATTCGACCTCCGGCAGCGTCATCGCCAGCACGGTGTCCTGCTGCTTCTGGCGGAAGGCCTTGAGCTTGGCGGCCAGTTCCGGCGAATTGTTGGCCAGCATCGCCACGGCGAACAGCGCGGCGTTGGCGGCACCGGCCTCGCCGATGGCGAAGGTGGCCACCGGAATGCCCTTGGGCATCTGCACGATGGACAGCAGCGAATCCTCGCCACGCAGGTACTTGGACGGCACCGGCACACCCAGCACCGGGACGTGGGTCTTGGCCGCCAGCATGCCCGGCAGGTGGGCGGCGCCGCCGGCGCCGGCGATGATCGCCTTGAGCCCGCGCGCTTCGGCGGTGGCGGCGTATTCGAACAGCAGGTCAGGAGTGCGGTGGGCGGAGACGACGCGGGTTTCGAACGCGACGCCAAAGTCCTTGAGAACGCGGGCAGCGTTCTGCATGACGTCCCAGTCGCTGTTGCTACCCATCACGATACCGACTTCGATCATGGCGGAAGAGCCTGTAAGGTATGGAAAAAACGGGATTTTACCCGAATGCCGCGCCGGGCCGGAACCTTTTCTCGCTTTCGGCCGGAACAATCGAAGCCAAGACAGAGACGACTCGTCCCACGCCCCGTTGGCCCGTGCCGCTTGGGCTGGGTGGGGCAAGGTTTTAAGCCGCCGCTTGTTTGAGTGATTTGACGTTAGCAAATCACGAGTTCGGCGGCGCCTTGCCCCATCCGGACCACGCGGGAATTCACGGGCCGTCGGGGTCGCCTGGGGTTGCAAGGGGGCTGGCGACACAGCCCCCTTGCCTGCCGGCGGTCAGCACCGCGGCTAAAACATCGTCCGCGTAGCGGACACAAACCCCGACCTTAGGCATCCAGAAAAGCGTGGGCGGCTCTATCACATCTGCGCCAACTGCTCCTTGGCCTTGGCCGCCGCCGCGCTCTTCGGATAGAGCTTGATCAGGCGGCGCAGCGTCGCCTTGGCCACGTCGACCTGGCCCAGATCGCGCTGGCAGTTGGCGATGTTGCGCAAGGCGTCCGGCGCCTTGGGATGGTTCGGGTTGCGCTCGACGAAACGACGGTGGATGTCGATCGCGGCGTCGTACTGGCGCTGCGCCGCGTGCGCCACGCCCAGCCAGTACATGGCGTCGACGGCCTCCACCGTACCCGGGTTCTGGTCGATGTAGCGCTTGAGCGCCTCGGTCGCGCGCGGGAAATCGCGGTTGCGCAGCAGGGCGATGGCCTTGTCGTAGTCGGAGCTGGCCGGGGCCGCTGCCGGCGGGGTCGCAGCCGGCGCGCCGCCGTCGGCGCCAGCCG
The DNA here is from genome assembly GCF_000527175.1 of Pseudogulbenkiania sp. MAI-1. Classification (NCBI taxonomy): domain Bacteria; kingdom Pseudomonadati; phylum Pseudomonadota; class Betaproteobacteria; order Neisseriales; family Chromobacteriaceae; genus Pseudogulbenkiania; species Pseudogulbenkiania sp. MAI-1. Next base: position 293,682 of record NZ_AZUR01000001.1, on the reverse strand, counting down.
GAGGAGCAGACGGGGCCGAGGCGCCACTTTCCAGCTTGCCCAGACGAGTGTCCAGATCGGCGTACAGGTCGTTCTGGCGCTTCTGCGTGCCCTGCAGGTTGTAGTTGAGCACTTCCAGTTCGCCGCGCAGGCGGGCCTGCTCGGCCTTCAGGCTTTCCAGCTCGCTGATCATCGCCAGCAGCTTCTCGTTGGCCAGCTTGGTTTCGACTTCGGACAGGCGGCTGCTGGCCTGGCGGTTGACCTGGTCGAGCTGGCGCCGGGTGTCTTCCAGCCGGCCGCGGGTTTCCTCCAGCTCGGTGGTGGTGGCGCAGCCGGCCAGCAAGGACAGCAACAGCGCGCCGAGGGCAAGCCGTTTCATGATCGTGTTCCTTGAAAACAATCGGGCCGCTCAGGATACGTCATCCGGCACGGCCCGGGGTAAAACGGCTTACTCGCCGTCGTAGGCGAGGTCGGCGCGGCGGTTCTCGGCGTAATCGGCCTCGGTGGTGCCGGTGGCCTTCGGTTTTTCCTTGCCGAAGCTCACCGCTTCCATCTGGCTTTCCTTGACGCCGATGACCTGCATGGCGTTCTTCACGCTCTCGGCACGGCGCTGGCCCAGGCCCAGGTTGTACTCGCGGCTGCCGCGCGCGTCGGTGTTGCCCTGGATCACCACCTTGCGGTTGGCGTGGGACTTCAGGTATTCGGCGTGGTTGGCCACGACCTGTTGCTCGCTCTGCTTGACGGCGGACGAGTCGAAGTCGAAGTACACGCTGCGCTTGGCCAGCGGGCTGTTCGGGTCCTTCAGCGGATCGACCGCCACGGCGCCCTGGCCGGCCGTGCCGGTGTCGGCCGGCAGGTTGGCAACGCCCTGGCCGGCGGTGCCGGAGCCGTTCACGGTCGGCGCGGCTTCCTGCATCGGCTTGGTGCTGGAGCAGGCGGCCAGCAGACCGACGGCGGCACTGGCGATCAGCAGTTGTTTCAGGTTCATGTTATTGACTCCTTAGGTTCGATCGAAATAGGTAAGCGACTGCGCGAATGGCACTACGCTAACTGAATTGCCGACAAGGAGAACCGCTCCGGGTTCCCCTCGTCATGGCGAGATTCGGTACAAAAAAACCGCTCAGGGTCGGTTGAACGGGCCCCAGGCCGGGTCCTGCACGTCGCCGTTGATGACGGCGAGGCGCACCTTGCTGCTGCCGTCCGGGGCGGCGGCGTACAGTACGCTGCGCCCCCCCTCGTCGCTGGCGAACAGCACCATGCGGCCGTTCGGGGCGAAGCTCGGGCGCTCGTTGTAGGCACCGCTGGACACCACGCGGTTCTCGCCGCTGGCGAGGTCCTGCACCACCACGCGGAACTGGCCGCCCTGGCGGCGGATGTAGCTCAGCGTGCGGCCGTCCGGCGACACCTTGGGCGACACGTTATAGCTGCCGTCCCAGCTCAGCCGCCGCGCCGCGCCGCCGGCCACCGGCTGCACGTAGATCTGCGGTCCACCGGCGCGGTCGGACACGAAGTAGAGCTGGCTGCCGTCGGGGCTCCAGGCCGGCTCGGTGTCGATGGCGTTGCTGTGGGTGACACGGCGCGCGCCGCCGCCGTTGGCGTCGATGACGTAGATCTGCGAGTTGCCGCTGGTGGTCAGCACCACGGCCAGCTGGCGGCCGTCCGGACTCCACGCCGGCGCCGAATTGCTGCCCTTGAAGTTGGCGACGACGCGGCGCTGGCCGGTGGAGAGATCCTGCACCCAGACCACCGGCTTTTTGGCCTCGAACGACACGTAGGCAATCTTGCTGCCGTCCGGGCTCCAGGCCGGCGAGATGATCGGCTCCCTGGAGCGCAGGATGGTCTGCGCGCCGCGCCCGTCCATGTCGGCCACCTGCAGCAGGTACTGGCTGCCGGACCTGAGCACGTAGCTGATGCGGGTATTGAAGATGCCCTTCTGCCCGGTGATCGCCTCGTAGATCATGTCGGCGATGGTGTGCGCCACCTCGCGCGAGCGCTCCGGCGCCACGGTGAACTCGCCGGAGGTCAGCTGCTTCTGCTGCGCGGCGTCGAACAGCCGGAAGCTGATCTTCACCTGGCCGCCGGCTGCCTCCACCTTGCCGATGGCGAGCGACTGGGCGCCGGCGCCACGCCACGCCGGGTAGCTGATCTGCGCCGGCTCGAACGCCGGGTTGGCGACGCCGGCCGGGTCGACCATGCGGAAGGCGCCGGTGAGCAACAGGTCATTGCGGATCACCGGCGTCAGCGCCTCGCGCAGTTGCGTGGTTTCGCTCTGGAACGGCAACACGGCGATGGCGTGGCGGTTGGCGCCGCCGCCGACGATCTCGATGGTCATGTCGGCGCGGGCCGCGCCGGCGGCGGCCAGACACAGCAGCAGCATTGATCGGATCAGCGTTTTGACGATGGGCATCGGCTTCCTCGGTGGTGCGATGGTTGTCTCAATGGGGGCGGAATTCCAGCCTGAGCTGGCGGAAATCGGTAAAGCTGGCGCCGGCCGGCAACGCCGGGAAGGTCTTCGTCTCCCAGATCGCGCGCTGCACCGCCTCGTCGTAGGCCGTGTTGCCGCTCGACGCCAACAGGCGCACCGCGCGCACTTCCAGCGACGGCAGCAGCGTCACCTGCACCACGGCCTTCGGGTTGCCCGACAGCTCAGGCGGAATCTGCACCAGCGGTCTTACCTTGGCCTGCACCTTGCTGGCGTAGCCGTCCAGGTTCAGCGAGGTGCCGTTGGTCGAACCACCCACCACGCCGCTCTTCTGGCCGGCCTGGTCGCTGCGGGCGTTGCCCTTCTTCGTCGTGTTGCTGCTGTTGAGGTCGGCCAGCAGGTCGTCGGCGTCGGGGTTGTAGCGCGGTGCCGGCTTGCTGCCCTTCGCCGGCGGCAGCTCGGCGGCCTTCTGCGCGGTGCGCTTCTCGGCCGGAGCGGCGTCCGCCTTGGCGATCTTGTTGGGCGGCGTCTTCTCGGCCAGCTTGGGCGCCGGGGCGGGTTTCTTTTCCGGCTCCGGTTTCGGCTCGGGCTTGGGTTCCGGCTTCTTCTCCGGCAGCGGCTTGCGCTTCTCGCCGAGGTTGACTTCGGCGCGCGGCGGCTCGACCGGCGCCGGCACGACCTTGGGCGGCTGCGGCTGGGGCACGGGCACGACCACGCTCTGCGGCGGAGGCGGCGGCGCGCTGCTCCAGAGCTCGACCGCCACCGGGGTTTCCTGCGGCTTCTCGCTCGAACTGAGCCCGCCCAGCACCAAGAGCAGCACCACCGTGGCGTGCAGCAGCAGCGACAGGACGATGGGCCACGGCGAGTTGCGGTTGTCGGCCACGGCGATCATTTGCCCTGCTTCACCGTCAGTGCCACGCGCTTGATGCCGGCTTTGTGCAAATCGTCGGCGATCGCCACCACCTCGGAATACTTGAGGTTCTGGTCGGCCGAGATGGCCACCGGGCGCTCGGTGGCGTTCAGCGCACGCAGGTGCTTGACCAGCTCTTCCTTGCTGCCCAGCCGGGTTTCCTTGCCGTCGGCCTTGAGCTGGATGGCGTTGCCGGCCTCGACGATCACCTCCAGCGGCTGGACATCCAGCGCGGCGGCGCGCGATACACTCGGCACGTCGATCACGCCGGGGGTGAACAGCGGCGTGGTGACCATGAAAATCACCAGCAACACCAGCATCACGTCGATATAGGGCACGACGTTCATCTGGTTCATCTGGCGGCGGGGGCGGCGGTTGAGCATGGCAGCGTAGCGGGTAACGGCGTCGGACCAGAATGATAGCATCCCGATCCGGGGGTTCGATGACAGTTGAACTTTAAAAGACCGGCAACGTTGGCCGAAGTTCGGCCCTTTCGTGCCGGCCTCTCACAGACGGGTGGCCAGCGTCAGCCCGTCGCCCACCGGCAGCACCGTGAGCCGGATGCGCGGATCGTGCTTCAGGCCGGCGTTGAAGGCGTGCATGATGTGCACGCCGGGCGGATCGTCCGGGCGCGGCGCCACCACGCGGCCGCTGAGGAAGATGTTGTCGATGGCGATCACGCCGCCCGGCCGCACCAGCTTCAGGCAGGCCTCGAAGTAGTCCGGGTAGGACGGCTTGTCGGCGTCGATGAAGACCAGGTCGAAGCTGCCGGCGCGGCCTTCGGCCAGCAGCGCTTCCAAGGTCGCCAGCGCCGGCTGCAGCACCAGCCGGATGCGCTGATCGACGCCGGCCTTCCGCCAGTACTCACGGGCGATGGCGGTGAAGGTCTCGCTGACGTCGCAGGCCACCACCTCGCCGTCCTCCGGCAACGCCAGCGCCACCGCCAGCGCGCTGTAACCGGTGAACACGCCGATCTCCAGGTAGCGGCGCGCGCCGATCAGCTGCGCGAGCCAGGCCATGAACTGGCCCTGCTCCGGGGCGATCTGCATCTTGGCCAGGCGGTGGCCGGCGGTGAAGGCGCGCAGCTCGGCCATCACCGGGTGTTCAGTGACGCCGATGTCCATCAGGTAGTCGTGCAGGGGAGTATCGAGCGGTACGGTGCGGCTGGTCATGAATGGCGAGGCTTTAAAACGACAAAACGCCCGCGGTCACGGGCGTGTGGGGGCAAACGGAGCGGGCTTACTCCGGCTGGTAGACGTAGGGCTTCTGCGGCACGCGCGCCTCTTTCCAGCGGCGCTGGTCGTCGAGATCGACCTTGCGGTCCCACCAGGTCAGGCGCAGCTCACGGCGCTCGCTGTCCACTTGCGGGTTCTTGTCGAGAAATTCGGTCATGAAATCGGTGAATTCGGACTGGTACATGCGGGCTTTCCTCGGGAACGTTGGCCGGCATTGTACTGTAAAATCCGCCCTGTGGATAAGTGCCGATCACATCGGCGCCATCACCTCCGGTTCAACCATGCCGACCGTCAGCCCACCGCCGCCTTCTGCTTGGCGTGGTACATGGTACGGTCGGCGGTGCCGAGCAGATCCTCGATCAACACACCGTCGTCCGGATAAAAGGCGGTGCCGATGCTGACCCCCAGCGACACCGTGCCGTCGTCGATCTCGTACGGCTCCTGCAGCGCGAGCTGCAGCCGCTCGCGCACGCTCTCGACGTCCAGCTCGGACTCGACATCCTCGATCAGCACCACGAACTCGTCCCCGCCCAGCCGGGCCACGGTGTCCTCGCTGCGCAACACCACGTTGAGCCGGGCCGCGATCAGCTGCAGCACGCGGTCGCCGGCGGCGTGGCCGTAGGTGTCGTTCACCGGCTTGAAGCGGTCCATGTCGAGGAACAGCAACGCCAGCCGCTTGCCGTTGCGCCGCACCCGGCTGATGGCGTGCTGCAGGCGGTCTTCGAACAGGTTGCGGTTGGCCAGCCCGGTCAACGCGTCGTGGTTGCCCAGGTAGAACAGCTCCTGTTCGCGCGCCACCTGATCGACATAGCGGCGCAACAGGGCATTGACGCAGGACAGCAACACCGCCAGCAGCACCAGCGCCAAGAGCGCCATCACCAGCCACTCGAACAGGCTGATCTGCGCCCAGCCCAGCTGCCAGCTGGCTTTCAGCATCAGGCTGGGGGTCGAGCCGCCGCTGCTGCGGGTCAGCTCCAGGCGCGGAAACAGCAGCGTCTCGAGCGGGCTGCGCACCTCGCTGCCGGCATCGAGGAAGCGGCCCTGCGGATCCTGCTGGCGGTAACGCTGGTGCCACAGCTGCACGCGCAGGCCGGTGGGCAGCTCCAGCGCGGACGGCAGCAAAGACTCGGTGCTGAGCACCAGCGCCACGAACTGGTGGTTGGCCTGCAGCGTCGGCACCGGCTGCAATACGACCTCGTCGGCAGGACGGATCATCAGGTAGCCCAGACGCCCGTCGGCCAGCGCGAACGGCCGCGACAAGGCCGGCAGTTCGCGCTGCAGCGACTGGCGCAAGGCGTCGTACAGAAAATCGATGCGGGCGAGGTCCATCCCCAGCGCCGGGGAAAACAACGGCGGCAATTCGCCGGCCGTCACCATCGACACCACCGGATAATGATCGCTGCCCTCGGCCAGCGGATAGCGCGGCGGCTGCCGCGCCGGATCGTAGCCATGGATGATGACGGGACGGCCGGTCTTGGCCGCCAGCTCGTGCTCGAACGCGCCCCGCTCGGCCGCCGTGACGTGCCGCACCCGCAGCCCCAGCACGATGGCGGGATAGCGCTTGAACTTGCGCAGCAGCAGGCCGTGCTCGGTCAGCGTGCCCTGATGCAGGCCGAAGGTGGAGAAGCCGGCGTAGCTGTCGAGCTGCGCCTCGTTGACGTTCAGCCGCTGCGAAATCTCGTCGGCCAGCCGGCCGGCGAGGCGCTCGAGCTCGCCTTCTGCCTGATGAACGGCGCGGCTGGCAAACGCGACCCCGATCAGCGCACACAGCACCAACCAGAGCAGCCAGGCCGCCGGGTACAACCATTTCATCTTCATCGCGTTGCCAACAAGAGAACGGGCCAGATTCAGGGAAAACCGTGGGGAGACGGAACGACAAAAAACCATAGGGCTCCCCCGTGGGAAGCCCTGTTCAGCATGCCGCAGGCCGTCCCGCGAGCGCACCCATGCTACCGGACTCCCCCGTCGCCGTCACGGCTCCGGACGCACAACCGGCGACACAAAGACATCGACATGGCAATGCCGGCAAGAAAAAGACAGACGTCACATTGCCACGCCAACGCTTTATTTATACGCCATGAAAGTGCCGTTGGCCGGTCAGCCGTTGTCGACACAGCGGCTGACCAACCCACGCCACTGCGCCGACACCACCGTGCCGTTTGCGTCCAGATTGGCCTCGGTGTGACGGCCGTCCGGCGTGAGCTCGATGCTCAGGCCGCGCTTGCCGGAATGGGGATTGACCAGCGTCAGCACGATGGCGCCGTCGGCGGTGGCCTGGCGCGCCAGATAATCGGCCGGGATGCCCCATTTCTGCGCCCCGCCCTGGATGCAGTCGGCGGCCGCGGCGATACGCGACGGTGGCGACGCGGTCGAACCGGCCGGCGGGGGGACCGCCTTGGCGGTCGTGGCCGGAGCCGGAGGCGTGCCGGTCGCCGAGCTGCGCTTGCCGGTGGCCGAGGGCGGCGTGGCACAGGCAGCCAGCGCCAGCACCAGGACGGCGGCGGTCAGACGGGACAAGCAAGGTGGATGCATGACTCACTCCTTCACGTGCAGACGAACGATCAGAGAGACCGCGATACGCACCGATCGTTCAGCGCGGTGTACCATGCACCCCGTTCTTTCCCACCAGGGCGCACCACGGAGCACGCGGCATGGAAACACGATGGCTGGAAGATTTTCTGGTGCTGGCGGAAACCGCCAGCTTCACCCGCTCGGCCCAGGCGCGCCACCTGACCCAGCCGGCGTTCTCGCGCCGCATCCGCGCGCTGGAGGGCTGGATCGGCACCGAGCTGATCGACCGCACCTCGTACCCGACACGGCTGACGCCCGCCGGCGAGGTATTCCGCGAGCACGCCGCCGCCATGCTCAACCAGATCCACGCCACGCGCGCGCTGCTGCAGGGCATGCGCCCGCTGCCGGAAGACACGCTGGAGCTGGCGGTGCCGCACACGCTGTCGTTCTCGTTCTTTCCCAAGTGGCTCACCCGGGTGGAACAGGGCTTCGGTCAGTTGTCGTGCCGGCTGCAGGCGAGCAACGTGCACGATGCGCTCTTGGCCTTCGTCGAAGGCGGCAGCGATCTCCTGATGTGCTACCACCACCCCAAGCAGCCGGTGGAACTGGAAGACGGCCGCTACCTCGGCCTCCGGCTCGGCGTGGAGCGGCTGCGTCCCTACGCCCGCGCCGACCGCCAGCGTCAGCCGCGCTTCGTCCTGCCCGGCACGGCGGCCTCCCCCGTACCCTTCCTCGGCTACGCCTCCAGCGCCTACTTCCGGCTGATGACCGAGCAGATCCTGACCGACGCGCCGGAACCCTGCCACCTGCACCTGCGCTACGAGACCGACATGGCGGAAGGGCTGAAGAACATGGTGCTGGAGGGCCACGGCGTGGCGTTCCTACCGCAGAGCGCGGTGGCGCGCGAGGTGCGCTACGGCCAGCTCGCGCCGGCCGCCGACGAGCGTTGGGGGGTGGACATGGAGATCCGCCTCTACCGCAGCAAGAAGCGCAGCCGGCCGGTGCTGGAGGCGTTCTGGCAGTATCTCTCCGGCGAATACCCCGCCATCTGAGAACCGGAAACATCGCCCAGCCCGGCCTAAGCGGCACGTGCCAACAGGGACAACCGTAGGATGGGTGAAGCGCAGCGCAACCCATCGCTGATGGGTTCCGGCACTGACCGAGCAAGGTCGTGCGGCGTTGCGAAGGAATCGTGCCTCCACCCATCCTGTGCGCAAACCTTCAGCCCGCCGGCCATCCTCGGGCCGGCCTCTCCCTCCGCCTTGAAAACGTCTCGTCCAGGTTATGCAAAAAAAGCATGGCCTGATCGGCATTCGGAATTAGCCAGCCGAGGCCGCCCTCGCCTACAGTGCGCCCTGTCCCTTACCACACAAGACAAAACACAGCTCATGACTACTCGTAGCGAACACGACCTGCTCGGCGACCGCGAGGTCCCGGCCGAAGCTTACTGGGGCGTGCACACCCTGCGCGCCATCGAAAACTTCCCGATCACCGGCCAGACCATCGCCGGCTACGCCAACCTGATCGCGGCGCTGGCCGCGATCAAACAGGCCGCCGCGCTGAGCAACCGTGAGCTGGGTCTGCTGGACGCCCCGCGCGCCGACGCCATCGTCGCCGCCTGCGAGGAAATCCGCGCCGGCAAGCTGCACGAGCAGTTCGTGGTCGACGTGATCCAAGGCGGTGCCGGCACCTCGACCAACATGAACGCCAACGAGGTGATCGCCAACCGTGCGCTGGAACTGATGGGCCACGCCAAGGGCGAATACCGTCACCTGCACCCCAACGAGCACGTCAACCTGTGCCAGAGCACCAACGACGTCTACCCGACCTCGCTGCGCCTGGCCACCTACTGGGGCGTGCAGCAGCTGCTGGCCGCGATGGCCGAGCTGCGCCAGGCGTTCGCCGCCAAGGCCGAGGAATTCGGCGACGTGCTGAAGATGGGCCGCACCCAGTTGCAGGACGCGGTACCGATGACGCTGGGCCAGGAATTCCAGACCTACGCGGTGATGCTGGGCGAAGACGAACAGCGCCTGCAGGAAGCCTCGCGCCTGATGCTGGAAATCAACCTCGGCGCCACCGCCATCGGCACCGGCATCTGCGCCCACCCTGAATACGCCTCCCTGGTGTGCCGCCAGCTGTCGGAGCTGACCGGCCTGGAGCTGATCACCTCGCCCAACCTGATCGAGGCCACCCAGGATTGCGGCGCCTTCGTGCAGCTCTCGGGCGTGCTGAAGCGCGTGGCGGTCAAGCTGTCCAAGACCTGCAACGACCTGCGCCTGCTGTCGTCCGGCCCGCGCGCCGGTCTTGGCGAGATCAACCTGCCAGCACGCCAGGCCGGCTCGTCGATCATGCCGGGCAAGGTCAACCCGGTGATTCCGGAAGTGGTGACCCAGGTCGCCTACGAAGTGATCGGCAACGACCTCACCGTGACCATGGCGGCCGAAGCCGGCCAGTTGCAGCTCAACGCCTTCGAACCGGTGATCGCCTACAGCCTGTTCCGCAGCGTGAACCACCTGACCCAGGCATGTCGCACGCTATCCGACAACTGCGTCAAGGGCATCACCGCCAACCGCGATTACCTGCGCAGCCAGGTGGAGAACTCGATCGGCCTGGTCACCGCGCTCAACCCCTACATCGGCTACGCCGCGGCCACCGAGGTGGCGGCCGAGGCGCACGCCAGCGGCGGCGGCGTGTACGACATCGTGCTCCAGCGCGGCCTGATGAGCCGCGAGCAGCTCGACGCCGTGCTGAACCCCGCCGCGCTGACCCAACCGCGCTGGGTCACGCTGTAACGAACATCTCCTTGGATGGAGTGTGAAGCGAACTGCCTCCATGGCAGAACTTTGCAGGGTTGCCCTCGCGGGCAACCCTTTTTTTTTGTCTGGAGGATGCAGACAACGCGCCGCCCCGATGAGGAGGCGCAGCAAGACCGCGAACGGGGAGTTACAGCAGTACCCCGTTGGCGTCCGGCTGCGGCGCCGTCGACAGCGGCTCGCCCAGCAGCATCTGCAGATTGCTCTCGATGCCGTGGCACAGCGCATCGAGCGGCAGGTCGTTGGGCAGGGTATCGAACGGGTCCTCGATCTGGTCGCCCAGCGTGTCGAGCCCGAAGAAGGTGTAGGAGACGATGCCCACCACCAGCGGCGTCATCAGCCCGACGCTGTCCACCAGCCCGAACGGCAGCAGGTAGCAGTAGAGGTGCACGGTGCGGTGCAGCAGCAGGATGTAGGCGTAGGGAATCGGCGTGTGGCGGATGCGCTCGCAGCCGCCCAGCGCGTGCGACAGCTGCGAAATCTGCTGGTCGACGTTGGCCAACAGCAGCGGCGACAGCCGGCCGCTGCGCGCCAACGTGGCGTAGGCGGCGCCGATGCGTTCGAGCAGCAGGTTGGGACGGTTGGGCTGCGCCAGCACGGCGGCGCACTCCTCGGCCGGCAGCAACCGCACCAGATCCGCCGCCGGGTCGCTGCCGCGCAACTGGTGGCGCAACGCGTGGGCGAATGCCGCCAGCCGGTACAGCAGCACGCGCTTTTCTTCCATCGCGAGGCCGTCCACCAGCGTCAGCGTCTGCCGGCCGAGGTTGCGCGTGACCACCAGCACCTCGCCCCACAGCTTGCGCGCCTCCCAGAAGCGCTCGTAGCTGACGCTGTTGCGAAAGCCGAGGAAGATCGCCAGGGTGAGCCCGATCAGGGAAAACGGCGTCGGCGTCAGCGTGATCTTGAGCGGCCCCAGCGTGCCGTGCAGCAGCGTCACCAGCACGGCGACACCGATGGTCAGCAGCACCCGCCGCCACACCGCCGGCACCACCGAGCCACGCATCGAGAACAACAGAGACAAGGTGGATGGCGAGGCGGGGCGGACGATCATGGCGGACTCGGCGGGCAAAACGCCATTCTAGCCCCGCCGCGGGCTCTTGTGCAGCGCAGCAGCAACCCTCTCTCTATCCACCACTCTCCCACAGCCTACCCTCAACCTACCCACAGACTTACCCACAGGCGCGGTGAGTGCCAAGAAGTCAATCGCCTGGCTGAGGCTGCTCTCCTGGCCTCCGCCACGCCCGCCCCGCCATGCAACAAAAGAGTTCCCGCATTAGATGGCAGCCACGCATCCTCTCAGGTCGGATGAGAGTCCCCCCAGGCAATCATGTACTGTGTCGTACCACGAGGCGATAGCCGAGATCGACCCGGGTCGAGACGGGGGCCCGGCCACTCATCAAGGCCAGCAGCATGAGCGCTGCTTCCCGGCCAATCTCGTAGCGCGGGGTGGCCACCGAGGTCAGCGGCGGATTGGTCCAGGCCGATGCATCCAGATCATTAAAACCGGCAATCGCCAACTGTTCAGGTACGGCAATATGTCTGCGCTGACATTGGAACATGACCCCCAGTGCCAGATCGTCGTTATTGCAAAAAATGGCGTCACAATCGGGAGCCTGCTCCAGCAAGCGGTCGAGCAACTGCGCCCCCAAACCGACCGAGGACGGACTGGGCTCCGCCAGCTCGCGCTGTGGCGAATACAACCCGGCCTCGCGCAACGCAGCCCGATAGCCTTCCCCGCGCTTCAGCGTGCGCGGGTCGAGTTGGGCGGCAAGAAAGGCAATGCGGCGATAGCCTTTCTCGATCAGGAAGCGGGTGAGCGCGTAGCCGCTGTCGAACTGCGAAAAACCAACACACGGCATGGTGGCACTGTCGTCCAGTTCCATCATGTGCACAGTGGGTATGCCGGCCGCGCCCAGCAGTGAGCGGGTAGCGGGCGTGTGATCAAAACCCGTAATCAGGATGCCGTCAGGGTTGTACTCCAGATAAGTACGCAGCAGATTTTCTTCTTCCTGCGCTGAGTAACGGGTATCGCCGATCAGCATCTGATACCCGCTTGGGTACAGCGTATCGTGAATGGCGGCCAAGGTATCGACAAACACCGTATTGGACAGCGAAGGCACCAGCACCACCACGCTGTGCGACCTCGCCGAAGCCAGCGCACGCGCCGCCCTGTTAGGCACATAACCCAGCGTCTGAACCGCCTCGTCGATACGGACGCGCAGTGCCTCGGACACCAGTTCCGGCTTGTTAAGGGCCCTGGAGACGGTAATGGCGCTGACACCGATGTAATCGGCTACATCGCTGAGAGTGGTACGGCTCTGGCCGATTCTTGGCTTACGTTCGCTCATGGGGTGAAATTGTAGCCCTCTGGGTGTGTATGTACGAACAGTTCAATGGTGCACTGCACGATTGAAATTGCTTTACGACGCAAAATGTTAGCGCTAACCTTCGCTGCACATCAACACCTGAACCCGGCCAGACCAAGGTCCGGAAGACAGAGGCCGCCGCGAGCGGTCTTTCTTCAACACAACAATGTTAACGCTAACATGGATAATACCCAAATCATTGTGGTCATGGGCGTCTGCGGAAGCGGCAAAAGCGAAATCGGCCGCCTGTTGGCCGACGCCCTGAATGCCGAGTTTGTCGAAGGCGATGATTTCCACCCGCGACACAACGTGACCTTGATGGGCGCCGGTATCCCGCTGACCGATGCAGACCGCCAGGTCTGGCTGGAAACGCTGAGTGCCCGCATCGCCCAGGCGGAACGCTCCGGCCAAGCGCTGGTGCTGTCCTGCTCCGCGCTCAAGCGCCGCTACCGCGACCTGTTGCGCGAGGGTTACGCCCGCCTCGCCTTTGTTCATCTGAAAGGGGAGCGTTCCTTGATCGAAGCCCGCATGCGTGCCCGTCAGGGGCACTTCATGCCTGTCGGGCTGATCGACAGCCAATTCCGCGACCTGGAGCCACCGACCCCGGATGAAACCGTTCTCACCGCCGACATCACGCTGGCTCCCGACGTGTTGGTGGAGAACATCCTGCAGCATCTTGCTGTGCATCGATAAGGAGTAAGTGAAATGCATGACTGGCTTACCCGTGCGGAGCGGGCAATCGAATGGGCGATGGCACTGGCGCTGGCAGTGATGGTTGCGCTGGTATTCGGCAACGTGGTGCTGCGCTACGTATTCAACTCCGGTATCGCTGCCGCCGAAGAGCTGTCGCGGCTGATGTTCGTCTGGCTGGTGTTCCTCGGCGCTTTCCTGGCGCTGCGCCAGAACGCGCATCTGGGGCTGGAATTGGTGCAGGCGCGACTACCGGCACCGATGAGACGGCTGTGTGCCGCCATCAGCCACCTGCTGATGCTGTACGCGCTGTGGCTGTTCCTGCAGGGCAGCTGGAGCCAGACGCTGATCGGGCTCGAGACCCGCTCTACTGTCCTTGGCTTCCCCATGGCCTTGTTTGCCGGCGCCGGCTTGTTGTGCGCGGTGGCGATGATCGCCGTGGTGCTACTCAATCTGGTGCGCATCGTAATCGGGCACCCTCAGGCCCAGTTGCCCGGAGCGTTTTCGGTGCAGCCGGCGGCTCAGGATTTGTAAGCGGAGCACATCATGACCATGACCATTTTTCTGGGCTCCCTGTTCGGCTTGATGTCGCTCGGTATGCCAATCGCCTTTGCACTGATCCTGACCGGCGTAGCGCTGATGCACTACCTCGACTTTTTCGATGCGCAGTTGGTTGCACAGAACCTGCTGTCCGGCGCCGACAACTTCCCGCTGATGGCAGTGCCGTTCTTCATTCTCGCCGGCGAGTTGATGAACGCGGGCGGCATCTCGCGCCGCATCATCGACCTGGCGGTCGCCTTCGTCGGCCACATCCGCGGTGGGCTCGGTTTCGTTGCGATTGGCGCCTCGGTGCTGTTGGCGAGCCTGTCCGGCTCGGCCATCGCCGACACCGCCGCCCTGGCAACGTTGCTGATCCCGATGATGCGCGATCATGGCTACCCGGTGCCGCGCTCGGCCGGGTTGATCGCGTCCGGCGGTATCATCGCCCCGATCATTCCGCCCAGCATGCCGTTCATCATCTTCGGCGTGACCACCAACACCTCGATCAGCGGGCTGTTCCTGGCCGGTATCGTGCCGGGGGTGCTGATGGGGCTGGGGCTGGTGATCGCGTGGCTCCTGGTGACCCGCGACATGGACGTGACGCCGCAGCCGCGCCAGTCATGGGGCGAGCGCGGCCGCGCGCTGGCCAAGGGAGTGTGGGCGCTGCTGCTGCCGGTGATCATCCTGGGCGGTCTGCGCGGCGGGCTGTTCACGCCGACCGAGGCCGCCGTGGTGGCCGCCGTCTACTCGCTGTTGGTCAGCTTGTTCGTCTACCGCGAACTGAGTGTACCCGCGCTGCTGCCGGTACTCGTGCATGCGGCGCGCACCACTGCCACGGTGATGTTCCTGTGCGCGGCGGCACTGGTGTCGTCGTACATGATCACACTGGCCGACCTGCCGTCGCAGGTAGGCGACTTGCTGGGGCCGTTGCTTGACAGCCCACGCCTGCTGATGGGCGCCATCGTGCTGTTGCTGTTGGCGGTCGGCACCGTGATGGACCTGACGCCGACCATCCTGGTGATGGCCCCGGTACTGATGCCGCTGGCGCAAAAGGGGGGTATCGACCCGACCTACTTCGGCGTGATGTTCGTGCTGGTCGGCACGCTCGGCCTGATCCACCCGCCCGTGTGCACGGTACTCAACGTGGTATGCGGCGTCGCCAAGATTTCGCTCGAGAAGGCGACTCGCGGCATCTGGCCGTTCCTGCTGACCTATCTCGTTTTGCTGGTGCTGTTCGTCGTCTTCCCGGAAGTGATTACCGGGCCAACGAAGTTCTTCCACTGACCTTGTCGGTGACTATCAAAAAAGGAGGAGAAGTTACATGAAATTGCTGATCAAACCCCTTGTTATGGGCTTTATTGCCGCTGGCGTGCTGTCGAGCCAACTCGCGCAAGCCGCTGATATCCAGCCGCGCATGATCCGTTTCGGCTACGGACTGGCGGAAGACAGTAACCAGGGCCGTGCCGTGAAGTTCTTCGTCGATGAACTGGCCAAACGCTCCGGCGGCAAGCTGCGCGCCAAAGGTTTCGGCGGTGCCAGTCTGGGCAACGACATTCAGATGCAGAATGCGCTGGTCGGCGGGGCTCAGGAAATGATGGTCGGCTCCACGGCGACCCTGGTCGGCGTGGTCAAGGAGTTTGGTGTGTACGATCTGCCGTTCCTGTTCGCCAACGAAAAGGAGGCGGATGCCGTGCTGGACGGCCCATTCGGCCAAAAGCTGATGGCACGTCTGCCGGAGAAAGGCTTGGTGGGGTTGTCCTATTGGGAAAACGGCTTCCGTAACGTCACCAACACCAAGCGCCCGATCACCCGCCTGGAAGACCTGCAGGGCGTCAAGCTGCGTGTGATGCAAAACCCGGTCTACATCGACATGTTCAACAGCTTCGGTGCCAATGCGGTACCGATGGCCTTCTCCGAATTGTTCACCGCGCTGGAGACCAAGGCGGTGGACGGCCAGGAAAACCCGGTCAACACGATCCAATCGAGCAAGTTCTATGAAGTGCAGAAATACCTGTCGATGACCCGGCACGTGTACAGTCCGTGGATCGTGCTGGTCAGCAAGCGGTGGTGGGAAGGCTTGTCCAAGGACGAGCGGAAGGTGATCCAGGAGGCGGCCAACGCCGCACGCGACTTCGAGCGCAAGGACACGCGCGCCGAGGCGGAGCGGGGCATCGCCTTCCTGCGCAAACAGGGCATGCAGGTCAACTTCGTCAACACCGCCGAGTTGCAGCGCATGCGCGAAAAAGCGAAGCCGGCATTCGACAAGTTCGCAGCCGACAGCGGCGCTGCCGTGCTGAAGGAACTGCAGGCGGCGTTGGTGCAGGCACGCAAGTAAGCCATCGCCATAATTATGATATCTCCTCTCCTGGGGGGGCCTCGCGCTCCCCGCTTTTTTTGGCCAGGCAGCCGCCTTGCCGCCGAGACTCGCCAACTTAGCCCGACCCTGCAAACACCCCCGAGACTGATCGTAGTGCCGGAAATGCGCCCCCTCAGGGGAGGGGGAAACCCCTCCAGCCCCGCTACTGCGCGGTCCAGCCACCGTCGATCGGCAGCGCCACGCCGGTCAGGTTGTGCGCCCAGTCGGCGCAGAGCATCGCCACCGCCTCGCCGATGTCGGACGGCTGGCTCATGCGCCCGGACGGCTGCTTGTCCAGTACCAGCGCCTTCAGCCCGGCGGCACGGTCGCCGCCGAAGGCCGCCGCGCGCGCCTGGATCTGCGGCTCGATCAGCGCCGTCTCCACCCAGCCCGGACAGATCGCGTTCACCGTCACCCCGCTCTGCGCGTACTCCAGCGCCGCCACCTTGGTCAGCCCGACCAGGCCGAACTTGCTCGCCACGTACGGGGCCTTGTGCACCGAGGCGACCAGGCCGTGCACCGAGGCGATGTTGACCACGCGCCCCCAGCCGCGCTGCGCCATGCCCGGCAGCAGCGCCTGCATCAGGTAGAAGGCCGCCGACAGGTTGACCGCCAGCACGGTCTGCCACACCTCGGGCGGCATCTCGGCCACGCTGGCGGTGTGCTGCATGCCGGCGTTGTTGACCAGCACGTCGACCTCGCGCCAGCGCTGGACGTCCTCAGCCAGCTTCTGCACCGCGTCGGCGTCGCGCAGGTCGCCCTCGAAAAACACGGCCTCGGCCGCGCCGGCCTGGCGCACCTCGGCCAGGGCCTCGTCTCGCTGCTCGGGCGTGGCCAGTCCATGCAGGCCGATGGCCCAGCCGTTGGCGGCGAGCCGGCTGGCGATGGCCAGGCCGATGCCGGAAGTGGAACCGGTGATGAAGGCGGTACGGGTCATGTGCTGTCTCCTCTTGGGGGATGGCTCAAGCTTAGTCGCTCGCGCGCCGGCGTAGCGGGCATTGCGCCACATTTGCCACAGTCGGGCCGGAAGCCGGTGGCGGCGAGTCATTTGTATTGCATTATTAACCCGGCCCTTAAATACACTTATATTGCCGCGTAAGTTGCATGTGGGTGCCGAAAGTATGACCGGATGCGTTCCGGCAATTGGGCGATGCGATTCATGATCCGCATCGCCTTTTCCATGAGATCCAAGTCGTTACGACTGGCTGGTTCCAGGCGCAGCGATGTCTTGAAGTCATGATTCAGGTATTCGTCCGGATTGGACTCCGGTGCATAAGGCGGCAGGTAGAACAGCTCGATCTTGTCCTTCCTCGGTTCGACCCAAGCACGGACAAGCTTGGCGTGATGGACCCGCAAGTTATCGACAATCAGGAACACCTTGCCGGGGGCGCCGTCGATCAGTCGCGCGAGAAACTCGATAAAGCGTTCCGCATTGATCGTACCTTCGACGATCTGGAACGCAATCTCACCCCGGTTGGTGATGGCCGAGATCATCGACAGCTTGGGCCAGCGCGCCGACGCCTCCAACACCGGCGTGCGTCCGGCTGGGGCAAAGCCGCGCACCCAGTTCGTGTCTTCCTTGACCGCCGTCTCATCGGCCCAGTAGATCAGCGCCCCTTCCACCTTGGCGCGCGCAGCGATGGCGGGATACTGCTCGCGCAGCCAAGCCTGGACCAACTCGCTTCGTTGTTCAATCGCTTTCTTTACTGGCCTCTGTGCGGTATAGCCCCAGCGCTGCAGATATTTGCCGACGAGGCGATCGGATAATTGCAGGCCGAACTGAATTTCCACCAAAGCCTGGATCGCACGCCGGGTCCACAGTGCAAAGGGCAGGCTCAGTTGCTCGGGAACGGCGCCGACGATGCGCTGGCGCACCCAGACCTCCTGTGCCATCGTCAATTTGCGGCAGGCGCCATGGGGGCGCCCACGCGGTTTCTCGACCAGCGCCCCGGCCCCTTCTGCACGCGCCACTCTCAACCATTTCTGTACGGTACGTACATGCACCCCGGCGATCTTCGCCAGTTCAACACCGTTCATACCCGATTGCGTGCGCAAACGCAGCACCATCTTGCGCAACGTTTCGCGTCCCTCGGAACCCAGCTTGCGTGCATCGATCTTGTCCATGCAAACATGATACCATGACAGCCAATTTAAGGGCCGGGTTAATAAATCAAAGTTTTGATTCAAATCGGCAGTTCATATGGATAAATTACAAAACATGGAATAAAAAATGATGCGATGGTTCACCCGCCTCAGCGTCCAGACCAAGCTGACCTGCCTGTTCCTGCTGATGAACCTGCTGACGGTCGGCGCCTTCACCGCGCACACCTACGTCACCAGCACGGCCAACGCGATCGAACTGATCGATTCCCGCCTCAACGCCACCGCGCGCGCCATTCCCGCCCTGCTCGGCGCCGACTTCCTGCGTCGCGCCCAGCAGCCGGGCAGCGTGAGCGCCGGGGAAATGGCGCGCAACGCCCTGCGCCTCAACCAGTATGCTGAGCAATTCAAGGTGGTGTACCTGTACGCGCTGTGGCAGAAGGATGGCAAGATCGTCTACCTGGCCGACGGCGCGGGCGAGAAGGAAGTGACGGCGGGCGATTTCGGCAAGCACCTCGAGCCCTACGACGGCAGCGACGGCCTGAAGGCGGCCTTCGCCAGCGGCCGGGTCACCTACGACGAGTACACCGACAAGTACGGCACCTTCCGCTCGGTGTTCGTACCGCTGCAGTTCGGCACGCAACGCTTCGTGCTGGCGGCCGACGTGTCGCTGGCCGAAGTGGCCGAGGCGCGGCACGCGGCGCTCCTCAACACCCTACTGATCGGCGGCGGCGCGCTGCTGGTCGGCGGTATCGTCGCCTGGCTGCTGTCGCGCCTGCTGGCGCGCTCGATCACGCGCATCTCCGAGCACATCCGCAGCACCGCGGAAACACACGACCTGACACGCCGGCTCACCGTGCGCGCCGACGACGAGATCGGCCGCATGGCCGAGCGCTTCAACGCGCTGGGCGAAGCCTTCTGCCAGATCCTGCGCACGGTGTCCGACAACGCCCGCCACACCTTCAGTAGCGCCGAACAGGTGCAGGGCAGCGCCCAGACCCTGCGCGACAGCACGCTGCAGACGCACCAGCGCCTGCAGCAGCTCGCCGGCCACGCCGGCCACGTGCTGCAGCTGGCCGGGGAAACCAGCCGCAGCGTCGCCACGCTGGAGGGCCGCATCGACGACGTCGGCGGCGAATTGCAGCAGTCGCAGCGCAAGGTGGCCGACATGACCGGCCAGCTGGGCGGCCATGTCGCCGCTAACCATCAACTGTCCGAGCGCTTCCAGGCGCTGGCCCAGGACGTCAACCTCATCACCGACATCCTCGGGCGTATCTCCGGCATCGCCGAGCAGACCAGCCTCTTGGCGCTCAACGCCGCCATCGAGGCGGCGCGTGCCGGCGAGGCCGGGCGCGGCTTCGCGGTGGTGGCCGACGAGGTGCGCAAGCTGGCCGGCCAGACCCAGGACACCCTGGCCGAGACCCAGCAGTTTGTCGACCGCCTGCTCGGCACCATCGCCAGCACCGCCGGCTCGATCACCCACCAGGCCGAGGAGGCCGGCCAGCTGTCGGGCGCGGCGGACGAGGTGCGCGGGGCCCTGGACAACACCGTGGGCCTGATGCACGAGCTGCGCCAGGCTTTCGTCGCCACGCAGGAGCAGACGCGCGCCATCGAGAGCGACATCCACGCCATGAGCGCGGCGATGGAAGACGTGCGCCAGCTGACCTCGCGCGCCGAGCAGGCCACCGACAGCCTGACGCACGAGGCGCGCACGCTGGAAGACACCTCGCAGAGCCTCAACCTGTCGCTCGGCCGCTTCCGCATCCAGGCCTGAGCCCGGTTTCCGGTAACCAAAAAAAACGCGCCCGATCTGCATCGGGCGCGTTTTTTTGTTCAGCTCGGGAGGCGGCTTCTCAGGCCAGCCGGCCGTGGCACTGCTTATACTTCTGCCCGCTGCCGCACGGGCACGGATCGTTGCGGCCGACGCGGATGCCCTGCGCCGCCAGCACGGCCGGCGCGTAGGGGTTGCCTTCCCCGCCCTCGGCCGCGGCCAGCGCCGAACCCGGCTCGGCGTGCTGCAGCGCCAGCTCGGCAGGCTCGTGCGGCTCGACCGCCTCCATGTCCTCCTGGGTGCGGATCTGCACCGTCATCAGCACGCTGACCACGCTCTTCTTGATGCGCTCGAGCATGTCGGCGAACAGCTCGAAGGCCTCGCGCTTGTACTCCTGTTTGGGGTTCTTCTGGGCGTAACCGCGCAGGTGGATGCCCTGGCGCAGATGGTCCATCGACGACAGGTGCTCGCGCCAGTGGTTGTCCAGCATCTGCAGCACCAGCGAGCGCTCGAACTGCCGCATGGCCGGCTCGCCCGCCAGCTCGACCTTGGCCAGGTAGATCGCCTCGGCCTGCTTGATGATGCGTTCCTTGATCTCCGGGATGTCCAGGTTCGGTTGGGCCTTGAGCCAGTCCGCCACCGGCGCGTCGAGCTGGAATTCGCTCTCCAGCGTCTTGGCCAGTCCCGGCAGATCCCACTGCTCTTCCATCGATTCCGGCGGCAGATGCAGGTCGACCAGGTCGGACAGCACGCCTTCGCGCATATTGGTGACGATGGCGCTGACATCCTCGTCCTCGAGGATCTCGTTGCGCTGCTGGTAGATCACCTTGCGCTGGTCGTTGGCGACGTCGTCGTATTCCAGCAGCTGCTTGCGGATGTCAAAGTTGCGGCCTTCCACCTTGCGCTGCGCGTTCTCGATCGAACGGCTCACCCACGGGTGCTCGATCGCCTCGCCCACCGGCATCTTCAGCCGCTCCATGATGGCCGCCACGCGGTCGGAGGCGAAGATGCGCAACAGCGGGTCTTCCAGGCAGAGGTAGAAGCGCGAGGAGCCCGGGTCGCCCTGGCGGCCGGAACGGCCGCGCAGCTGGTTGTCGATGCGGCGCGATTCGTGGCGTTCGGTGCCGACGATGTGCAGGCCGCCGGCGGCGAGCACCTGCTCGTGGCGCAGCGACCATTCGCTGCGGATGGCGGCGATGCGCGTGGTCTTTTCCTGCTCGGACAGGCTGTCGTCGGCCTCGACCAGGCGGATTTCCGGTTCCGGGTTGCCGCCCAGCACGATGTCGGTACCGCGGCCGGCCATGTTGGTGGCGACGGTGATCACGCCTGGGCGGCCGGCCTGCACCACGATATCCGCTTCGCGCGCGTGTTCCTTGGCGTTCAGCACGTTGTGCGGCAGCTTGGCCTTGTTCAGCAGGGCGGAGATCAGCTCCGAGTTCTCGATCGACGTGGTGCCGACCAGCACCGGCTGGCCGCGTTCGTGGCAGTCCTTGATGTCGGCCAGGATGGCGTCGTACTTCTCCTGCGCGGTGCGGTAGACCTTGTCGTGCGAGTCCTGGCGGATCATCGGCTTGTTGGTCGGGATCACCACCGTCTCCAGGCCGTAGATGCTCTGGAATTCGTAGGCTTCGGTGTCGGCGGTGCCGGTCATGCCGGACAGCTTGCCGTACAGGCGGAAGTAGTTCTGGAAGGTGATCGAGGCCAGCGTCTGGTTCTCGCGGTTGATCGTCACCCCTTCCTTGGCCTCGACGGCCTGGTGCAGGCCCTCGGACCAGCGACGGCCCGGCATCAGGCGGCCGGTGAACTCGTCGACGATGATGATCTCGCCCTCCTGCACCACGTAGTGCTGGTCGCGGTGGTACAGCGCGTGGGCGCGCAGCGCGGCCATCAGGTGATGCATCAGCGTGATGTTGGTGGCCGAATACAGGCTGTCGCCTTCCTTCAACAGGCCCATCTGGGTCAGGAGTTCTTCGGCGCGCTCGTGGCCGCGCTCGGACAGCAGCACCGAGTGCGCTTTCTCGTCCACCCAGTAGTCGCCCTCGCCCTCTTCCTGCTGCTGACGCTCGAGCAGGGGCGGCAGCGCGTTCATGCGCTGGTACATCTCGACGTTGTCTTCGGCCGGGCCGGAGATGATCAGCGGCGTGCGCGCCTCGTCGATCAGGATCGAGTCCACCTCGTCGACCACGGCAAAGGCCAGCTTCTTCTGCACCTTTTCCGCAAGGCTGAACACCATGTTGTCGCGCAGGTAGTCGAAGCCGAATTCGTTGTTGGTGCCGTAGGTGATGTCGGCGGCGTAGGCTTCCTGCTTCAGGTGGTGCGGCATCTGCGACAGGTTCACGCCCACACTCAAGCCGAGGAAGTTGTACAGCTTGCCCATGATGCCGGCGTCACGGCTGGCCAGGTAGTCGTTGACGGTCACCACGTGCACGCCGTTGCCGGTCAGCGCATTGAGGTAGGCGGGCAGCGTGGCGACCAGGGTCTTGCCCTCGCCGGTGCGCATCTCGGCGATCTTGCCGTCGTTGAGCACCATGCCGCCGATCAGCTGGACGTCGAAGTGGCGCATGCCGAGCACCCGGCGCGACGCCTCGCGGCAGACCGCGAAGGCTTCCGGCAGCAGGGCGTCGAGGCTTTCCCCATTGGCAACGCGCTGGCGGAACTGCGGGGTCTTGCCGGCCAGATCCTCATCCGACAACGAGCGCAGGCCGTCTTCGAGCGCATTGATGCGGGCCACCACCTGGCGGTATTGCTTCAGCAGCCGGTCGTTGCGGCTACCGAATACTTTCTTGAGAAGCGTGGAAATCATCGGTTTTCGAATCCAGAGGCCAAGCGGGCCGGAAAAATGGTGAAAAGTGTAGCACAAGCACTGACCACTTAATGGGGGCAAAGTTGTGGTGCATCAAGCCAAGCGCGTAAAAACCGGCCTGCGGCGTCGCAAATCGCCCAGCATGGCGGCAATCCGCTAGAATTCCTCCCATGAGCAGTTTTTCTTTCCGCGATATCGCCCGCAGAGACAGCCGCCTGTCACAGCTCGCCAGCGAGGCACGCGCGCTGATGGCGCTGGACACGGCCTTCCGCCGCCTGCTGCCGGCACCGCTGGCGGATTACTGCCGGGCGGTGCGCATCCGCGACGGCGAGCTGGTGGTGTACGCCGACAACGGCGTGGTGGCGGCGCGGCTGAAGCTGATCGGCCCCGGCCTCTTGCCGGCGCTGACCGAGCACGGCTACCCGGCGAGCCGGATCCGCGTCAAGGTCGACATCCGCTTCAAGCCACCGGTCAAGCCGGTCAAGACGCTGGCGCTCAGCCCGGCGGCGCTCGAGAGCATCGAGCAAGCCGCCACCAGCGTGGCGAACCCGCTGGTCAAGGGTGCGCTGGCGCGTCTGCTCGCCCATCACCGCCGCGGCTGAGCCACCCTCCCCGAACGCCCCAGCGCCGGTGGCCTTGCCAGCCCCCTCCCCTGCATCACGCCCACTACCGCCCATCCAATCGCTCCGCCACATCCATTGCGGCGGAGTAATACGGAAGTGGTGGACAGCCGGCGGCGGGCTTGAGGTATGCTGTACGGCAAGCGGTTTTAAACATGCTCAGCGCATCTTTAAAACCGTTTGCCTTTGGACCCGCCATGACCACCCTCACCCCACACCCCTTGCGCCGCGTCCTCAATGACGAGGCGCACGCGCGGCCGTACGCCTCGATCCCGTCGCCGGCCCGGCTGACCTCGCTCACCCTGTACTACGACTACGACGACGCCAGCCAGCGCGAGGCGCTGGTCGATCTGGCCCAGGCGCTGGGCCTGCCGGCCCCGGCCGGCAACGCCGCGCACTACACTGCCTACGCCGGCGACCTGACCGTGCGCTGGTCGCTGCATGCCGAGTTCGCGCGCTACACCTTCATCCTCGCCGGCGACTTTGCCGAGCCCTTCGACCGCACCGCGCTCGACCGCCTGCCCGCCCGCTGGCTCGACCGCCTGCCCGGCCAGGTGCTGGTGGCGTTGCACGCGGTGCTGCTCAAGGGCGGTTCGGCCAGTTCGCCGGACGAGATCGCGGCGCGCTGGTTCGGCGGCGGCGAGCTGATCGGCTCGCGCATCGGCGACGGCAACGGCATCGCCTACACCGACCTGCAACTGCACCCCGACCCGCGCCTGTCGGAGGGCTTTTCGCGCTACGTGGTGCTGGACGAGGACATGGGACCGAACCAGTCCGGGCGCATGTTGCAGCGCCTGTTCGAGATTGAGACCTACCGCATGCTGGCGCTCTTGGCGCTGCCCATCGCCAAGGAGCAGATGCGCGAGCTCGACCGCCTCGACGTGGTGCTGCGCTCGCTGACCGAGCGCATGGGCAAGCCGGACAGCCGCGACGCCCAGCTGCTCGCCGAGCTGGAAGACCTCTCCACGCGCACTGAGCAGCTGATCTCGGAAAGCCAGTACCGCATTTCCGCCACGCGCGCCTACTACTCGCTGGTGGAGCGCCGCATCGGCGAGCTGCGCGAGAGCCGCCTGCCCGGCATGCAGCCGTTCCACGAATTCATGGAACGGCGCATGGCGCCGGCGATGAGCACCTGCGACACCGTGGTGAAACGCCAGGACCGCCTGACTGACCGCCTGCAACGCAGCACCGCGCTGCTGCGCACCCGCGTCGAGGTGCTGCACGAGGAGCAGAACCGCGCGCTGCTGGCCAGCATGGACCGCCGTGCCGCGATGCAGCTGCGCTTACAGGAAACGGTGGAAGGGCTGTCGGTGGGGGTGCTGACCTACTACGCGGTGAGCCTGCTGTCCTACCTGTTCAAGGCCGCCAAGGCCGCCGGGCTGCACGTCAACGCCGAGCTGGCCACCGGCATCGCCATCCCGATCGTGGCGGTGGCGGTGTGGTACGGCGTGCGCAAGGTGCGCGACGGGCTCGGGCACTAGCGCAGTCATCTTGCGGGGGCCGGGACGAGCGCCCCCCGTCATCGCGCTGCAACACCGCGCCGCTACACTCCCGGGCTTCTCCACCCTGCCGCGAGGCCGCCCGATGATGACCTCTGCCCCCGCCCGCCCCGATTTCTACCTAGCCGCCAGCGCCAGCACGCCGGAAGTCGATTTCCGCTTCCACAGCGGCCGCCTGCTGCTGCGCGGGGTCAGTTGCCCCGACGACGCCGCCGCCTTCTACGACCGCCTGTTCCGGCCGTTGACGCCCTACCTCGCCGACCGCAGCCATGCCGACCTCGAGCTGACGCTGGCCCTGACCCGGCTCGACACCGCCAGCGCCAACCAGCTCTTGACCCTGGCCGACCTGCTCAACAACGCCCAGGCCAAAGGCTGGAACGTGCACTGCCATGTGTTCCACGACGAGGACGATGCCCGGCTGCAGGCGTTCTACCGTGTGCTGGCATACGAGTTTCCCGGGCTGCTGGCCGCGCCGCTAGCCCAAGTCGCGTAAGAAAAAAAACGGCCGTCGGCCCGAAGGCAGACGGCCCAATGGTGACGCACACGCCACCCTCGAAAGGGCTCAGGCACTGGCGATGGCCTGACGCACCTGTTCCAGACTCGCCGGATCGTCCAGCGTGGTCAGATCGCCCGGGTCGCGCCCCTCGGCAATGGCCTGGATCGAGCGTCGCAGCACCTTGCCGGAGCGGGTCTTGGGCAGTTGATTGACGAAGAACACCCGCGCCGGGTTGGCGATCGCGCCCAGTTCACGGGCAACCCTGGCGATCACTTCCTTTTCCAATTCGGCACGGCGGGCCGGGTCGGCCAGCACGCTCGGGTCGCGCACCACGGCGAAGGCCTGCGGCACCTGGCCCTTGAGCGCGTCGGCCACCCCCACCACCGCCACCTCGGCGATGGCGCCATGGCCGGACACCGCCTCCTCGATCTCGCGCGTGCCGAGACGGTGGCCGGCGACGTTGATCACGTCGTCAGTGCGGCCGAGGATGGTGATGTAGCCGTCGGCGTCGCGCACGCCCCAGTCGAACGAGGAATACAGCAACTGGTCGGCGAAGCCGCCGAAATAGGTCTGGACGAAGCGTTCGTCCTGCCCCCACACCGTGCTCAGGCAGCCCGGAGGCAAGGGCGGCACGATGGCGATCACGCCCTTCTCGCCGACGCCGACCTCCTGCCCGGAGGCCTCGTCCACCAGCTTGAGGTTGTAGCCGTACACCGGCAGGCCGGGGCTGCCGACCTTGACCGGCTGGCGCTCCACGCCGTTGCACACGGTCAGCATCGGCCATCCGGTTTCGGTCTGCCAGTAGTTGTCGATCACCGGCACCTTGAGTTCGCCGGCGATCCAGCTCGCGGTCGGCTCGTCCAGCGGCTCGCCCGCCAGGAACAAGGCCTTGAGGCTGGAGAGATCGTGGCGGTGCAACCAGGCCGGGTCCTGCTTTTTCAACACACGGATTGCCGTCGGCGCCGAGAACATCACCGAGACACGGTATTTTTCCACCAGGTGCCACCAGACCGCCGGATCGGGGTTGGTCGGCAGGCCCTCGTACACCAGCGTCGCCATGCCGGCGATCAGCGGGCCGTAGACGATGTAGGAATGCCCCACCACCCAGCCGATGTCCGAGGTCGAGAAGAAGGTCTCGCCGGCCCGGCCGCCGTAGATGTATTCCATGCTCGCCGCCAGCGCCACGGCGTAGCCGCCGGTATCGCGCTCGACGCCCTTGGGCTTGCCGGTGGTGCCGGAGGTGTAGAGGATGTAGCTGGGATGGCCCGACTCCACCCACACCACCTCGGCGCGGTCGTTCAGGTGCTGCTGGCGCAGCGTGGCGTAGTCGAGGTCGCGCCCCGGCTTCATCATCGGCGCTTCGGCCACGCCGCGGTTGACCAGGATCACCTTGTCCGGCGCCGCCGCTCCGGCCAGTTCCAGCGCCTCGTCCACCAGCGGCTTGTAGGCAATCACCTTGCCGCCGCGCAGGCCGGCGTCGGCGGTCACCATCACCTTGGGCCGGGCGTCCTCGATGCGCGCCGCCAGGCTGGCGGACGCGAAGCCGCCGAACACCACCGAATGCACCGCCCCCAGCCGCACCGTGGCCAACATGGCGAACACCGCCTCGGCGATCATCGGCATGTAGATCAGCACGCGGTCGCCCTTGCCCACGCCCTGCGCCGCCAGGATGGCGGCGAAACGCGCCACCTCCTGCTGCAATTCGGCGAAGCTGTACACCCGCTCGGCACCGGTTTCGGTCGAGACGTAGATCAGCGCCGGCTGGTCGCCGCGTTCCGCCACGTGCCGGTCCACCGCGTTGTGGCACAGGTTGGTCTCGCCGCCGGCGAACCAGCGCCTAAACGGCGGATTGTCATAGGCCAGCACCCGGTCGTAAGGTCGGTGCCAGTCGATGCGGGCGGCCTCGCGCCCCCAGAAGGTTTCGGGCTGTTCGATGGACTGGCGATGAAACTCCCGGTATGCGGTCATGCGGTTTCTCCTCCGTGCCGGCGTCTGGCGCGCCGTGTCGTGCAGTGATGACGATGTAATTCAACCAAGCGGTTGCTCGAAATGCACACTACTCCATACACCCAGTAGGGTCAAACGCTTTCGCATGCGGCTGTTTTCGTACTGCAACAGTCTGCCTGCCGCTGCCGCACTGGCACGGTCTTGCCGCTTTGCGGTAATCTCGACCCATCCCCATCACAGACTTCGCAGGACCCCGAACCATGGACGTCAAGGACTACATGCAGCGCGTCGGCCGCGCCGCCCGCGCCGCCAGCCGCGCCATCGCCCGCGCCGATACCCATCAGAAAAACAAGGCCTTGCTGGCCATGGCCGACGCCATCGAGCGCGAGAGCGAGCAGTTGATCGCCGCCAACATGCTCGACCTCGAGGCGGCGCGCCAGAACGGTCTGGAAGAGGCCTTCATCGACCGCCTGACGCTGTCGGACAAGACCATCCACGGCATGGCCGAGGGCTTGCGCCAGATCGCCGCGCTGCCCGACCCGGTGGGCGAGATGGACGACTTCACCTACCGTCCGTCCGGCATCCAGCTCGGCAAGATGCGCGTGCCGCTCGGTGTGATCGGCATCATCTACGAGGCCCGCCCCAACGTCACCGCCGACGCCGCCGGGCTGTGCCTGAAGTCGGGCAACGCCACCATCCTGCGCGGCGGCTCGGAAGCCTTCCACAGCAACCAGGCCATCGCCCGCTGCGTGCACGAGGGCCTGCGTCTGGCCGGGCTGCCGGCCGAGGCGGTGCAGGTGGTCGAGACTACCGACCGCGCCGCGGTGGGCGAGCTCATCACCATGCCGGAGTACGTCGACGTGATCGTGCCGCGCGGCGGCAAGAGCCTGATCGCGCGCATCAGCCAGGACGCGCGCGTGCCGGTGATCAAGCACCTGGACGGCAACTGCCACGTCTACGTCGACGACACCGCCAACCCGGACAAGGCCGTGGCCATCGTGGTCAACGCCAAGACCCAGCGCTACGCGCCGTGCAACACCATGGAGACGCTGCTGGTGCACGAGGCCTCCGCCGAGTTCATGCTGCCGAAGCTCGCCGCCCCGCTGTGGGAAAAAGGCGTGGAGCTGCGCGGCTGCGAACGCACCCGCATCATCCTGGGCGAGAAGGTGGTGCCGGCGACCGAGGACGACTGGTACGCCGAGTACTCGGCGCCGATCCTGGCGGTGAAGGTGGTGAAGGACCTCGACGAGGCGATCCAGCACATCAACGACTACGGCAGCCACCACACCGACGCCATCGTCAGCGAGGACTACAGCCGCACCCGCCGCTTCCTGCGCGAGGTGGATTCGGCCAGCGTAATGGTCAACGCCAGCACGCGCTTCGCCGACGGCTTCGAGTACGGCCTGGGCGCCGAGATCGGCATCTCCACCGACAAGATCCACGCACGCGGCCCGGTCGGCCTGCACGGGCTGACCAGCCAGAAGTGGGTAGTGCTGGGCGACGGCCAGGTGCGCAGCTGAGGGTCAGCTGATACCAGAAGCAAGAAAGCGGGCTGCGGCCCGCTTTTTTTGTGCAGCCAAGAATGCCCAGCGCTCAGGGGTCTGTAAATCCTCTCAGGCAATCCGGCGGATGGCCGCCACCGAATCGAACACCTCGTCCGGCGCGCATTGCCGCAGCGATTCGATCGCACCGTAGCCCCACGACACGGCGCCGAACGCCACGCCGGCCTTGCGCGCCGCCTCGCCATCGGTGATCTGGTCGCCGATGTAGATCGCCTCACGGCCCGGGATCGCCGTCCTGCCGAGCACCTTCCTGATCCTGGCCTGCTTGCCGAAGATCGACATGCCGCACTCGAGGTGGGTGAACAGCTCCATGCTCTGCGGCCCCATGACAAGCCGCACGTTCTCGCAGGAGTTGGAAGTGAGAATGGACAGCATGACGCCCCGCTGCGCCAGATAGCGCAGGGTCTCTTCCATGCCGTCGAACAAGGCGATGGCGTGGGCTTCGCGCCGCATCAGCGCGATGCCGCTCTTCGCCACCAGCGGCAGCTTCCAGCGCGGCAGACCGACGTGGCGCATGATCTGGCGCGCGCTGCAGTGGCGCAGGGCCGGTATCTCGCCCGGGGCGATCGGCCGGAAGCCGTGCTGCCGCGCCAGCTCGTCGAGCATGCCGGTGAAGACCGGGAAGGTATCGGCGAGCGTGCCATCGAAGTCGAAAATGGCCAAACGATATTTCATGGGCAGGATGGGGAGAGCTATCGGGGCTGGCGCGATGCCGGATGGAGCGGCCGGCCTTGCCATGTCATCACCATAACAGGGACGCCGCCTCACGGAAACGGCACGCGGCAAGGCGACCCGAATCGACGGCATACCCGGCAGACCTTCGCCTACGCCACTCCTGACGTGGTCGGCCCTGATTGCCGTAGTGGCAATGGCCGTGCTCCACTCACCGAGGAAGCTGCCGATGTCGCCACGGTCTCTTCACTGCACTGTCAGCCCCAGGGAGTGGCTATGGCTCAGGCTGCCGCTTACCCCGCTCACCGTCAGCGTGTAGCTGCCGCGCGGGGTGGTCTTGCTGGTCCTGACCGTCAGGGTGGACGAACCGGAGCCCGTCACCGGGTTGGGGCTGAAGCTGAATGTCGCCCCGCTCGGCAGCCCGGTCGCGCTGAGCGTGACGGCACCGTTGAAACCGTTCAGGGCGGTGACCGTTTCGGTGTAGTTGGCACGGCCGCCGCGCTTGACGGTGCGGCTGGTCGGCGTGGCGGACAGCGCGAAATCAGCGTTCGGCGCCGTGACCACCAGCGAAACGCCACTGCTGCGGGTAAGACCGCCCCCACTGCCGATGATGGTCAGCGGGTAGCTGCCGGCCGGGGTCGTGCCGGCCGTGGTCACGCTCAGCGTCGAGCTGCCGGCGCCGCCCGTGATCGGGTCGGGACTGAAGCTCGCGCCGGCTCCGACCGGCAGGCCGCTCACGCTCAGATCGACCGGGTCGCCGAACCCTCCCGACGGCGTGACCGTCGCGGTATAGCTGGTGCTACTGCCGCTCACCACGCTCTGGCTCGCTGGCGAGGTCGTCAAGGCAAAATCCGGCGGAACGACGATGTTGGCGAGCGGTCCCTGCGACAGATCGAGCGCGAAGCTGCCGCCCTTGCCCTGGTTGACGCTGTCCTGGGCACCCCACACCTCGACGCGGTATTGCCCCGCCACCGTCGGCATGGCGTGCAGCGTTTCCTGGCGGCCGAGCGCCACCAGCGGCGCGCGCGGCGAGGCGCACTCCGTTCCCTCCCCCATGCAGCCGCTGTAGGCCAGGATGGTGCCGTCGGGTGCCCGCAGGCGTGCATCGAGATCGGGGTCCCATTGGTAGGCGAAGCAGGAACCGAACAGCCGCAGCGTGCAGATCGGCTGGCCGACGATGGTGACGATGGCGGCGATCGGCTTGCTGGTATCGCTGACGTCGAAAGGGTAACTCCAGGTGCTGTTGCTGGCGACGCTGGCCGGGGCGATGCGCTGGGTAGTGGGAAACGCCGTCGCCAGGATCGACGCCGGGTTCTGCGCACGGGCGACGAAGGCGTAGGCGTCGATCAGGCCCGCCCCCCATTCGTTGTCCTTCCCGGTAGTACCGCGGTCCTGCGCCGTGCCTTCCAGCAAGGTGCGCACCTGCGCCGGGCTCAGCGTCGGATTGGCCTCCAGCGCCAACGCCACGCTGCCGGCCACGAACGGGGTGGCCATCGAGGTGCCGCTGTAGGTGACGTAGCCGTTCACCGTGCCGGCTTTGGCCGCGGTGATGCTGTGGCCCGGCGCGCAGATATCGGGCTTGATGCGCAGCACGGTATTGTGGCTATCGGTGATCGGGCCGCGGCTGGAGAAGGCGGTGAGATACACGCCTTCGGAGTGGTTGGTGGTGTCTACCGGCGCCGACCATTCGGCGCAGGCGCCGACGGTGACGGCCTTTTCCGCCGCGCCGGGCGAACCGACCGTGCCCGGTTCGTCGCCGTCGTTGCCGGCGGCGACCACCACCACCTTGCCGCCATCCACCGCCGCATTGACCGCCTGGCTCATGGCGTCGTTGCCGTCGGCCGGCGGCAGCGCCGCCAGGCTCAGCGAGATAACGCGCACACCAGACTGCCCGGCGCACCATTCGATGCCGCTCACCACCGCGCTCTCGGCGCCGGACCCGCTGCTATCGAGCACCTTGGCGGCGTAGACCGGCGCCCCCGGCGCCACACCCTGGTAGCGGGCCGCGTCCGCACCGCCGCTGCCGTCGCCGGCGGCGATGGACAGCACGTGGGTGCCGTGGCCGTTGTCGTCGTAAGCCGTGGTCTTGTTCGCCACCAGATCGAGGAAGCCGGCCACCTTGCCGGCCAGCTGCTCGTGGTTGGGATCGACGCCGGTATCGACCGTGCAGATGCCCACGCCGCTGCCGGTCACCCCGCCCGTCACCAGTCCACGCGCCTTATCGACGCCGAAATCGGGGCGTGCGGCGTTGAGCTGGGTGTGGACCTGGACGTCCTCCTCGATGCGCACCAGGCCGGCGGCGTGCGACAGCGCGCGGATCTGGGCGGCGCTCAGGCGGCCGGCAAAGCCGGGGATGATCTTGAATTCGCGGCGTGGTACGAAGTGGCCGAGCGCCTGGCGTGCCGCGGCGGCCTGGTCGGGTTGCTGGAAGGTCACCACCACGTCGAAGCGGTCTTCCGGATGCGCCTGGGCGAGCCGCGCCTGCAGGCTGTCGGCGATGCCGTCGCCGTCGCGGTCGGCCAGCGGCGCATGCAGCGTGGCCGCCGGCTGCTCGGAGCGCGGCGCCGAGGCATCCGGCGCCACGGCGGCACAGAGGGAGGGAAGAAGGGCAAGACACCCGATGACGATGGCCCGGCGCATGGCAATCCCTCCCCGCCGGGCCGGTGCTCCTGTCCGGGAGCCCTTCGGCATCGCGGCGTCCTGTTCCTGTTGGTATGACCCGCATCTAAACGAGGCCCGCTCCGAACAGATTCGCCATGCCGCTCGACTCACCGAATCGCAAGAGGGATATCGTTTAAATTGTTATAAGCCTTTATAGGGTAGCCCGACACGCTTTTCAATTCGCCAAAGCCGGCGTTTCCGGCCGATCAGCCGCCCCGTCCGGCGAGGGTTGGCCGCCGCTGCCGAGCACTTCATGGCAGCCCGGCGGCCCGTGCGCTCAGCCCCCTGCGTCGGCCGACCACACCACCGGGAACCAGTCCTCGCGCAGCCGCTCGCCGGTCGTCTGGCCGATGCCGGGGAACGGCGGCGAGGTACGGCCGGGACGCTCGACGAAGCGCACGTCGTCGCCGAGAAAGCGCGCCGAGAAGGCGCGGCGGCGCCCTGTGCCCTGGTTGCCGGCAGCGCCGTGCACGGTGCGGAAGTCGAACAGCACGGCATCGCCCGGTTCCAGCTCGGGGGTGAGGATGGTGTGGCTGCCGTCCTCGACGTCGGGCATCTCCATGTAGTCGTCTTCGCCGGCGAAGAAATTCTCGTTGGTGGCCCAGCGCTTGGGGCGCACCAGCTTGGGCCAGCGGTGCGAGCCCAGCACCAGGCGCAGGGTATTGTCGCGCCTCACCGGGTCGAGCGGTATCCAGTAGCTGGCGGTCTGCGCGCCGTCGACGCAGTAGTAGGGGATGTCCTGATGCCAGGGCGTGGGCTTGGCGGTGCCCGGCTCCTTGACCAGGATGTGCTCGTGGAACATCTGCACCCGGCGCGCGCCCATCAACCGGCCGGCCAGCGCGGCGGCCGGCGAGTCGTACACGAAGCGCGTGAACGGCTCGATGCGCTGCCAGTTGCAATAGTCCTCGAAGAAGCGCCCCGCTTCGCCCTGCCTGACGTTCTCGATGGCGAAGGGGCCGGGCGCGGCCAGCACCTGTTCGAAGCCGTCGCGCAGCGCGTCGACCCAATCGCGGAACACGCCGCGCAGCACGATCGCGCCGTCGCGCTGGAATGCCGCGATGTCTTCCTGACTTATCGTCGTCACCTGCATCGTCACCCTCCTCTGCGTCATGGAAAAACAGCCGATGGCGGCAGTATCGGGGATGGCCTTATGATAAGAAAAATATATCTTTCCTATTTTTCATTATTGGAAAACATGATCGACTTCTCCTTGCGCCAGCTCGATTACTTCGTCGCCACCGCCGAGCATGGCGGGGTCAGCGCGGCGGCGCGGGCGCGCCACGTATCGCAGCCTTCGGTGTCGCTGGCCATCGCCCAGCTCGAAGCCTCGCTCGGTGCGCCCTTGCTCCGCCGCCAGGCCAGCCGACGCGTCGAGCTGACACCGGCCGGCCAACGGGTGCTGGAGCAGGCTCGCGCCATCCTGACCATGGCGGCCGGGCTCAGCGCCGGCGAGGAGCCGGGTGAGCTGCGCGGGCAGCTGTCGCTGATCTGCTTCCAGGACCTGGGGCCTTACTTCGCCCCGCGCCTGTTGGCGGGCTTTCGCGCACGGCATCCGCAGGTGTCGGTGACGCTGCTGGAGGGCGATCTGGCCACGGTGCAGCGCGCCCTGCGCGCCGGCAAGGCGGAACTCGCGCTGACCTACGAGCTCGCCACCGACGCGCAAACGCGATGCTGGACACTGGCGGAATTGGCGCCTTACGCGCTGCTGCCGGCGGAGCACCCGCTGGCGGCACAGGAGCGCGTCTCTCTGCACGATCTGGCACGAGAGTCGCTGGTGCTGGAGGACATTCCACACACTCGCGAGTACCTGCTGTCGCTGTTCTGGAACCAGCAACTGACGCCGCACATCGCGCAGACGGTGCAGAGCTTCGAGATGCAGCGCGGGCTGGTCGCGCACGGTGTCGGCGTGGCGCTGTCGTGCACCCGGCCGGTCGGCGACCAGAGCTACGACGGCCGGCCGATCGCCTGCCGACCGCTGCGCGAGAATCCGCCGCCACAGCGCGTGGTGCTGGCGGCGCCGGCGTCGGGCCGCGTCTCGCCGCTGGTCGACGCCTTCGTGCACTGGGCGGCCGCGTCGGACTGAGGCGCCCCTTCCCGCCAACTTGACCAGGCCTCCGTGCCGATAGTACGCGGAGAACGCCTCTGGTACCCTTGATGCCAATCGATAAAGACAACATCTGACAATCCCATGAGCACCAACGACACCCTGATCTACCTGGCCTCGGCCAGCCCGCGCCGGCGCGAGCTGCTGCAGCAGCTCGGCGTGCGCACCGAACGCATCCACGCCGACATCGACGAGACGGCGCAGCCCGGCGAGGACGCCGTGGCCTATACCGAGCGGCTGGCCCGCGACAAGGCCGCCGCCGGCTGGCACGTGGTGGAGAGCGGTGGCCTGCCGTCGCGCCCGCTGTTGGCCGCCGACACCACCGTGGTGCTGGATGGCGAAATCTTCGGCAAACCGGAGGACGCCGCCGACGCGCGCCGCATGCTGGAGGCCTTTTCCGGCCGCACCCACCAGGTGGTGACCTCGGTGGCGGTGCGCGAGGGCGAGCGCACCCTGGTCAGGACCTCGGTCACCGACGTGACCTTCCGTCCGCTCACCGAGACCGACATCGCGCGCTACATCGATACCGGCGAGCCGTTCGACAAGGCCGGCTCCTACGGCATCCAGGGCCGCGCCGCGGTGTTCATCGAGCGCATCGCGGGCAGCTATACCGGCGTGGTCGGGCTGCCGGTGTTCGAAACCGCCGCGCTGCTGTCCGAATTCGGCCTGGTCTTCCCTTAAGGAGCGCGCATGCTGCATCAATCCATTCCGCTGCCGCGCGACCTGCCGCGTCCCAACGAGCAGATCCTGGTCAACATCACGCCGCAGGAAACCCGCGTCGCGGTGCTGGAAGACGCCATCGTGCAGGAGCTGCACGTCGAGCGCGCCGCCAGCCGCGGCATCGTCGGCAACATCTATCTGGGTCAGGTCAAGCGCGTGCTGCCCGGCATGCAGAGCGCCTTCATCGAGATCGGGCTGGAGCGCGCTGCCTTCCTGCACATCGCCGACGTGCTGGAGCAGCGCCAGCACCCTTCCGAGCCGCAGCGCATCGAGAAGATGCTGTTCGAGGGCCAGACCGTGCTGGTCCAGGTGATCAAGGACCCGATCGGCACCAAGGGCGCGCGGCTGTCGACGCAGATTTCCTTGGCCGGGCGCTTCCTGGTGCATCTGCCGCAGGAAGAGCACATCGGCATCTCGCAGAAGATCGAGAACGAGGAAGACCGGCTGAGCCTGAAGGCGCGGCTGGAGAAGCTGCTGCCCAACGGCACGCCCAAGGGCTACATCATCCGCACCAGCGCCGAGACCGCCAGCGACGAGGAGCTGGCCGCCGACATCGGCTACCTCGGCAAGCTGTGGGCCGACATCCGCCACAAGTCGCAAACGCTGCCGGCGCAGAGCCTGCTGTACGAGGACCTGCCGCTGTCGGTGCGGGTACTGCGCGACATGGTCAGCGAGGCGACCGAGCACGTCATCGTCGACTCCACCGAGAACTACAGCCGCATGGTGGAATTTGCCGAGCAGTACGTAACCACCGCCGTCGACAAGATCGCGCGCTACAGTGGCGAGCGCCCGCTGTTCGAGCTGCACGGCATCGAGGCCGAGATCGACCGCGCGCTGGCGCGCCGCGTCAACCTGAAGTTCGGCGGCTACCTGATCATCGACCAGACCGAGGCGATGACCACCATCGACGTCAACACCGGCGGCTTCGTCGGCAACCGCAACTTCGACGAAACCATCTTCAAGACCAACCTCGAGGCCACTCACGCCATCGCGCGCCAATTACGGCTGCGCAACCTGGGCGGCATCATCATCGTCGATTTCATCGACATGGATAACGAGGAGCACCGCAGCCAGGTGCTCAACGAGCTGGCCAAGGCGATGGCGCGCGACCGCACTCGAGTGACGCTCAACGGCTTCACCAGCCTGGGGCTGGTCGAGATCACCCGCAAGCGCACACGCGAGAGCCTGGCGCACGTGCTGTGCGAGCCGTGTCCGACCTGCCAGGGGCGCGGCGAGATCAAGACCGCTCAGACGGTGTGCTACGAGATCCAGCGCGAAATCGTGCGCGAGGCGCGCCAGTTCGACGCCAAGGGCTTCCGCATCCTGGCTTCGCAGCCGGTGATCGACATGTTCCTCGACGAGGAATCGCAGAGCCTGGCAATGCTGGT
The DNA here is from genome assembly GCF_000527175.1 of Pseudogulbenkiania sp. MAI-1. NCBI lineage: Bacteria > Pseudomonadati > Pseudomonadota > Betaproteobacteria > Neisseriales > Chromobacteriaceae > Pseudogulbenkiania > Pseudogulbenkiania sp. MAI-1. The sequence goes on along the minus strand of NZ_AZUR01000001.1, from coordinate 257,517 downwards.
GGACTTCATCGGCAAGCCGATCTCGCTGTCGGTGGAAACCACCTATCCGCAGGAACAGTTCGACGTGGTGCTGTTATAAGAACCTGTTCACGATCTGTCGCGAGCAGCCCTCAGCGGGGTGAAGAGCAGCGCAGGAACCGGAATGTACTGGAGTACATGAGGATTCCGAGCAGCACATGAGCCCCGATCAGGGATGCGCAGCAAGATCGGGAACAGGTTCCAAGCAGCCACGACCGCCGCGGCCCCCACATGCCGCGGCTCTGAGTGAGACATTATGATGAGCGAAAATTACGACGATCCGATCTGGCTCGCCATCTTCCAGGAAGCCGAGGCGGCGGCGCAGGCCGAGCCGCTGTTGGCGAGCTTCCTGCACATGACCGTATTGCGCCACGACACGCTGGAAGACGTGCTGGCCTTCCACCTCTCCAGCAAGCTCTCCAGCCCGGTGATGGATGCGCGCGCGCTGATGGAGCTGTTCCGCGAGGCGCTCGCGGCCGACCCGAGCATCGGCCAGAAGATGCGTACCGACATCGTGGCCTGCTACGACCGCGACCCGGCCTGCGAGGGTTATTCCACCCCGCTGCTCTACTTCAAGGGCTTCCACGCCATCCAGAGCCAGCGCGTGACGCACTGGCTGTGGCAGCAGGGCCGGCAGACGCTGGCGCTGTTCCTGCAGAACCGCATCTCCGAAGTGACCGGCGCCGACATCCATCCGGCGGCGCGCATCGGCCACGGCGTGATGCTGGATCACGGCACCGGCGTGGTGGTGGGCGAGACCGCGGTGATCGGCAACAACGTGTCTATCCTGCACGGCGTGACGTTGGGCGGCTCCGGCAAGCAGCGCGGCGACCGCCATCCCAAGATCGGCGACGGCGTGCTGATCGGCACCGGGGCGGCCATCCTCGGCAACATCCACGTCGGCGAATGCGCCAAGGTCGGCGCCGGCAGCGTGGTGCTGGACGACGTGCCACCGCACAGCACCGTGGCCGGGGTTCCGGCCAAGGTGGTGGGTTCGCCCGGACCGGGGACGCCGGGGCTGGACATGGACCAGCGGGTGTGAGCCTGCCATCGGGCGGCGCCCTCGCCGCCCGAGCCCCAAGCCCACCCTCTGGTTCGGCCCGTTTGCCTGTTTCAGTCTGTTTTAACGCCACACGGGAGCACGACATGAACGTCCAGCAAGTCGACTACCGCGCCTCAGATGCCGCCGAACGCTTCACCCGCTCGCTGCACGAGACCGGCTTCGCCGTGCTCAGCCACCACCCGATCCCGCAGACGCTGGTGACGGACCTGTACCAGCGCTGGCTGGCCTTCTTCGACAGCCCCGACAAGCATGCCTACGCCTTCTCGCCCGAGACGCAGGACGGCTGGTTCTCGACGGCGGTGTCCGAGACCGCCAAGGGCCACACGCTGAAAGACCTCAAGGAGTACTACCACGTCTACCCGTGGGGACGCATTCCGCCCGAGTTGCGCGACGACACCCTGCACTACTACGCCGTGGCCAGCGCGCTGGCGGCGCAGTTGTTGAGCTGGGTGGAGCGCTACACCCCGCCCGACATCGCCGCCCACTACAGCCAGCCGCTGTCCTCCATGATCGAGAAGAGCCGCGGCACGCTGCTGCGCGTGCTGCGCTACCCGCCGCTGACCGGTGATGAACCGGCCGGTGCCTTGCGCGCCGCCGCGCACGGCGACATCAACCTGTTGACCATCCTGCCCGCCGCCAGCGCGCCGGGACTGCAGGTGCAGGGCCGCGACGGCCGCTGGCAGGACGTGCCGTGCGATTTCGGCACGCTGGTGATCAACATCGGCGACATGCTGCAGGAGGCCTCGCGCGGCTACTACCCCTCCACGCTGCACCGCGTGATCAACCCGACAGGCCAGGCCGCGCGCCAGAGCCGCGTCTCGCTGCCCCTGTTCCTGCACCCGCGCGACGAGGTGGTGCTGTCGGAGCGCTACAGCGCCGGCAGCTACCTAGCCGAGCGGCTGCGCGAGCTGGGGGTGAAGAGCTAGGGCGCCCCCTGCTGGCGCCGCGCCACCAAATTGCGGCGATCAAGCCGATACGCCGCCCCACGGCTGGGGTAAAATCGGCGTTTTAGACGATTGCCGCCCCGCCATGTCCGATCTGCTCACCGGTCTCAATCCCGAACAACTCTCCGCCGTCACCTGGCCCGCCAAGAGCGCGCTGGTGCTGGCCGGCGCCGGCAGCGGCAAGACGCGGGTGCTGACCACGCGCATCGCCTGGCTGATCCAGACCGGCCAGGCGAGCCCCGCCAACATCCTCGCCGTGACCTTCACCAACAAGGCGGCGCGCGAGATGCAGACGCGGTTGGGCGCGATGATCCCGGTCAACGTCAAGAACATGTGGATCGGCACCTTCCACGGCCTGTGCAACCGCTTCCTGCGCGCCCACTACCGCGACGCCGGGCTGCCCAGCACCTTCCAGATCCTCGATTCGGCCGACCAGCAGGCGGCGATCAAGCGCCTGCTGAAAAGCCTCGACGTCTCCGACGAGAAATTCCCGCCGCGCGCGGTGCAGAACTTCATCAACGGCAACAAGGAATCCGGCGTGCGCGCCGACCAACTGTCGGCGCACGACGCCTACACCAAGAAGCTGATCGAGCTCTACGCCGCCTACGACGCGCAGTGCCAGCGCGAGGGCGTGGTCGATTTCGCCGAGCTGCTGTTGCGCAGCTACGAGGTGCTGTCGCGCAACGCCGCGCTGGCCGAGCACTACAAGAGCCGCTTCCGCTTCATCCTGGTCGACGAGTTCCAGGACACCAACCGCCTGCAGTACGCCTGGCTCAAGCTGCTGGCCGGGCGCGACAACGCGCTGTTCGCGGTGGGCGACGACGACCAGAGCATCTACGCCTTCCGCGGCGCCGAGGTCGGCAATATGCGCTCGCTCTTGGTCGACTTCGGCATCGATGGCCCGGTGCGGCTGGAGCAGAACTACCGCTCAGCCGGCAACATCCTGGCCGCCGCCAACGCGCTGATCGAGAAGAACGACGGCCGGCTCGGCAAGAACCTGTGGACCGAGGCCGGCGAGGGCGAACCGATCCGCCTCTACGACGCCTATTCCGACGGCGACGAGGCCGAGTTCATCTGCGACGAGGTCCGCGCGCTCAAGCGCGACGGCTGGAACCTGGCCGACATCGCCGTGCTGTACCGCTCCAACGCACAGAGCCGCGCACTGGAACACGCCCTGGTCAACGCCGGCCTACCCTACCGCGTGTACGGCGGCCTGCGCTTCTTCGAACGCCAGGAGATCAAGCACGCGCTGGCCTATCTGCGCCTGATCGCCAACCCCGACGACGACAACGCGCTGCTGCGCGTCATCAACATCCCGGCGCGCGGCATCGGCGCGCGCACCGTGGAAGGCCTGCAGGCCACCAGCCGCGAGCAGGGCATCAGCCTGTGGCAGGCCGCCTGCGCCTCCGGCAGCGGCCGCGCCGCCGCCAGCCTCGGCAAGTTCGTGTTGTTGATCGACCAGCTGCGCGCACGCACGTCCACGCTGAACCTGGCCGAGACCGTCAGCCTGCTGCTCGACGATTCCGGCCTCAAGGCGATGTACGAGGCCGACAAGAAGGAGAGCGAGGAGCGCCTCGCCAACCTCGACGAACTGATCAACGCCGCCGCCGGCTTCTTCCCGCAGGACCCGGAGCAGGCGGTGGTGGAATTCCTCAGCGCCGCCAGCCTGGAGGCCGGTGAGCATCAGGCCGAAGCCGGCCAGGACGCGCTGCAGCTGATGACGGTGCACGCCGCCAAGGGCCTGGAATTCGACGCGGTGTTCGTGTCCGGGCTGGAGGAAGGGCTGTTCCCGCACGAGAACAGCTTCAACGACCCCAAGGGCCTGGAAGAGGAGCGGCGCCTGATGTATGTCGCGGTGACGCGCGCGCGCAAGCGGCTCTACCTCACCTCGGCGCAGAGCCGCATGCTGCACGGCCTGAGCCGCTACCCGATCCGCTCGCGCTTCATCGACGAGGTTCCGGGCCAGCTGCTGCACGTGCTGTCTGCTACAGTGAAACCGTCACCTGTCTCGCATAAACAGCGCGCGCCGTGGCTGGAACAGGCCGAACCGGCCCGCCCTGCGGCCAAGCTGAAGGGCTTCGCCATCGGCCAGTCGGTGACGCACGCCAAGTTCGGACTGGGCGTGGTGATCGACGCCGAGGGCGGCGGCGACGAAGTGCGGCTGCACGTCAACTTCGCCGAGCACGGCCTGAAATGGCTGGATTTGCGCTACGCCAAGCTCAGCGCGGCCTGAGTGCCGTTACCAGAAGACATCCCGATGAGCGACCTCAAGCCGCAGTCCACCTCGTTCCACAGCATCGCCTCGGCGTACAAGGGCGCGCGCCCGGCCGAGCAGCCGGCGTCCGACCCGTACGCCAAGCGGCTGTTCCTGATCATCGACAGCGTGCCGGAGATGCAGCGCGCGCTGGCGATGACGCTGTCCTCGTTCGGCGCCGAGAAGGTCGAGTACGCCAGCAAGGCGGGCGACGCGCTGGCCAAGCTCGCCAAGTACGAGTTCGACGTGGTGCTGTGCGACTACGACCTCGGCAACGGCTACGACGGCCTCTACCTGTTCGAGGAGGTCAAGGAACGCAACCTGATCAAACAGTCGTGCGTGTTCATGATCGTCACCGGCGAGCGCCGCGCCCAGCGCGTGATCTCGGCCGCCGAGCAGGCACCGGACGACTACCTGCTCAAGCCCTTCACCGGCGAGGTGCTGGCGCAGCGGCTGGAGCGCGCCATGCGCCGGCGCGAGGCATTCCGCATCGTCGACGAGGCGGTGATGCGCCACGAGTACCTCGCCGCCATCGAGGCCTGCAGCCGCAAGATCGGCGAGAAGAGCGAGTTCGCGCTCGACTTCATGAAGCTGAAAGGCTCGCTGTCGCTCAAGATCGGCGACTACGACACCGCGCGTGCCCTCTACATGGACGTGCTGCGCATCAAGACCGTGCCGTGGGCCAAGCTGGGGCTGGCCAAGGCGCTGACCGGGCAGAAGTCCTACGACGAGGCGCGGCTGCTGTTCGAAGAGGTGCTGCGCGAGAACGACCGGGTGATGGAAGCCTACGACTGGCTGGCCCGGCTGCACCAGGCCAACCACGAGCTCGACAAGGCGCAGCAGATGCTGACCCGCGCCACCCAGCTCTCGCCGGTGGTGATCCGGCGCCAGAAGCAACTGGCCGAAGTCGCACTGAAGAACCACGACCTCGCCACCGCCGAGGCCGCCAGCCGCGAGACGCTGGAAATCGCCAAGTACACCTGGCACCGCCACCCCACCCACTACGCCATGCTGGCGCGCATCCAGCTGGCGCAGGGCGAGCACGGCGCCGCCGCGCGCACCGTCGCCAGCCTGCGCCGCGACTACCGCTACAACGAGGTCGGCGAATGGATGGCCGACGTCTGCGACAGCCAGCTGCAGCTGAAGAACGGCAACCGCCAGCGCGCCGCCCAGCTGCTGGCCGAGGCGCAGGAGCGCTTCGGCAAGCTCGCCGCCGGCTTGCCGCCCGAGGCGCAGATGGAGTTCGCCCGCGCCTGCTACGCCCAGGGCCAGCAGGACAGCGGCGACGCCGCCATCGAGACGCTGGTACGCAACCACCACGACGACGAAACGCTGCTGGGACAGATCGGCGACCTGTTCGAGGACGTCGGCCGCAGCGATGCCGGACACCAGCTGATCGCCAGCAACGTGCAGTCGGTGATCGAACTCAACAACGAGGCCGTGCGCGCCGCCCAGGCCGGCCAGTTCGAGCTGGCCATCGAGCGCTTCGCCAAGGCACACGAAGACATGCCGGGCAACCTGCAGGTGATGCTCAACCTGGTCAACGCCACGCTGGCCTACGTGCACCGTAACGGCTGGCACGAAAGCCACATGCGCCGCGCCCACGAGCTGTTGAAGAAGGCGCGCGACCAGGCCCCGGCCAACAACAAGTTCCAGAAGCTGCTGCAAGCCTGGCGCATCCTGGTGGAGAAGCTGGGCAAGCCGCAGTGGGTGCTGTGATTCCGGCGCACGCCGCCCACGAGCGACACGACCCGCCCACGACGGGCTGACAGGCGGCGCCGGCGCCTGCCAAGGGAGAGACGCATGCCCGCCACCGCCCTGCCGGCCGCCCAGACCGACTGGCTGCGCACCGAGCGCATCCGCGAGGTCGAACTCATCTTCGCCGACCTCACCGGCTTTCCGCGCGGCAAGACGCTGCCGGCCGCCGCCTTCGGCCAGGGCCAGGAAGTGCGCATCGCCCGCGCCGTCGCCATCCAGGGCTGCACCGGCGAGTTTCCCGACTACCGCTTCTACGGCGAGCACGACCCGGACGTCACGCTGCGCCCCGATCCGGCCACGCTGCGCCGCGCCCCCTGGAGCGGCGGCGCGCGCGCCGTGGCGATCTGCGACAACGTCGACCACGACGGCAGGCTCTCGCCGCTGGCGCCGCGCTCGGTGCTGAAGCAGGTGCTGGCCGGCTACGCCGCGCGCGGCCTCGCCCCGGTGGTGGCGCCGGAGCTGGAGTTCTACCTGTTCGCCACGCACGACGGCGGCGCCACGCCGTTCCGGCCACCGACACTGCGCAGCGGGCGGTGCGAAACCGGCGGCGACGCCTTCAGCCTGTCGGCGCGCAACGACCTCGACCCGTTCTTCGACGAGGTCTACCGCGGCTGCGACGAGCTCGGCATCGTCACCGATACCTTCGTGCACGAGATGGGCCCGAGCCAGTTCGAGATCAACCTGCGCCACGGCGAGGCGCTGCGGCTCGCCGACCACACCTTCCTGTTCAAGTACCTGCTCAAGGAAACCGCCCACCGCCACGGCCTGTCGGCGGTGTGCATGGCCAAGCCGCTGGCCGGCGAGCCCGGCAGCTCGATGCATTTGCACCAGAGCCTGGTCGACGCGCAGGGCCGCAACGTGTTCAGCCGGCCCGACGGGAGCGCCAGCCCGCTGTTCCGACACTTCATCGCCGGCCTGCAGCGCCACCTGCCGGCGCTGCTGCCGCTGTTCTGCCCCAGCCCCAACTCCTACCGCCGCTTCGTCAAGGGCCTGGCGGCGCCGGTCAACCTGTCCTGGGGCGAGGACAACCGCTCGGTCGGGCTGCGCGTGCCGCACGGCGAGCCTGCGGCGCGGCGCGTTGAGAACCGCCTGCCGGGCGCCGACGCCAACCCCTACCTGGCGCTGGCGGCGAGCCTCGGCGCCGGCCTGCTGGGCCTGACCGAGCGGCTGGAACCGGAAGCAGCGGCGGTGGGCAACGTGTTCAAGCAGGGCGAGGCCAGCCTGCCCGCCACGCTCGACGCCGCGCTGGCCGCCATGGCCGCCGCCCCGAGCGCATGGCAGTTGTTCGGCGAGGAATTCGTGCGGGCCTACCTGGCGGTGAAGGAGCTGGAACTGGCCGATTACCACCAGCAGGTCACACCGTGGGAGCGGCGCCACCTCGGGCTGCTGGCCTGAGCCTGCCGCAGTGGTGCCTGCCTTTGGTCACGCATCCTCCGGAAACGACACGGCCCCGCCGAAGCGGGGCCGTGTTGTGTGACCGTGAAAAGGCTCAGCTGCGCGACAGCCTCAGCCGTTCGGCCAGGCGCTCGATCGCCTCGTCGCGGCTGAGCGGCGGCGTGGCGCGCTGCTGTTCGGCCACCACCCAGGTTTCCAGCCGGCTGCGGTCGCCGTGCGCGGCACGCAACAGTATGCCGTAATCGCGCCCCGTCATCTGCGACGGAACATCGACCGGACGGGTCTGGGTGTGGCGCGCGTAGCCGGGACTGTCGTCCAGGATGCGGTTGGCCTGTGGACGACGCGAGCGGATCACCCAGATGAGCAGGGCCAGCAGGACGACCGCCATTATCGACAGAAATTCGACCATCAGTCGGAGTCTCCTTTCGAACAATCGTTTGCCATTATTCCATAAGCCTAAAGCCGGGTCGAATCAGCGCCGGCGAGGGAACTCACCCCACCATATGGAGCGGACGGCGCGCGAAGATGAAGAACTCGCGGTTGCCGTCACCGCCCTTGATCGGGCTATCGAACCACTTGAGCACCTCGAAACCGAGCTGCTGCACCAGCGTGGTGATGGTCTGCCTCACCCCGTCGTACAGCCCCTCGTCCTTGACGATGCCGCCGCGGCCGATGCCGGAGCGCCCCACCTCGAACTGCGGCTTGACCAGCGACAGCAGGTAACCGCCGGGGCCGATCAAGGGTAGCGCCGAGGGTAGCACCAGCGTCAGCGAGATGAACGACACGTCGCACACCATCAGGTCGAACGGCACGCCGTGGTTGGCGGCGAGCAGCGCCGCGTGGTCCAGCGCGCGGGCGTTGACGCCTTCGAAGAAGGTCACGCGCGGATCCTCGGCCAGGCGGGCGGCGAGCTGGCCGTGCCCCACGTCCACCCCCACCACCCGGCTCGCGCCCGACTGCAGCAGGCAGTCGGTAAAGCCGCCGGTGGACTGACCGACGTCGAGCGCGCACAGCCCGCTCACGTCGAGCCCGGCAGCCGCCAGCGCGCCCTGCATCTTCAACCCACCGCGCGAGACGAAACGGTCGGCCTCGTCCGGCGTCACCAAGAGCCGCGCCGACGGCGCCAGCTTCTGGCTCGCCTTGGCGACCGGCACGGCGCGCCCGTCCTCGGCGACGCTGACCCGGCCGGCGGCGATCAGGTTCTGCGCGGCGGTGCGCGAAGGCGCAAGGCCTTGTTCCAGCAGGAGAAGGTCGGCTCGGATCATGATGTGCTTATGGGCGTTCGAAAAAAGAGCACAGGGTGGCGTCGGCACCGCGCGCTGTCAAGCAGCCGGCTCAGCCGATGATGCCGGGCACGATCGCGACCTTCCTTGCGCCTGCTCAAGCAAAGTGCGGAGAGCAACACGGGCCGAGGGTTGGCGGGAAAGCGGCTTGGTGCGATCATCGCGGCATAAGCGACAACAAGGGAGCATGGCATGGATACTCACCAACTCGACGCGGCGGAAGTGCGCATTCTGGGCGCGCTGATCGAAAAGCAGGCGCTCACCCCGGACGCCTACCCGATGACGCTCAACGGGCTGCTCACCGCCTGCAACCAGCTGACCAGCCGCGAGCCGGTGATGCAGTTGTCCGAAGCCGAGCTGAGCCAGGCGCTCGCGAGCCTGTTGGAGCAGAAGCTGATCGGCGAGCGGCTGCCGGCCGGCAGCCGCGTGGCCAAGTACGAGCATCGCCTGCCCTACGCCTGGAACATCGACGGGGCGCGGCTCGCCGCGCTGTGCGTACTGCTGTTGCGCGGCCCGCAGACCTCGGCCGAGATCCGCAGCAAGGCCGGGCGCATCTACGCCTTCTCCGGCGTGGACGAGGTCGATACCGCGCTGGCCGCGCTGGCCGACAAATACCCGCCGCTGGTGGTCAAGCTGGAGCGCCAGCCGGGCGAGCGCGAGGCACGCTGGGCGCACCTGCTCTGCGGCGAGCCGACGCCGCCGATCAGCGCCCCGGCCGCGGCCATCGACGTCGGCTTGGCCGGCCGGGTCGCCGCGCTGGAAGCCGAAGTGGCGGCGCTGAAAACACGGCTGGCCGAACTGGTGGATCTGCTCGGCGGTTGAACCGACGGTGCCGGGCATGGTCTACTCCGTTCCCCGCAGCAACTTCCCTCCGGAGAACACATGAAGAAGACCACCCTCCTCCTCGGCCTCGTGGCCGCCAGCAGCCTGGCCCAGGCCGGCAACCTGTCGCTCGGCGCCGGCGACGACTACGTCACGCTGTCGCGCACCCCGAGCGGACTCGGCATCGGCTTCACTGCCGACTACCTCAACCATAAGCACAACGGCGAGAGCGCCGGCCTCGGGATGGAGTTCGCCGTCCCGGCCGGCCCGCTGACCGTCGCCGCCGGCGCCAAGGCGATCTATGTCGACGCCGACGGCGACGGCACGGCGGGCGCCCTGGGCGGCCGCGCCGCGCTGGACCTGGGCTCCAACTTCAGCCTGTTCGGCCAGGCCTACCACGCCCCGTCCGGCACCTCCAGCGGCAGCATCCGCGAAGTCAACGACGCCAACGCCGGCGTACGCTGGAACCCGGTGCCGCTGTTCACCGTGGAAGCCGGCTACCGCTACTTCGACGTCAAGCGCGAGGATGCCCAGCGCAACCGCAAGCTGGCGGACGGCCCCTACCTCGGCGTCGGCCTGCAGTTCTAAGCCGTTCTACGCCTGATACGACAACGCCCCGGTCAGTTCGCTGCCGGGGCGTTTGATTTGGTGGCCTCTCAGTCCATCAACTGGCGGTAGAGGTACACCAGCACCCGCGCCAGTTCGGCCGCGGTCTGCTGCTGGCCGGTGTTACCGCTATGGCCGCCGGCGTCGGTCTCGATGAACAGCGCGTCGTGGCCGTGCTCGGCCAGGCGTGCCACCATCTTGCGCGCGTGTGCCGGGTGCACGCGGTCGTCCTTGGCGCTGGTGGTGAACAGCGCAAGCGGGTAGCGCGCGTCAGGCCGCACCTGGTGGTAAGGCGAGTAGGCGGCGAGGTGCACGCGCGTTTCCGGGTCTTCCGGGTCGCCGTACTCGTCGATCCAGCTCGCCCCGGCCAACAGCTCGGTGTAGCGCAGCATGTCCAACAGCGGCACCTCGCACACCACGGCGTTGAACAGGTCGGGACGGCGCGTCATGGCGGCGCCGACCAAGAGGCCGCCGTTGCTGCCGCCCTCGATGCCGAGCCGGCGCGGGCAGGTAACGCCGCGCGCGATCAGGTCCTCGGCCACCGCGACAAAGTCGTCGAAGCTGACCGCGCGCTTCACCCCTTGCGCCGCCTGGTGCCAAGCCGGGCCGAACTCGCCGCCGCCGCGGATGTTGGCCACCGCGAACACGCCGCCTTTCTCCAGCCATTGCGGGCCGAAGTTGTCCATGTAGTAGGGCATCATCGGTACTTCGAAGCCGCCGTAGCCGTACAGCAAGGTCGGTGCGCTGCCATCGAACGGCAGCTCGCGCGGGCGCACGATGAAGTAGGGAATCGCGGTGCCGTCCGGTGCCGTGGCGTACCACTGCTCGGCGACGAAACCGCTGGCGTCGAACGCCGCCGGCTGCTGGCGCAGCACCTCGGGCGCCGTGTCGCGGGCGAGGTCGATGCGGTACAGCCCGGCCGGGGTGAGGAAGTCGCTGTAGCTGTAGTAGAGCAGATCGCTCTGCCACGGCTGGTCGGCAAACTCGATCACGCCGTCCTGCGGCAGCGGGTTGGCGAATTCCTGCCACTCGTCACCGACGCGGCGCAGCGTAACGAGCCGGCTCTTGACGTTGTCGAGCACGATGACGGCGAGCAGGTTCAGCGTGGCCTCGACCATTTCCACCGACTGGCGCTCGCCCGGCTCGAACAGCACGGCGATGCGGCCCAGTTGACCGCTCGCGGCATCGCAGGCCACGGCGAGCAAGGTGCCGGCGGCGTAATGCTGGCCGTGAACGCTCCAGTCGTCGGCCAGTTTGACGATCAGATCGCCGTGGCTGTAGGCCTCGATCTCGCTCTTCGGCGGCAGCGGCAGCGCGGTCAGCGTGCAGTCGGCGGCGAGGTGGTAGTAGGTCTTGCTGTAGAAGGAGTCGGACGCTTCGACGATGTCGAACGAGGTCGCATCGGCGTCGAGGAAGCGCCAGGCGGCCGCCATCATCGCCTCGTCAGGCAGCTTGAGCAGCGGCACGGCGGCGTCCCAGCCCTGACCGCGCTCGAGCAACCACACCTCGCGCGGATAGCCGGCGCGGCTCAGTTGCTCGTCTTCCCAGGCCGGGCAGACGAACACGCTGTCGAGGTCGCGCCAGGCGATATGGTTCTTGCCGTAGGGGAAGGCGAAGCCGCCGGCGACGAAGGCCTGCGCCTCGAGGTCGTACTCGCGCGTCACGGTGGCGTCGGAACCGCCCGGGGTCAGGCTCAGCAGCACACGCGACGGTTGCAGCGTGTAGTGCGACACGCCGTCGAGGTACCAGTCGACCACCTCCGCCGCAGCCAGCGCGTCGAGATCGAGCACGGTCTGCCAATCCTGCGTGTTGGCGCGGTAGGCGTCGAGCGTGGTGCGGCGGTAGATGCCGCGCGGGTGGGTTTCATCCTGGTGGAAGTTGTACAGCCAGCCGGCGTGTTCGGCGAAGAACGGAATCTGGCGCGTGTCGCGCAGCGTGGCGAGGATGTCCTCCGCGAGCGGTACGAAGCGCGGGTCGGCGTCGAGCTGCGCCCGGGTACGCGCGTTCTGCTCGTCCACCCAGCGGGCGACGTCGGGGCTGTCGAGGCTTTCCAGCCAGCGGTGGGGATCGTGGTCAGGCATGTCGGATTGGCCGAAGGTTGCTATGGGCCGAGGGTAGCACGCCCCCCCGGCCTTCGGCCAACCTTGTGTCAGGCCGCCGCCAGCACCGTCGCCAGCGCCGCCAGCACGCGGTCGACCTCGGCGCGACCGACCTGCCAGTGTGTCACGATGCGCATCATGCCGGCCTCCGGGGGATTGGCCTTGATGCCGGCCTCGGTCAGCGCCGCCATCAGCCGCGCCGTGTCGACCGACTCGGCCAGCCGGAACCACACCATGTTGATCTCGACACTGGCGAGATCCACCGTCACTCCCGGCAGCGCCGCCAGCTGCTCGGCCAGGTAGCGCGCGTTGGCGTGGTCCTCGGCCAGGCGTTGCGTCATCTCGGTCAGCGCGATCAGTCCGGGCGCGGCCAGCACGCCGGCCTGGCGCCAGCCGCCGCCCATCAGCTTGCGGTTCTTGCGCGCGCGGGCGATGAACCCGGCGGGGCCGGCCAGGATCGAGCCGACCGGCGCCGCCAGCCCCTTGGACAGGCACACCATCACGGTATCGGCGTGGCGCGTGATGTCGCGCACGTCGCAGCCAAGCGTGGTGGCGGCGTTGAACACGCGCGCACCGTCCAGGTGCACCGGCACGCCGTGGGCCTGGGCTACCTCGGCCACCGCCTGCATCGCGGCAAGCGGGATCACCCGGCCGTTGCTGTGAGCGTTCTCCAGGCAGATCAGGCCGGTGTTCGGATGGTGGATGTCGTCGCCGACGCGGATGCGCTTCTTCACCTCGGCGGCATCGAGTACGCCGTCCGGACTGGCGATGGTCCGCAATTGCACCCCGGCGATCACCGCCGCGCCGCCGGTCTCGTGCCAGACGATGTGGCAGTCGTCGCCGAGGATCACCTCGTCGCCACGCCGGCAGTGGGTCAGGAGCGCGAGCTGATTGCCGAAGTTGCCGCTGGGCACGAACAGCGCCGCTTCCTTGCCCAGCCGCTCGGCCGCCACGCGTTCCAGTTCCTGCACGGTCGGGTCGTCGCCGTAAACGTCGTCGCCGACCGGGGCGTCGAACATCGCCTGGCGCATAGCCGGCGTGGGCTGGGTCACGGTGTCGCTGCGTATATCAATCCACTGCATGGTTTCCCCTTGGAATGACCGACGGCGGCTCGTGGCCGCCGTCGTAACGAATCGTCGATCAGGCTCTTGCCTGATTGTGCCAGCAGCGCATGCCGGCTGTCAGTCCTGCACGGTCAGTCGGGTCCTTACTAGTGGATGCGGTAGGATTGCTTGATCTCGCTGGCAAGGCGGTGGGCCTTGTCGAGCGTGGTACTGTCCATCGAAATGTCGGCACCGCAGTCGCAGCGCAAGGCGGCGGCCTGATCGGGGGCCAGGGTATCGAGATGCTGACGCGTTTCATGCCCGCACTGGTCGCAGGCAATGACCACGGTAGGGTTGTAGTGTTTGTCGAGGTCGATGTCGAATCTCGGCTGCTGCTTCATGGGTCTGTCTCCACGTTTGAGGACGGAGGGACGAGCCGCCAGCGGAACGCCTTGGCCGTTCTTGACGGTCTCATTGTCCAGCATAGCCAGCCGGGCCGGCGACCGCCAGCCGCAATCCCTATTTCCCCGCCTGGCGCCGCAGCGTCACGCTCTCGCCGCCGATGCCCCAGTTGTCGGTATCGACCTCGTCGATCACCACTACCGTGGTGGCCGGATTCTTGCCCAGCACGTCGACCAGCAGTTGGGTCGCACCGCGGATCAGTTCGGCCTTCTGCTCGGCCGTGGCGCCCTCGCGGGTAATCTTGATATTGACGTAAGGCATGCAAAGCTCCTTGTGGATGAAAACGACGGGGGACGGACCACCAGCCAGGCGCCGGCGCTGCTCAGCGCCAGCCCGGCCAGCAGCCAGCCGGACAACGGTTCCTGCAGCAGCCACAGCGCCAGCACGCCGGAGAGGGCCGGCACCAGCGCCATCATCGCCCCCATGCGCGCCGCGCCGATGTGCTCGACGGCGTACAGATAGAGCAGCATGGTCACCACCACCGCCAGCGCGCCCTGGTAGAACGCCTGCAGCAGGATGGCCCCCCAGGGGGCGGAGGCGAGGCCGGACGGCAGCCACAGCAGATAGACCGGCAGGAAGCACAGCGCCGCCCACAGCGCGCTGCCGATGGTGGCGTCGAGCGGGTGGATGGCGTAGCGGCGTATCGTCACACTGTACCAGGCCCAGCACAGCGCCGAGCCGACCAGCAACACATCGCCCCAGCCGCTCGTAGCACCGGCGAAGTTCTCCACCGCCACGCAGCCCACCCCGGCGGCGATCAGGGCGAGCCCGACCAGCTTGGCCGGTGCCGGCAGCTCGCCCAGCAGCCACCACAGCAGCAGCGGCACCAGGAAGGGCAGCAGGCCCGGCAGCAGCACCGCTGCGTGCAGCGCCGACGACAGGCGGAAGCCCCAGTACGCCAGCAGCGCGTAGCCCAGCGCCCCGATCAGCCCCAGGCGCAGCAGGCGCCCATCCAGCAGCCGGGTGCGGCGCCATGCCCACAACGGCAGCAGCAGTACGGCGCCGACGCCGAAGCGCAGCGCCACCATGTCGTACGGCGTCAGCGCGCTCTTGCCGCCCAGCCGCGACACCACGATGAAGCCGCTCCAGATCAGCACGGCCAATACGGCAAACAGCATTCCGCGACGCATGGCACCTTCTCCTTCAAGTTCATGTACGACAAGGTAGCGCGCCGGCAGCAATGCGGTAAAATGAATAATTATTATCGAAACGTTCTCGTATCGAGATGGATCTCTCCGACCTCACCGTGTTCTGCACCGTGGTGGAAGCCGGCGGCGTCACCCGCGCCGCCGAGCGGCTGCACCGCGTGCAGTCCAACGTCACCACCCGCATCCGCAAGCTGGAACAGGATCTCGGTGTCAGCCTGTTCGAGCGCGAGGGCCGCCAACTGGTGCTCACCGCCGACGGCGAACGCCTGCTGGGCTACGCCCGCCAGCTGCTCGGGCTGGCCGCCGCCGCCCGCAACGAGCTGGCCGGACAGCGCCTGGCCGGACGTTTCCGCCTGGGTTCGATGGAAAACACCGCCGCCACCCGGTTGCCGCTGCCGCTGAGCCGCTTCCACCGCGACTATCCCGAGGTCGAGCTGGAGCTCTCCACCGGCCCGTCGCTGCCGATGTGCCAGCGCGTGCTGCGCGGCGAGGTGGACGCGGCGCTGGTGGCCGAGCCGGTGGGCGGGGAACTCGATGCCCGGCTCGACAGCCGCATCATCGGCGTCGAGGAGCTGGTGCTGGTGACGGCGCTCGACCATCCGCCGGTGCGCGACGCCCGCGACGTGGCCCAGGACACGCTGCTGGCATTCCAGCCCGGCTGCGGCTACCGCCAGCGGCTGGAAGACTGGTTTGCCAGCGCCGGCCGACTGCCGCAGCGTCAGGTCGAGCTGTCCTCCTACCACGCCATCCTCGGCTGCGCCGCCGCCGGCATGGGCGTGGCGCTGGTGCCGGACAAGCTGCTCGACCAGTACGCCGGCCAGGCCGCGCTGGCGCGCCACCGGCTGCCTCCCGCCACCGCGCACGCGCCCACGCTGCTGGTCTGGAAGCGCAGCCAGCCGCGCGCGGTGATCGCGCGCTTCGCCGACTACCTGCTCGACGACGAGGCCACGCCGTCCTGAACTGTCGGCCGCGCGCCACGTCCCATACCGGGCACCGCTGGTCCGGGAGCCGCGCATGCAGTATCCTTCGCCGCTTTGACGCCTGCCGGAGATGTTGATGAACCCGTCCGATGCCGATCTCGACCGCCGCTTTGGCGGCATCGCCCGCCTCTACGGCGAGGCGGCGCTGGAGCGCTTCCGCCATGCCCACGTCTGCGTGATCGGGGTGGGCGGCGTCGGTTCGTGGGCGGTGGAGGCACTGGCGCGCAGCGCCATCGGCAAGCTGACCCTGATCGATCTCGACAACGTGGCCGAATCCAACACCAACCGCCAGTTGCCGGCGCTCGACCCGCACTATGGCCGCGCCAAGGTCAGCGTGCTGGCGGAACGGGTGCGCGCCATCAACCCGGCGTGCGAGGTGGTGGAAATCGAAGATTTCGTCGAGGAAGGCAACCTCGAGGCGATGCTGGGGCGCGGCTACGACTTCGTCATCGACGCCATCGACAACCTGCGCGTGAAGACCGCCATGGCGGCGTGGTGCGTCAAGCGGCGCCAGCCCTTCGTCGTCTCCGGCGGTGCCGGCGGCCAGATGGACCCGACACAGATCCGCGTGGCCGACCTGGGCGAGGTCACCTACGACCCGCTGCTGTCCAAGCTGCGCTACAACCTGCGTCGCCGCCACGGCTTCCCCCGCGAGGCGGGCAAGAAGCTGCACGTGCCCTGCGTGTTCTCCACCGAACAGCTGGTCTACCCCGACGCGCCGAGCTGCGACGTCGGCGAGCACGGCCCGCAGGGGCTGTCGTGCGCCGGCTTCGGCGCCAGCATGGCGGTCACCGCCAGCTTCGGCCTGGCCGCCGCCGCCCACGCGCTGAAGGCGCTGGCCAAGCCGGCGCGCACCAAGTAGGACTGTTGCCGCCGAGGCCGGCAACGACAACGCCCTGCCCCAACGGGCGGGGCGTTGTCATGTTGGCCAAAGCCCGGTTCAGGCCAAGAGGCAGGCGCTCTGCGTCGCCGCGTCGAGCCTACGCAGCGTCGGCACTTCGCTGGCGCAGCGCGCCTGGGCCAGCGGGCAGCGGGTACGGAACACGCAGCCGGACGGCGGGTTGAGCGGGCTCGGCAGGTCGCCGCCCAGGAGCTGGATCTGCTTGGCACGCTCCAGCGCCGGGTCGGGGATCGGAATCGCCGACAGCAGCGCGCGGGTGTAGGGGTGGCTCGGCTTGGCGTACAAGGCGTGCTTGTCGGCCATCTCCATCTCGCGTCCCAGGTACATCACCAGGATGCGGTCGGAGATATGCTTGACCACCGCCAGGTCGTGCGCGATGAAGATCAGCGCCAGCCCCATCTCGTGCTGCAGCTCCTTCAAGAGGTTGATGATCTGCGCCTGGATCGACACGTCGAGCGCCGACACCGGCTCGTCGCAGATGATCAGCTTGGGCTCGAGGATCAGCGCGCGGGCGATGCCGATGCGCTGGCACTGGCCGCCGGAGAACTCGTGCGGGTAGCGGTTGATCATCTGCTCCCTGAGGCCGACCTTGGCCATCATCGCCTTGACCCGCTTCATCACCTCCTCGCCCGACAGTTCGGGGCGGTGCACGCGCAGCGGCTCGCCGATGATCTGGGCCACGGTCATGCGCGGATTGAGCGAGGCCAGCGGGTCCTGGAAGATCATCTGGATGTCGCGGCGCACCGCATGCCAGTCGCGCTCGGAACCCTTGCGCAGATCCTTGCCCATCCACACGATCTCGCCGCCGGTGGCCGGGATCAGGTTGAGGATGGCGCGGCTCAGCGTCGACTTGCCGCAGCCGGATTCGCCGACCACGCCCAGGGTTTCGCCGGCGTACAGGTCGAAGCTGACGCCGTCGACCGCCTTCAACACCCTCTTCGGGGGCCACGGCCAGGCCTTGTCGCCGGCGCTGACCTGGAAATGGACCTTGAGGTCTCGTACCGACAGGATCGGCTGCTTTGCGGTTGGCTCAGGCACGGGCCACCTCCTTGTGCATCGTCGGGATCAGTTGCTCGGCCGGCTTGTGGCAGGCGCGCAGCACGTCCGCCCGGTGGCTGGCCGGGACCAGCGCCGGCAGTTCCCTGGCGCAGCGCTCACTGGCATGGACGCAACGCTCAAAGAACGGGCAGCCCTTGGGCATGTTGGCCATATTGGGCGGGTTGCCGGGGATGCTCAGCAACTCGTCGCCGTCGTGATCGAGACGCGGCAGCGCGCCCAAGAGGCCGATGGTGTACGGGTGCGAGGGCTGGTAGAAGATGTTCTCGGCCGGCCCCTGCTCCATCACGCGGCCGCCGTACATCACCATCACGCGGTCGCACAGCCCGGCCACCACCCCCAGGTCGTGGGTGATCATGATGATGGCGGTGCCGAAATCGCGCTGCAGGTCCTTGAGCAAGGCCAGGATCTGCGCCTGCACCGTGACGTCGAGCGCGGTGGTCGGCTCATCGGCGATCAGCACCTCCGGCTCGCACAACAGCGCCATGGCGATCATCACGCGCTGGCGCATGCCGCCGGAGAATTCATGCGGGTACATGTCGATGCGCCGCGCCGCATCCGGGATGCGCACCGCTTCCAGCAGCTCGATCGCACGCTTCCTGGCCTCCTTGCGGCGCATGCCCTTGTGCAGTTCGAGCACCTCGGTCATCTGCCGCTCCACCGTCAGGTAGGGATTGAGCGAGGTCATCGGGTCCTGGAAGATCATCGACACGCGGTTACCGCGGATGCGGTTGAGTTCGCGCGGGCTCATCGTCAGCAGGTTCTTGCCCTGGTACAGCGCTTCTCCGCTGGCCAGGCCGTTCTTCGCCAGGAGCCCCATCATCGCCAGCACGCTCTGGCTCTTGCCGGAGCCGGACTCGCCGACGATCCCCAGGGTCTGGCCGCGCTCCAGCTCGAAGCTGACGCCGTTGACCGCCTGCACCTCGCCGTCCAGCGTGGCAAAGCGCACGCCAAGATTATTTACTTGCAACTGTGACATCTCGTTCTCCGGCTCAGCGGTCTTTCGGGTCCAGCGCATCGCGCAGGCCGTCCCCGACGTAGTTGGCGCAGTACAGCGTGAGCGACAGCAACCCGGCCGGGAACAGCAGGATCCACGGCGTGGTCTCCATCACCCCGACGCCGTCCTCAATCAGCACGCCCCAGCTGGTCATCGGTTCCTGCACCCCAAGACCGAGGAAGGACAGCACCGACTCGGTCAGGATCACGCCCGGCACCGTCACCGTGGTGTAGATCACCACGATCCCCAGCAGGTTCGGCACCACGTGGCGGAAGATCAGCTGCCGCGTCGGCACGCCGATGGCGCGGGCCGCCTCGATGAACTCCTTGGAGCGGATCGACAGCGTCTGGCCGCGCACCACACGCGCCATGTCCATCCACGAGAACACCGTGATGGTCAGCACCACCAGGGAAAACTCGCGCCCCAACAGCGTCACCATCAGGATCGCGATCAGCAAGTAGGGCACGGCGTACATCATGTCCACCAGGCGCATCATCAGCGAATCGACCTTGCCGCCGAAGAAACCGGCGGTGGCGCCCCAGACGATGCCGATGGTGACCGAGGCGATGGTCGCCATCAGCCCCACCATCAACGAAATGCGCCCGCCGATCAGGCAGCGCACCAACAGGTCGCGCCCCAACTCGTCGGTGCCGAACCAGTGCCAGCCCTGCAGCGTCGGCGCCACGCTCATGGCGTCCCAGTCGGTGTCGTCGAAGGCGTTGGGCAGGAGCAGCGGCCCGACGATACAGGCCAGCGTGATCAGGGTCAGGATCACCAGACTTGCCACGGCGGCCTTGTTGCGCAGGAAGCGGTGGCGGGCGTCGACCCAGGGGCTGCGCCCCTCGACCGGTGCCACGGTGGCGGCGCCGTCGAGCACCGCGGCCAGCGCCGATTGTTTGCGTTGGAACAGCATCACGATTCCTCGCTCAATAACGGATTTTCGGGTCGAGCAGCGCGTAGGCCAGGTCGACCAGCAGGTTCAGTACCACGGCGACCACGGTCACCAGCACCACCAGCCCCAGCACCAGGGTGTAGTCGCGGTTGGCGGCGCCGTTGACGATCAGCTTGCCGATGCCGGGCAAGGAAAACACCGACTCGGTCACCACCGCGGCGGTGATCGACGAGATCGCCAGCGGCCCCAGCACCGACACCACCGGCAGCAGCGCCGGCTTCAGCGCGTGGCGGAACACGATGGTGGAGAGCGGCAGCCCCTTGGCGCGCGCGGTACGGATGAAGTTGCTGTTCAGCACCTCGATCAGGCTGCCGCGCATCACCCGGCCGATGGTCGAGACGTTGATGAAGGTCAGCAAGGCCATCGGCAGCAGCATGTAGCGCACGTCGAAGTCGTTCCAGCCGCCGGCCGGCGCCACGCCAAGCCAGATCGCGAACACCATGATCAGCACCGGGCCGATCACGAACGACGGAAAGGCGCTGCCGATATTGCCGATCAGCATCACCAGGTAATCGACCAGGCTGTTCTGGCGCAGCGCGGCGACGATGCCGAGGCCGACGCCGATCACCACCGAGATCAGCAGCGAGCCGCCACCGATCGTGGCCGACACCGGCAGGGCCTTGGCCACCAGGTCGTTCACGCTCCAGTCGGCGTAGCGGAACGAGGCGCCCAGGTCGCCCTGCAACAGGCCCTTCAGGTAATACAGGTATTGCTGCCACAAGGGCATGTCGAGGTGGTACTTGGCCTGCAGGTTGGCCAGCACTGCCTCCGACACCTTGCGTTCGCCGTCGAACGGCCCGCCAGGGGTGGCATGCAGCATCAGGTAACAGACGGTGATGACGACGAGCAGGGTCGGGATCGTCATCAGCACGCGGCGGAAAGCGTAAGACCACATGGAGCATCTCCTTGAAACACGCGTCGCGCGCTCCGGCCATGCGCCGACCCGGCACAGGCCGTCACCGGCCGCGCCGCAGGATACGGAGCAAGGACAGGAAAATCGCGCCGACGGACACCGGCCGCCGCCCTCAGGCAGGGCGGCGAGCCGGTCGGGAGGCCTGGCGGCCTCCCCGGAACCTCATCTCAAGCGTAGAACCCGTTCAGTAGACGAGCGAGCCCAAGCAGGTTGAGCGCTGCCGGAAGCGTAGATGGGTGGAGCAAAGCGAAACCCATCGATCGATGCCGATGGGTTCCGGCACAGAGTGCCTTCACCCATCCTACGAGCTCAAGATGCGCAGGCGCAGCCGTCTGATGAAGTGGGTTCTCAGTGCTTGATGATGTACAGGTCCTTGCTGCGATAGCGGTCCATCGGGTTCTTGGTGGAGTAGCCGCCGACGTAGGACTTCACCAGGCGCGGCACGGTGTACTGCAGCAGCGGCAGCGCCGGGTAGTCGTCCATGATCATCTTGGTGGCCTGGGTCAGGAGCTGCTTGCGCTTGGCCGGATCGAGCGACTGGTTGCCCTGCTTGATCAGCTCTTCGGCTTTCGGGTTGCAGTTGAAGTTGTCGTTCTGGTCGTTGCCGCACTGCACCAGCGCGAGGAAGGTGGTGGCGTCGTTGTAGTCGGCCACCCAGCCGTTACGGCCGATCTGGTACTCGCCGTCGTGACGCTTCTTCAGCAGCACCTTGAACTCCATGCTTTCCATGTCGGTGTTCAGGCCGAGCTTGGTCTTCCATTCCGAAGCGGCGAAGATCGCCATCTTCTTGTGATATTCACTGGTGTTGTAGGCGAACTTGACCTTGGTGCCCGGCTGCACGCCGGCTTCGGCCAGCAGCTTCTTGGCCTCGGCCACGCGCTTGGCCATCGGCCAGCTGGCCCAGTCGTAGCTGGTCACGTCGGCACCGGCGGTGCCCTTGACGATCACGCTGTAGGCCGGAGCCTGTCCGTCGGCGGTGATCTTCTTGGACAGGATGTCGCGGTCGATCACCATCGACAGCGCCTTGCGCACGCGCACGTCCTTCAACAGCGGGTCCTTGTTGTTGAAGCCGTAGTAGCGCAGGCCGAGCATCGGAGCGTTCTTGATGTCTTTCGGGTATTCGGCCTTGTACTTGTCGTAGGTGCCCGGCGGCAGCTGGTACACCCAGTCGTTCTCGCCGGACTGGAACAGCTTGACGTCGGCGAAGCCGTCTTCCACCGGCAGATAGGTCACCTTGTTCAGCTGGACGTTCTTGGCGTCCCAGTACTGCGGGTTCTTTTCCAGCACGATCTTGCTGTTGACCTGCCAGTCCTTCAGCACGAAGGCGCCGTTGCTGACCAGCTTGCCCGGCTTGGTCCAGTCCTTGCCGAACTTGTCGATGGCGGCCTTGGGCTGCGGACCGAGCTGGTTGTTGGACACCAGCTCCGGCAGGAAGGCCACCGGGTACGGGGTCTTGATCTCGAGGGTGTACTTGTCCAGCGCCTTGACACCGACCTCGCTGGTCGGCTTCTTGCCTTCGGCGGCTTCCTTGCCGTTGAGCAGGAAGATGCCGTAGGTGGTGGCGTACGGCGAGGCGGTCTTGGGATCGAGGAAACGACGAATGCCGTACACGAAGTCGTCGGCGGTCACCGGCGTGCCGTCGGACCACTTGGCGTTCTTGCGCAGGCTGAACACCCAGGTGGTCGGATCCTTCTGCTTCCAGGACTCGGCCACACCCGGCACCACCTTGCCCTCGGCGTCGGTGGCGGTCAGGCCTTCGAACAGGTCGCGAGTCAGGTTGTTGGCACCGACCGACTCGGCCAGCGCCGGGTCCAGCGACTCGGTCTCGGAGCCGTTGTTGCGCACCAGCTCCTGCTTGGCGTCCAGTTGCACCCCGGCCGGCACCTTGGCCGCCAGCGCCACACCCGATGCGCCGGCCAGTGCCAGCGCTACGGATACCGTCATTGCGTGAAGCATCATCGTTTTTCTCATGCACTATTCTCCTGTTAGCAGCCCTGACTGAGCGGGCCTTGCATCGAGCCGTCGTCCGCTCTATCGGCGAACAGCCGGTCGCTACGCCCCGGGGGGTGCTCGGGATATCGAGCCCACCCTCGAATGGTGGCAGGAGTATTTCACAGTTCAAACATCACATCCATTCAGTAAATGACAATATATATGCGTGTTTGTTATACGTTGAACAACACGATACCGCGTCGGATTCTCCGAAATTCGTAGATAAGAATCAGTTACTTAGTGCGATGCGCGAGCCTGCCCGGCCGGCGAGCGGCACCATGACGACGTCAATGCCGCAAGCCATGGCGCTCCAGCAGCAGGTAGCCGCAGGGAATGATCAGCAGCGTCAGCACGGTCGAGAAGATCAGTCCGCCGATCACCGCGATGGCGAGCGGGCCGTTGGTCTCGGCCCCCGCCCCCAGGCCGAAGGCGGCCGGCAGCATCGCCAGGATCACGGTCAGCGTGGTCATCAGCACCGGGCGCAAGCGGATCGGGCAGCTCACCCGCAAGGCCTCGTCCACCGTCAGCCCCTGCATGTGGTACTGGTTGGTGACGTCCACCAGCAGGATGCCGTTCTTGGCCACCAGCCCGATCAACAGCACCAGCCCGATCACCGAGTAGACGTTCAGCGTCTGGCCGGTCAGCCACAAGGCCAGAAGCCCGCCCACCAGCGCCAGCGGCTCGGCCAGCATGATCAGCGCCGGCTGGCGGAAACTGTTGAACTGGGCGGCGAGGATCAGGTACAGCATCAGCGAGGCCAGCACGAACACCGCCACCAGCTCGCCGCCGGTACGCTCCAGTTCGCGCGCCTCGCTGAGGAACTCGATGCGGTAGCCCGACGGCAAAAAACCCGCCGCTTCACGGCGTACCAGCTGCATGGCCTCGGCCAGCGGCAGTTCGGGGGAACTGGTCAGCCCCACCGAATACATCTGGCCCATGCGGCTGATCTGCGTCGGTCCCAGCCGGTGCTGCACCTGGGCCACGCCGGCCAGCGGCACCAGGGTGCCGGCGGCGTTGCGCAGGTAGACCGACTCGAGGTCCTGCGGCCGGGTCAGGGCAGCCTCGGCGGCCTTGACGCGGATCTCGTAGCGGTTGCCGTCGCCATCGGAGAAATTGCCCACCTCGGCCCCGGCGGTCAGCAGGTTCAGCGCCTCCAGCACGTCGGCCGTGGACAGCCCGGCGCGTGCCGCCGCCTCGCGCCGCACCGCGAGCGTCAGCATCGGCAGGCGGTTCTCGGCGCGGCGGTCGAAGCTGCCAAGCTCGGGATAGTTCGCCAGCCGCTCGGCAAAGCCATCCGCCAGCCGGCCGACCTGCGCCAGCTCCGGCCCGACCACGTTGAACTTGAACTGTCCGCCGCTGCCCTCGCCGGCCCGCGGGTAGGGATAGGCGTTGACCTTGACCCCCGGCACGCCCTGCGCCTTCTTGCGCGCCTCCTTCATCACCGCCTCCTGGGTGCGCGTGCGCTCTTCGCGCGGCTTGAGCCTGACCACCAGCCGCGTCTCGTAGGCATTGCGGCCGCCAGAGCCGCCGACCAAGGCCAGCACCGCGTCCACTTCGGGAATCTTGGCCAGCTTCTTCTCGATCAGCCGGGTGCGCGCGTCGTTGTACGCCAGGCTGGCACCGACCGGCACCTTCAGCGACATCTGGAAGCGTCCCTCGTCCTCCTTGGGATAAAACTCGACCTTGAGCAGGGTGAACGAGGTCAGCCCCGCCGCCACCAGCAGTGCGGTGCCGATCAGCACGCTCCACGGGTGATGCAGGGCCCAGGACAGCAGCGCCTTGTAGCCGTGCTCCATGCCCTCGAACACCTGCTCGAAGCCGCGGAACACCCGGCCATGACGCGGCTGGGCCTTGAGGAAGCGCGAGCACAGCATCGGTGTCAGCGTCACCGCCACCAGCAGCGACACCAGCACCCCGCACGACACCACCACGGCGAAGGTATTGAACAGCCGGCCGACGGTGCTCGACAGGAACACCACCGGCAGAAAGATCGCCACCAGCGACAAGGTAGCCGCCACCACCGCGAACACCACCTCGCGCGTGCCGTGGATCGCCGCCGGCAGCGGCTCCTCGCCGTTCTCCTCGCGGCGGTGGATGGCCTCCAGCACCACGATGGCGTCGTCGACCACCACCCCGATCAGGAGCAGCAGCGCCAACAGCGAAATGGCGTTGAAGGTGTAGCCGAGGAAATACATCACCGCGACGGCGCCCAGCAGTGACACCGGGATCGCCAGCGCCACGATCAGCGTGGCGCGCCAGTTGCGCAGGAAGCCCCACACCACCAGCGCCGCCAGCACCGTACCCTCAAGCAGGTGCTCCTGCAACGCATGCACCATCTCGCGGATGAAATCGGCGGAATTGGCGGCGATCGACAGCGTTAGCCCCGGCGGCAACGTCGGCCGGATCTCACGGTCGATCCGGCTCAGCACCGCGTCGACGATGGCCACGGTATTGGTGTTGGGGATGCGCACGATGCCGATGCTGACACTGGGCTGGCGGTTGAAGCGGCTCAGCATGCGCACGTCGGCCTCGCCGTCCACCACCCGCGCCACGTCGCCCAGCTTGACCGGCGCCTGCCCGTACCAGCCGATCACCAGCCCCTTCAGGGCCGAGACGCGGTGGAACTCCTGGTCGAGATCGACCAGGTACTCGCGCGGCCCGGCAATCAGATAGCCGCCCGCCTCCTGACGGTGCTCGCGCTCGAAGGCGGCCTGCACATCGCGCGCGGTCAGCTTGTACGCTGCCAGCTGCACCGGGTCGAGTTCGACCCGGATCAGCCGCTCGCCGCGGCCGCGGATGCTGACCTCGCCCACGCCGTCGATGGTTTCCAACTGCTTCTTGAGCACGGTGTCGGCAAAACGGAACAGCTCGCGTTCGGTGCGGTCGCCAGTCAGGGCCAGGAACAGGATGGGCGCGGCGTTGTCGTCGGTCTTGCTGATCACCGGCGACTCGGCCTGCTCGGGCAGGCTGCGGCGCACCTGCTCGATCTTGGCCTGCACCTCGGCGAACGCCACGTCGATGTTCTTGTCGAGGTCGAACAGGATGGTCACCGAGGAACGCCCGGTATACGAGGTGGAATCGAGGATGTCGATGCCGGGCACACTGTTGACCGCGGCCTCGATGAGCTGGGTCACGCTCTGGTCGATCACCTCGGGCGAGGCGCCGGGCAGACGAGTGGTAACCGTCAGCACCGGCTGCTCGATGGCCGGGTAGCGGTCCACCCCGATGCGCTGGTAGGCCACCACGCCGAACAACGCCACCACCGCCGACAGCACAAAGGCCAGCACATGGCGCCGTACGAACAGCTCGATCAGGTGTAGCACCGGAGCTACCCTCCCCCGGCCGCCGGCTTGCCGTCAACGGCCTCGACCGGCTTGACCTTGGCCTTGTCCGACAGGAAGCCGGCTCCGTCCACCGCCACCGTCTCCCCCGCCTTCAGGCCGGAGACGATCTCCACCCAGTCGCCCGACCCCAAGCCGGTGGACACCGCGCGCTCGCGCGCCCGGCCGTCCTTGACCACGTACACCACCATGCCCTTGGGGCGCTCGACCACCGCCGGCAGCGGCACCGCCAGCGCGGTTTTTCGCGACAGCGTCAGCTCGCCGTCGAGCGCGTCGCCGACACGCCACGGCGTATCGGCCGGTAACGGCGCGTAGGCCACGCGCGAGCGGCTGGCCGCATCGAAACCGGCGCGCACCTCGCTCAGCTTGACCTCGGCCGTCCGGCTGCCGTCGCTCAATCGCAGCGCCTGCCCCGGCTGCAACCGCTCCCCGGCCTCGCCCCCCACCGCCAGCTTGACGCGGCGCGCGCCGCTGGCGTTGATGCGGAACAGCACCTTGCCGACGCCGACGAAATCGCCCACGCTGACCAGTCGCGCCTCGAGCTGGCCGGAAAGTGGCGCGACGATCACCGCCTTGCCGGCATCGCGCCGCTTGATCGCCGCGGCCGACTCCGCCGCCTCCAGCTGCTGCTGCAGCGCCGCCAGGGCGGACGACGACGACTCCATCGCCGACGGCGAAATGAAGCCGCGCTCGACCAGCATACTGTCACGCTTAACCTGCGACATCTGCTGCACCACCAGCGCCTGCAGCCGCTCGACCTCGGCCTCGGCCATGTGCCTGGCATCGGCGAGGTTGGCCGCATCGAGCCGCGCCAGCGGCTGGCCGGCACGGACCTGCTGCCCCTCCTCCACCAGCACCGCGGTGATCCGCCCGCTGACCTCGGCTGCCACCTCCGGCGCCACCGCGGCCTCGACCTCGGCGTACACCCGCACGGTCTCGGCCAGCGCGCGCGGCGCCACCGTCAGCGTGCTGATGTTGAGCGCCGACTTGCCGCCGCCTGTCTCCTTCCCCGCCTGTTCCTTGCCGCCGCACGCGGCGAGCAGCAGGACCAGTGCCATGTAAGCCGTGACGCGCATCGTGATCGGCCACTCCGCATGATTTGCCCAGTATTGATAAGCACAGTATGGTTCATTTCGGGCGCACTCGTGACAGGCGTAAAAAAGCCCGGACGGGTCCGGGCTTCGGGGGACGGTCAGCAGGCGGAAAACCGCTCAGAGCAGCTTCCAGCCGATGGTCTCGCCGGCGCGCAGCGGCACCAGCTCGTGGTCGCCGTAGGGCAGGCTGGCGGGCACCGTCCAGCTCTCCTTCACCAGCGTGATGGTATCGGCGTTGCGCGGCAGGCCGTAGAAATCGGGGCCATGGAAGCTGGCGAAGCCCTCCAGCTTGTCCAGCGCGTCGGCCGCCTCGAACGCCTCGGCGTAGAGCTCGATGGCGGCGTTGGCGGTGTACATGCCGGCGCAGCCGCAGCTGTTCTCCTTGGTGTGGCGGGCGTGCGGCGCGCTGTCGGTGCCGAGGAAGAACTTGGTGCTGCCCGAAGTCGCCGCCTTGACCAGCGCCTGGCGATGCAGCTCGCGCTTCAACACCGGCAGGCAATAGTGATGCGGGCGGATGCCGCCGGCGAAGAGGGCGTTGCGGTTCATCAGCAGGTGATGCGCGGTGATGGTGGCGGCGACGTTGGCCGGCGCCGCGGCGACGTACTCGGCGGCGTCCTTGGTGGTGATGTGCTCGAACACCACTTTCAATTGCGGCAGGCGCGCCATCAGCGGCTGGAACACGCGCTCGATGAACACCGCCTCGCGGTCGAACACGTCCACCGCCGGATCGGTCACCTCGCCGTGTACCAGCAGCGGCAGGCCGATCTCGGCCATCGCCTCGAGCGCCGGCATCGCCTTGTCGATGCTGGTGACGCCGGCGTCGGAGTTGGTGGTGGCGCCGGCCGGGTACAGCTTCACGCCGTGCACGAAGCCGCTGGCCTTGGCCTTCTTCACTTCCTCGGCCGAAGTGTTGTCGGTCAGGTACAGCGTCATCAGTGGTTCGAAGGCGCTGCCGGCGGGGCGCGCGGCGAGCACGCGCTCGCGGTAGGCGGCGGCGGCCTCCACCGTGGTCACCGGCGGCTTGAGGTTGGGCATGATGATGGCGCGGCCCATCTGGCGACAGGTATCGGGCAGCACCGCCGCCAGGGCGGCATCGTCGCGGACGTGCAGGTGCCAGTCATCGGGGCGGGTCAGGGTCAGCTTCACGGGCAGGTCTTTCTCGGTCGGGTCCGGCAACCTCGGGGCGCAGGACACAGGATGGGTCGGCGGATCGGCAAAATGTTATGGTATAACAATTTTGCCGTGGGCGCTCACTTGCGGCGGATCACCATGCGGAACTTGCCTTCCGCCGTGGTTTCCGAGACCAGCAGGGCGTTGCCGGTCTGGCGGCAGAACGCCTCGAAATCCTTGGGCGCGCCGGGATCGGTGGCGATCACCTCCAGCACCGTGCCGCTGTCCATCTCGGCCAGGGCCTTCTTCGAGCGCAGGATGGGGAGCGGACAATTCAGTCCGGAAAGGTCGATCAGTCTGTCTGGCTGCATAGCGGCTTCTCCGCGCCATTCACGTTACAATAATCCGGTTATTTTACGCCGTGTCGGGCACGGCCCCAAGCCTGGTTCCGCCCGCCCGCTCAAACAGACGCCGACCATGTGCCTGATCGCCCTCGCCTACAAGACCGCCGCCCTCGGCCCGCTGGTGCTGCTCGCCAACCGCGACGAATACTACGCGCGCCCGTCGGCCCCGCTCGACTGGTGGGCGCCGGAGCACCCGGACACCCTGGGCGGGCGCGATCTGAAAGGCGGCGGCAGCTGGCTCGCCGTGGACAGGCGCGGCCGCTTCGCCGCGGTCACCAATATCCGCGAAGGCCAGGCGCGCCGCGGCGAACGCACGCGCGGCGAGCTGGTCACCCGCTTCGTCACAGGCGCGGACAGCGCGCTGGCGTTCGCCGCCTGGCTCAAGGCCGAGCACGGCCGCTACGCGCCGTTCAACCTGCTGTTCGGCCAGCTCGACGACCTCTACCACTTCCATAGCCGCGGCGCCCGGCTGATCCGCCTCACGCCGGGCATCCACACCCTGTCCAACGCCACGCTGGACACGCCGTGGCCCAAGGCGCAGCGGCTCGCCGAACGACTGCGCGGCCTCGCCCGCCCGCCGTCCGAAGCCGAGGCCTTTCGCTGGCTGGCCGACGACGGCATGCCGCCGGTCGAGCACCTGCCCAACAGCGGCGTCGGGCTCGCCCTGGAAAAACTGCTGGCGCCCATCTTCATCAAGAGCCGCGACTACGGCACGCGCAGCTCCATGCTGTTGACCGTGGCCGGCCGCGGCGATGTACACTTTTCGGAATTGACCTGGAGCATGGCCGGCCGCGAAGCCGGCCGCCGGCACTATAGCCTGCGCCCGCTCCAGCCCCACGGGAGACCTCTTTGAAACGACTGATCACGCTGCTGCTGCTCGCCGGCACGATGGCTACTGCCAGCGCCGGCGACAACAAGCGCACCTATTCCACCTATGCCAGCGACGACGACCAGCCCTGGCAGGAAACCGACTACACCCTGCCGACCTACCCGGCCGAGGCCGACTGGGTCGGCTTCTTCGTGCACCATACGCTGAACAACCAGTACTTCGTCGACGCCAAGAGCGTCACCGTGCCGGACGGCCAGGTGGTGCGTTACGTGGTCAAGGTGGTCAGCCCTTCCGGCGCGGTCAACCTCAGCGCGGAAGGCCTGCAGTGCCGGCAGAAACAGTACCGGACCTATGCCTTCGGCGACACCGTCAACCGGCGCTGGATCGAGTCGATGAAACCGGTCTGGCGCGCCATCGAGCACGATGACCTGATGCGCCGCCGCCTGCACGAGAACCTGTGCCAGGACAACTGGGCGCCGAAGTCCCCGGACAAGGCCGTGGCGATGCTGCGCAAGGCGCCGTGGCGCTGAGGCCGCCAGCGGCCCCATGACATCCCGCTGAAAAACGGGCAGCATGGCGGGATCGTTTTTCGACCCAATGCTGCCCGAATGTCACCCTTCCTGATCGGCCTGATCCAGGTCCTGCTCTCCGCCGTCGCCTTCGGCGCCATGGCCATCCTGGCCCGCTTCGCCTACGCCGACGGCACCTCCCCCGCCACACTGTTGCTGCTGCGCTTCGCCATCGCCGGGCTGGTGCTGCTGCCGTGGGTACGGCTGCGCCGGCTGCCCTGGCCGACGGGCCGCCCACTGCTGGCGCTAGTGCTGATGGGCGCGCTGGGCTACGCCGGCATGTCCGCCTGCTATTTCAACGCGCTGAACCACGCCTCGGCCGGCACCGTGGCACTGCTGCTCTACCTCTACCCGGTACTGGTGCTGCTGCTGTCGATGCTGCTGGGCGAGCGCCTGACCAGCCTGCGCCTGATCGCCCTGCTGCTGGCGCTGTCGGGGCTGGCGGTGACCATCGGCCTGGAATTCTCGGCCCGGCCGCTGGGCCTGCTGCTGGGCATCGGCGCGGCACTGATCTACTCGCTGTACATCCTGGCCGGCAGCCGCTTCACCGCCGGCACCGATCCGCTGGCGGCCGCCTGCGTGGTGACGCTGTCCGCCACCGCCAGCTACGCCGTGCAGATAGCTTGGCAAGGCTGGACGCCGCCGCAGTCGACACAGGGCTGGCTGGCCATCGTGACGATGGCACTGCTGTGCACCGTGGCGGCGGTGGCGCTGTTCCTCCACGGGCTGGAAAAAATCGGCGCGACGCGCGCCTCGCTGGTCTCCACCGCCGAGCCGGTGGTGACCATCCTCTTGGCCTGGGCGCTGCTGGGCGAGCCGATCGGCCTGTCGCAGATGCTGGGGGGCATGCTGATCCTGGGCGCGGTGCTCTTGGTCAGCCGCGAGGCCGACCCCCAGCGCACCGCGCTGACCGAACTGCACGACTGAGACGTAGCCTGGACGCCCCTGCCCCGGAGCGCTTTACGACCGCGCCGGGGTCGGCTGCGCCGCCGGCAACATCAGCCGGAACAGAGCGCTCAGGCACCTCTCACGCCTTCCAGTGCCCCGATTTGCCGCCCTCCTTCTCCAGCAGGCGCACGCCGCCGATCTCCATGCCGCGGTCCACCGCCTTGCACATGTCGTAGATGGTCAGCAAGCCGACGTTGACCGCGGTCAGCGCCTCCATCTCGACGCCGGTACGGCCGACCGTCTCCGCCGTCACCTCGAGGCGCACCGCCGACTCGGCCTCGAGCAGGGTGAACTCGGCGGCGACGCGGGTCAGCGCGATCGGGTGGCACAGCGGGATCAGCTCGGCGGTGCGCTTGGACGCCATGATGGCGGCGATGCGCGCGATGCCGAGCACGTCGCCCTTCTTGTGGCCGCCGTCGCGGATCAGCGCGAAGGTGGCGGGCTGCATGCGGATCACGCCTTCGGCCACGGCACGGCGGCGGCTCTCGCCCTTGGCGCCGACGTCCACCATGTGGGCCTGGCCTTGGGAGTCGAAATGGGTCAGTTCGGACACGGGGGTCTCCTGGGAAATGGGTGGGACGGCACGGCAGACCAGAGCGGCCGACGGCCGGCACGAAACCGGTCAGGAATGAGAGTGTGGGACTAGCGCAGGAAACGCGCAATCAGCCAGAAGACGGTGATCGCCCCCGCCAACAGGCCGGACCAGCGGATCAGCCGGCCGGCGCGGTGCAGGTAGTCGCGGTTGCGCGTCAGCGCGTAGCTGATCAGCGCCCAGCCGAGGATCAGGATGGCCCCGTACAGCCACAGCCGCAACGCCCACAGCATCAGCCGCGCCCGCTTTGGACCGGCTCCCCCGCCATGAATGGGGCGGGGAACATCAGGCCACCTCGGGCAGACGGTGGAAGCTCGACGGCACCTCGGCCGGGTCGCTGAAGCTGACGTATTCCCAGGCGCCCGGCGTGGCCAGCAGGGTGCGCAGCAGCTGGTTGTTGAGCGCGTGGCCGGACTTGCGGCCGGAGAACGCCGCGATCAGCGGATGGCCGACGATGTACAGGTCGCCGATGGCGTCGAGAATCTTGTGGCGCACGAACTCGTCTGGAAAGCGCAACCCCTCCGGGTTGAGCACGTACTCGTCGTCGATGACGATGGCGTTGTCGAGGCTGCCGCCGAGACCCAGGCCGTGCTGGCGCATGTACTCGACCTCGTGCATGAAGCCGAAGGTGCGCGCGCGGCTGATCTCGTCGATGTAGGAGCGGCGGGCGAAGTCGATCTCGACTGTCTGCGGCGCGCGGTTGAACGCTGGATGGTTGAACTCGATGGCGAGCTGCACCTTGAAGCCGTCGTACGGCTCCAGTTTGACCCACTTGTCGCCGTCGACCACCTCGACCGGCTTCAGCACCCGGATGAAGCGCTTGGGCACCGCTTGTTCGACGATGCCGGCGGACTGCAGGAGGTAGATGAAGGGCGCCGCGGAGCCGTCCATGATGGGCATTTCCGCAGCGGTCACCTCCACCACCAGGTTGTCGATGCCGAGCCCGGCAAAGGCCGACATCAGGTGTTCGATGGTGCCGACACGCACGCCGGTCGGGGTGACCAGCGTGGAGGAGAGGCGCGTGTCGTTCACCAGCGAGGGATCCACCTTCACGTCTTCCGACCCGGGCAAGTCGGTGCGACGGAATACGATCCCGCTGTCGGGCGCGGCAGGCAGCAGGGTGAGCTTCACCCGCTCGCCGGAATGCAAACCGACGCCCGTGGCGCTAATCGCTTGTCGTAGCGTGCGCTGCAATATCATCACTGACTTCCCACCTGCTATCCGGACGCGCTCATTCTAGCACAGCCGGTTGCCATGCTTTATTGATTGATCCGACCATACGGATAGCCAATGACAATCAGTCCGCCTGCTTGCGCAGGAAGGCCGGGATGTCATACGACTCGCTCACCTCCGGATTGGAGAAGTCGGTCGAGGTCGGGGTACGGCGGCCGCGCTGGCGCATGATGGCCGGGGTATCGAAGTCGTCGTAGTTCAGCGTGTCGCCGACGCGGTCGTCGGTGCCGGTCTTGACGATCTTGATGTACTCCGGGCGCTCTTCGCGCGGCGCGGCTTTCTTGCTGCCGAGGCCGGTGGCGATCAGTGTCACGCGGATGGTGTCTTCCGGCATGTCTTCCACCTCGGCGGTGCCGAACTTGATCTGCGCCTCCTCGTCGGCGTAGTGGCGCACGATGCCCATGATCTCGCGATACTCGCTCATCTTCAGGCAACCTGGCGCGGTGGAGATGTTCACCAGCACGCCGCGCGCGCCTTCCAGCGTGATGTTGTCGAGCAGCGGACTGGCCACGGCCTGCTCGGCGGCGACGCGGGCGCGGTCGATACCGGAAGCGTAGGCGGAGCCCATCATCGCCAGGCCCATCTCGCCCATCACGGTGCGCACGTCGGCGAAGTCGACGTTGATCAGGCCCGGGCAGGTGATCACTTCGGCGATGCCGGCCACGGCGCCCTTGAGCACGTCGTCGGCGGCGCGGAACGCTTCGCGCATGGTGACGTCTTCGCCCAGCACTTCCATCAGCTTCTCGTTGGGGATCACGATCAGCGAATCGACGTGCTTCTTCAGGTCCTCGATGCCGTTCTGCGCCACTTTCTGGCGCTTGCCCTCGTGGTCGAACGGACGCGTCACCACGCCCACGGTCAGGATGCCCAGCTCGCGCGCCACCTCGGCCACCACCGGGGCCGCCCCGGTGCCGGTGCCGCCGCCCATGCCGGCGGTGACGAACACCATATTGGAACCGCGCAGCATCTCGGCGATGCGCTCGCGGTCTTCCAGCGCGGCACTGCGGCCCACTTCCGGATTGGCGCCGGCGCCCAGGCCCTTGGTCAGATTGGTGCCCAGCTGCAGCTTCTGCGACGCGCGGTTGCGCTTCAAGGCCTGGGCGTCGGTGTTGGCGCAGATGAACTCGACGCCGCGCACATTGTTGTCGATCATGTTGTCGATGGCGTTGCATCCGCCGCCGCCGACGCCGATCACCTTGATGACCGCCTCTTGGGCGGTCTCCTGCATCACTTCGAATACCATCGTGCTCATTTTCCCTCTCCTCAATAAAGATGAGCTAACCCAAACGTTGTACTGCTGCCCGTCCTGCTCCGGCTTTAGAAATTGCCGGCAAACCATGCCTTCATGCGCGAGAACATCTGGCCGAGCCCGGCGGACTCGGTCTTGTTCCCCGCGTAGCTGCTGTGAATCTGCTCCTTGCCGTGCAGCAGCAGGCCGACCCCGGTGGAGAAGCGCGGCGTCTTCACCACCTCGGCCAGGCCGCCGACGTACTTCGGCACGCCGATGCGCACCGGCAGGTGGAACACCTCTTCGGCCAGTTCCACCATGCCCGGCATCAGGCTGGCGCCGCCGGTCAGCACCACGCCGGACGACAGCATTTCCTCGAAACCGGAACGGCGCAGCTCCTGCTGGACCAATTGAAAGAGTTCCTCTACGCGCGGCTCGATCACTTCGGCCAGCGTCGCGCGCGACATCTGGCGCGGCCCGCGCTCGCCCACGCCCGGCACTTCGATCATCTGGCCCGGATCGGCCAGGCTGACCAGCGCCACGCCGTGCTGGATCTTGATGTCCTCGGCCTCCTTGGTCGGGGTGCGCAAGGCCATGGCGATGTCGTTGGTGATCTGGTCGCCGGCGATCGGGATCACCGCGGTGTGGCGGATCGCGCCGTTGGCGTACACCGCGATGTCGGTGGTGCCGCCGCCGATGTCGATCAGGCACACGCCGAGATCCTTCTCGTCCTCGGACAGCACCGCCAGCGCCGACGCCATCGGCTGCAGCACCAGGTCCGAGGTCTCCAGCCCGCAACGCCGCACGCACTTGGTGACGTTCTGTGCCGCCGACACCGCGCCGGTGACGATGTGCACCTTGGCCTCCAGCCGCACGCCGCTCATGCCCAGCGGCTCGCGCACGCCTTCCTGACCGTCGATGCTGTATTCCTGAGTCAGGATGTGCAGCACCTGGTGATCGGGCGGAATCGTCACCGCGCGCGCGGTCTCGATCACCCGGTCGATGTCCATCTGCATCACCTCGCGGTCCTTGATCGCCACCATGCCGTGCGAGTTGACGCTCTTGATATGGCTGCCGGCGATGCCGGTGAATACCTCGTGGATCTTGCAGTCGGCCATCAGTTCGGCCTCTTCCAGCGCGCGCTGGATGGCCTGCACGGTGGACTCGATGTTGACCACCATGCCGCGCTTCAGACCGCGCGACGGGGTCTGCCCCATGCCGATGATGTTGAGCTGTCCGTCCTCGAGGACTTCCGCGACGATCGCCACGATCTTCGACGTGCCGATGTCGAGGCCAACCAGCATGTTCTTGCTTTCTCTTGGTTTGCTCACCTGTCGCTCCAACTGCTTAATGCTTCTGTATCTGAGCCGGCGGCGCCTTGTAATCGGGCATCCGCACGGCGAATCCATTGGGGTAACGCATGTCCACGCTCTCGATGCGGTACGGCAGCACGGCCAGCGTCCCCTTCCAGTGCGCGGCGAACACGGCGGCGCGTTTTTCCACTTCGCCGCGTCCCAGTTCCACCTGCACGCCGTTATCCATCTCCACCCGCCACGCCCGGCGCGGCGACAGCCAGAGGCGCTGCGGTTTCAAGCCGGCCGGCTGCAGGATCGGCCTCAGCGCCGCCAGCATCACGACCATGTCCTTCTGCGCCCCGGCCGGGCCGTACAGCACCGGCAGCGGCTGGTCGCTGGCGGCGTCGAACCATTCGCCGCGGGTGTTGACCAGACCGTTCTCGCCCCAGCGGGCGATCGCCACGTGCTCTTCCACCTCGATCTGCAGCGTGTCCGGCCACT
The DNA here is from genome assembly GCF_000527175.1 of Pseudogulbenkiania sp. MAI-1. NCBI lineage: Bacteria > Pseudomonadati > Pseudomonadota > Betaproteobacteria > Neisseriales > Chromobacteriaceae > Pseudogulbenkiania > Pseudogulbenkiania sp. MAI-1. The sequence continues at coordinate 221,687 of NZ_AZUR01000001.1, read as the reverse complement.
GGCGCCGCACCTGGGCCTCGCGCACCCAGGGCAGCTTGCCGAACGCCGCCCGGGTCTTGTCGATGTCCAGCGTAAAGAACGTGCCGGACAGCTCGTGTTCCGCAATGAAGCGCAACTGCTCCGGCGTCACCCGCTTCATCTGGCCCTGGATCTGGATCTTCTTCACCGGGAACACCGGCGAATGGGTGAGCCAGAATCCTGCCGCGTACAGCACCATCATCACCGAGCCCCCCAGCAGCCCATTCGCCAGGGTCCTGAGCGCCCGGTGGTTATCCCACATGGGCCATGTCCAGAATCGCCAGACACAGCTCCTCGTAACTCAGGCCCTCGACCCGCGCCGCCATCGGCACTAGGCTGTGGCTGGTCATGCCGGGCGCGGTGTTCACCTCCAAGAGGTAGATGCCGCCGGCCTCGTCCATCAGGAAGTCCACCCGGCCCCAGCCGCGGCCGCCCAGTACATTGAAGGCGGTCAGCGCCAGTTCGCGCGCACGCTGCTCCACCTCCGGCGCCAGACCGGACGGGCAGCGGTACACCGTGTCGTCGCGGAAGTACTTGGCCTGGTAGTCGTAGAACTCGGTGGCCGGCTCGATCTTGATGGTCGGCAGCGCCTTGTCGCCGATGATGGCGCAGGTGTACTCGCCGCCACCGACGAAGGCCTCGGCGATCACCAGCTTGTCGTAGCGGCGCGCCTCTTCGTAGGCGGCGCGCAGCTCGCCCGGATGCTTCACCTTGGTCACGCCGATGCTGGAGCCTTCGGTGGCCGGCTTGACGAACAGCGGGAGGCCGAGTTCGGCTTCCACTGCGGCGAAATCGCTGTCGTCGGCGAGCAGCACGAAGGCCGGGATCGGCAGGCCGGCGCCCTGCCACAGCAGCTTGGTGCGCCACTTGTCCATGCCGATGGCCGAGGCCATCACACCGCAGCCGGTGTACGGCACACCCATGGTCTCGAGCGCGCCCTGCAGCGTGCCGTCCTCGCCGAACGGGCCGTGCAGCGCGATGAACACGCGCTCGAAGCCCTCATCCTTCAGCGCCGAGAGCGGCTTCTCGGCCGGGTCGAAGGCGTGCGCGTCCACGCCTTGGCTCTGCAGCGCCTTGAGCACGCCGCCGCCGCTCATCAGCGACACCTCGCGCTCGGCCGAGGTACCGCCCATCATCACTGCCACTTTTCCGTACTGCTTCATCGTCTGTCCTTGTGCGCCCGCAGCCGGGCATCTCTTGCCGTTTGTCCGCTCAGTGTTGAGCCGCGAGCTTGCCCGGTACCGCGCCGATCGAGCCGGCCCCCATCGTGATCACCACGTCGCCGTCGCGCACCGTGTCGAGGATGGCCTGCGGCAGGTCCGCGATGGCCTCGACGAACAGCGGCTCGACCTTGCCGGTGACGCGCACGGCGCGGGACAGCGCGCGGCCGTCGGCGGCGACAATCGGCGCCTCGCCGGCGGCGTAGACCTCGGCCAGCAGCAGCACGTCCACTGTCGACAGCACCTTGACGAAGTCCTCGAACAGGTCGCGGGTGCGGGTGTAGCGGTGCGGCTGGAACGCCAGCACCAGGCGCTGGTCCGGGAAGGCGCCGCGCACCGCCGCCAGCGTGGCGGCCATTTCCACCGGATGGTGGCCGTAATCGTCGACCAACGTGAAGTGCCCGCCGGACGGACAGGCCACCTCGCCGTAGCGCTGGAAGCGCCGGCCCACGCCGGCGAATTCGGCCAGGCCCTGCTGGATCGACGCCACCTCGGCGCCGCACTCCAGGCCGATGGCGATGGCCGACAAGGCGTTCAGCACGTTGTGGCGCCCCGGCAGGTTGAGCACCACCGGGAAGCGCAGCTCGTTGCCGTTTCTGGCCACCACGTCGAAATGCATCTGGCCGCCGGCGGCACGCACGTTGACCGCCTGCACGTCGGCATCGTCGGCAAAGCCGTAGGTGGTCACCGGCTTGGTCACGCGCGGCAGGATCTCGCGCACGTTGGCGTCGTCGACGCACAGCACGGCGCGGCCGTAGAACGGCAGGCGGTGCAGGAAGTCGACGAAGGCCTGCTTGAGCTTGTCGAAGCTGTGCTCGTAGGTATCCATGTGGTCGGCGTCGATATTGGTCACCACCGCCATCACCGGCGTCAGATGCAGGAACGAGGCGTCCGACTCGTCGGCCTCGGCCACCAGGAACTCGCCGGAACCGAGCTTGGCGTTGGTGCCGGCGGCGGTCAGCTTGCCGCCGATGACGAAGGTCGGATCGAGCCCGGCCGCGGCCAGCACCGAGGCCGTCAGGCTGGTGGTGGTGGTCTTGCCGTGGGTGCCGGCGATGGCGATGCCCTGCTTGAAGCGCATCAGCTCAGCCAGCATCATGGCGCGCGGGATCACCGGGATGTGGCGCGCCTTGGCTTCCACCACCTCGGGGTTGTCGGCCTTAACCGCGGTCGAGGTCACCACCACGTCGGCGCCCTGCATGTAGGCGGCGTCGTGACCGAAATGCACCTCGGCACCCTGCGCCGTGAGGCGTTTGGTGGCGGCACTCTCCGCCATGTCGGAACCGGACACGGTGTAGCCGAGGTTCAGCAGCACCTCGGCGATGCCGCACATGCCGACACCGCCGATGCCGACGAAATGAATATGTTTGACTCTGTGTTTCATTGCTGCTCGCTCGTCAGGGCCGCTTTCACCGGAAAACGGCCGGTCATTCTTGTACCAGGGCCTCGCACACGTCGGCGACGCGCTGCGCCGCATCGACGATGGCCAGTTCGCGCGCCTTGCTGGCCATGGCCAGACAGTCCTCGCGCGTCAGTTGCGTCAACAGCTCCACCAGTCCGGCCACGCTGAGCTCGCTCTGCGGCAACAGCCGCGCGGCGCCGGCGTCAGCCAGGTAGCGCGCGTTGCCAGTCTGGTGATCGTCCACCGCGTACGGGTACGGCACCAGCACGCTGCCCACCCCCACCGCCGCCAGCTCGGCCACGGTCAGCGCGCCGGCACGGCAGATCACCAGGTCGGCGACGGCATACTCGGCCGCCATGTCGTCGATGAAGGCACGGCAATCCGCGCTCACCCCCGCCTTGGCATAGTTGTCCTTCAAGGCTTCGATCTGCTTGGCGCCGGCCTGATGCACCACCAGCGGCCGCCGTTCGGGCGGGATCTGCGCCAGCGCCTGCGGCAGCGTGTCGTTGAACACCTTGGCGCCCAGGCTGCCGCCCACCACTAGCAGGCGCAACGGGCCGCTACGCCCAGCAAAACGCTGCTGCGGCGCCGCCACGGCGGCGATCTCGGCGCGCACCGGGTTGCCTACCAGCCCGCCCTGGCCGGGAAACGCGCTGGGGAAGGCGAACAAGGTGCGGTTGGCGATGCGGGCCAGCAGCTTGTTGGTCAGGCCGGCCACCGAGTTCTGCTCGTGGATCACCAGCGGCTTCCAAAAAAACCGGCTCATCAACCCGCCGGGGAAACCGGTATAACCGCCGAAACCGACCGCGATATCCGGGCGGCGCCGGAAGATGACCGCCGTGGTCTTGGCGAGCGCCGCCGTCAGCGTGAACGGCAACAGCAGCCAGCGCTTGAGGCCGTTGCCGCGCAGGCCGCCGATCGTCACCGTCTCGATGGCGAAACCGTGCTGGGGCACCAGGCGGGTTTCCATGCCGCCGGCAGCGCCGAGCCAGAACACCGTCCAGCCTCGGGCCTGCAGTTCGTGCGCCACGGCCAGGCCCGGGAAAATATGCCCCCCGGTGCCACCAGCCATCACCATTACCGTTCGCTTCGTCATCGTCTTTCTTGCTTCCGGCCGGCCTGCGGCCGACCTGGTCTCTGTCGTCATACAGTCGGGCTAAACCTTATAGCCCCTCATAATTCGCCGTTTTAGCTACGCTGGCCTCTTGGCCAGCTTCGCAGAAATAGGCGAACACGGTACTTCGTACCTGGCCACGCCTCCAGCGTGGCTTTATGAGGGGCTAAACCTTATAGCCCCTCATAATTCGCCTATTTTCAAAATCCACTCTCAGCAGGATCGCCAACGCCACCATGTTCAACAGCATCGCCGAGCCGCCGAACGACATCAGCGGCAGGGTCAGGCCCTTGGTCGGCAGCAACCCCATGTTCACGCCGATGTTGAAAAAGGTCTGGATGCCGATCCAGATGCCGATGCCCTGCGCCACCAGCGCCTGGTAGTAGCGCTCCAGCTTCTTCGACTCCACGCCGATGTGGAACGCCCGGCGCACGATCCAGGCGTAGAGCCCGATCACCACCAGGATGCCGACGAAGCCGAACTCCTCGGCGATCACCGCCATGATGAAGTCGGTGTGCGCCTCCGGCAGGTAGAACAGCTTCTCCACGCTGGCCCCCAGCCCCACGCCGAACCATTCGCCGCGACCGAAGGCGATCAGCGAGTGCGACAGCTGATAGCCCTTGCCGTAGGGATCGTCCCACGGGTCGAGAAAACCCAGCACCCGCTTCAGGCGGTACGGCGAGGTGACGATCAGCAGCGCCACCGCCACCGCCGCCATGCCGGCGAGCCCGGTGAATATGCGCATGTTGATGCCGCCGAGAAACAGCAAACCCATGGCGATGCTCATCACCACCATCAGCGCGCCGAAGTCCGGCTCGCGCAACAGCAGGAAGGCCACCACCACCATGGCGCCGAACACCGGGGCGAAGCCTTCCTTGAGGCTGTGCAGCTTGTGCGACTTGCGCACCGTGTAGTCGGCCACGTACAGCACGGTGGCGAGCTTCATCACTTCCGACGGCTGCAGGTTGATCACGAACAGTCCGATCCAGCGCCGCGCACCGTTGACCACCCGGCCGATGCCCGGAATCAGCACCAGCACCAGCAGCACCAGTCCGACGATGAAGATCTTGCCGGCGTACTTCTGCCAGAACGCCGTCGGGATCTGGAACATCAGGTAACCACCGCAAAGCCCGATGGTCATGAAGATCATGTGGCGGATCAGGTAGTAGTAACGGTTCTGCGTCGCCGCATCCGCCTCGGCATAGGCGATCGACGCCGAGTACACCATCACCAGGCTGATCGACAGCAACAGCGCGATCGCCCAGCCCAGCGCCTCGTCGAACGACGTGATCGGGGCATAACGGCGGGCGCTGTGGGCGATCATGCGGCACTCCCTCCGGCCAGGGCGTGCACGCTGTCGATGAACACCTGGGCGCGATGGGCATAGTTCCTGAACATGTCGAGGCTGGCGCAGGCCGGCGACAGCAGCACCACGTCGCCGGCCTGTGCCAGCCTGGCCGCCGCGCGCGTGGCCTCTTCCAGCGTGGCGCAGTCGAGTACCGGCACGGTGAGGCCCTCCAGCGCAGCACGGATCTTGCCGGCGTCACGGCCGATCAGCACCACGGCGCGGGCGATACGCGCGCATGCCGGCTTCAACGGCGCGAAATCCTGCCCCTTGCCGTCGCCGCCGGCGATCAGCACCACCGGCCGGGTCATGCCGTTGAGCGCCGCCTCGGTGGCGCCGACGTTGGTGCCCTTGGAGTCGTCGATGTAAGTCACGCCGTTCACCTCGGCGACGAATTCGACGCGGTGCGCCAGACCCTTGAAGGTCCTAAGGCCCGCCAGCAGGGCGGCGCGCGGCAGGCCGATGGCCTCGGTCAGCGCCAGCGCGGCCAGCGCGTTGGCGGCGTTGTGCAGGCCCTGCAGGCTCATCTCGGCGCAGTCGAACACCGGCTGCCCGGCCACCGTCAGCCAGTAGCGCCCGGCATCCTCCTGCAGGCCGTAATCGGCGGCTTCCTTCAGCGAGAACCAGCGCTGGGCGTGGCCGGGGCGGACCATGGCGCGCACCAGCGCGTCGTCGCGATTGAGCACCTGCACGCCGTCGCCGTTGAAGATGGCGGTCTTGCTGTGGGCGTAGTCGAGCAGGTCGGCGTAGCGGTCGAGGTGATCCTCGGAGATGTTAAGCACGGTGGCGGCGTCGGCGTTGAGGCTCACCGTGGTTTCCAACTGGAAGCTCGACAGCTCCAGCACCCACACGTCGGGCCGCTTGCCGCTGGCTTCGCGCTCGGCCAGCGCGGTGAGCACCGGCAGGCCGATGTTGCCGGCCAGCACCGTGTCGAGCCCGGCCTGCTGGCACAGGTGGCCGACCAGGCTGGTGACGGTGCTCTTGCCGTTGGAGCCGGTGATGGCGATGACCTTGCTGCCCGAGCCGGCGATGGCGCGTGCGAACAGCTCGACGTCGCCCACCACCTCGCCGCCGGCGCGGCGGAACGCGGCGATCGCCGGGGTGGCCACGGCCACGCCGGGGCTCACCACCAGCATGTCGGCGCCGGCGAACGTCGTCTCGTCGAAGGCACCGGTTTTCAACGTCACGCCCGGCAGGGTTTCGGCCAGGGTCGCGGCGTTGGGCGGGTTGTCGCGGCTGTCGGCCACGGTGACCGTCGCGCCGTGCGCGGCGAGCCAGCGCGCGGCGGACAGGCCGGTGTCTCCGAGCCCGACGACGACGATATGACGGTTGGCAAAGCGCATGGTGCTATCCTCAGCGCAGTTTCAGGGTGGACAGGCCGGCCAGCACCAGCATCATGGTGATGATCCAGAAACGCACCACCACCTGCGTCTCCTTCCAGCCCTTCAGCTCGTAGTGGTGATGCAGCGGCGCCATGCGGAACACGCGCTTGCCGGTGAGCTTGAACGAGGCCACCTGGATCATCACCGACAGCGCCTCCATCACGAACAGCCCGCCCATGATGAACAGCACGATCTCCTGGCGCACGATCACCGCCACGGTGCCGAGCGCGGCGCCCAGCGCCAGCGCGCCGACGTCGCCCATGAACACCTGTGCGGGGTAGGCGTTGAACCACAGGAAGCCCAGGCAGGCGCCGGAAATCGCGGCGCAGAACACCACCACTTCGTGCGCGCCGGGAATGTGCGGCAGGCCGAGGTAACGGGCGAACACGACGTTGCCGGCCACGTAGGCGAAGATCGCCAGGGCGCCGGCCACCAGCACCGTCGGCAGCGCCGCGAGGCCGTCCAGGCCGTCGGTCAGGTTGACGGCGTTGGAGGTGCCGACGATGACGAAATAGGTCAGCACGCCGAAACCGACCGCCCCCAGCGGATAGACGATGTTCTTGAAGAACGGCACGATGAATTCGGTCGACGCCGGCAGCTTGGCGGTGGTGATCAGGAACACCCCGGCACCGATGGCGATGGCCGACTGCCAGAACATCTTGGCGCGCGCCGAGATGCCTTTCGGGTCGCGGTACACCACCTTGCGCCAGTCGTCGTAGAAGCCGATGGCGCCGGTGCCGAACAGTACCGCCAGCAGCAGCCAGACGTACTTGTTGCTCCAGTCGGCCCACAGCAGCGTGGTCAGGCCGATCGCCAGCAGGATCAGCGTGCCGCCCATGGTCGGGGTGCCGGATTTGACCAGGTGGGTCTGCGGGCCGTCGGTGCGCACCGCCTGCCCCACTTTCAGTTCGGTCAGGCGGCGGATCACCCACGGCCCCATCAACAGCGAAATGCCGAGCGAGGTCAGCGCCGCCATCACCGCGCGCAGGGTGACGTAATTGAAGACGGCAAACGCCCGGATGTAATCACTCAGCCAATCGGCCAGCCAAAGCAGCACGGCTACACTCCCCTTTAATGTTCTTGTCGTTGTCCGGTCAGATGCTCGACCACCCGTTCCATGCGCATGAAGCGCGAGCCCTTGACGAGCACGGTGGCCTCCGCCGGCAGATGGCTGTCGAGGTAAGCGAGCAGCGCATCCAGCGTGTCGAAATGGTTTGCCCCGGCGCCGAAGGCGGCCGTGGCGTGGCGGCTCCGCTCACCCAGCGTGAGCAGGGCGTCGAGCCCGCGTTCCCGGGCGTAGGCGCCGACCTCGGCGTGCAGCAGGTCGGCGGTCTCGCCCAGTTCGCCGATGTCGCCCATCACGAACCAGCGCGGCGCGGCGGCCTTGAGCAGCACGTCGATGCCGGCCTTCATCGAATCCGGGTTGGCGTTGTAGGTGTCGTCGATCAGCGTCGCGCCGTTGGCGGCACGCTTGCGCTGCAAGCGCCCCTTGACGCCGGCAAAGCCGGCCAGCCCGGCGGCGATGGTCGCCAGCGGCACCTCCAGCGCCAGTGCGGCGGTCGCGGCAGCCAGTGCGTTGCGCACGTTGTGCTCGCCCGGCGCCGGCAGCTCGACCGCCACCTCGCCCTGCGGCGCACGCAGGGTGAACCGGGCGGTCACGTCGGACAACTCCACGTCGCACGCGTTCACGTCGGCTTCGCCCAGACCGAAGCTGAGCTGACGATGCGCGCCGGCCGCCGCCCGGAAGATGGCGGCATTGGGGTCGTCGGCGTTGATCACCGCCACGCCGTCGTCGGCCAGACCTTCGAAGATCTCGCTCTTGGCGCGGGCGATGTCGGCCACACCGGAGAAGCCGCCGCCCAGATGGGCGCGCAGCGCGTTGTTGACCAGCGCCACGCGCGGCCGGGCCAGCCCGGTGAGGTAGCGGATCTCGCCGAAATGATTCATGCCCATCTCGATCACCGCGTAGCGATGGCTGGCGTTCAACCCGAGCAGCGTCAGCGGCAGACCGATGTCGTTGTTGAAGTTGCCGGCGGTGGCGAGCACCGTGTCGCGCCCGGCATGGGCGGCGAGAATCGCCGTCAGCATCTCCTTGACCGTGGTCTTGCCGTTGGAGCCGGTGATGCCGACCAATGGCAGGTCGAAGCGCGCGCGCCAGCCGGCGGCGAGCCGGCCCAGCGCCAGCCGGGTATCGTCCACCTTGACCAGCGCCGCGCCGGGCAGTGCAAAGTCCTGGCGCACCACCGCACCAGCCGCCCCCTTGGCCAGCACCTCGGCGACGAAATCGTGGGCGTCGAAATGCTCGCCCTTGAGCGCCACGAACAGATCGCCCGGCTGCACCGCGCGGCTGTCGGTGATCACGCGGAGCACCTCGGCGTCGGTGCCGGCGAATTCGCCGCCGGCGAGACGAGCGGCGTCAGACAGCATCAGCATCGTGCACCTCGCTCCAGGCAATGAGCGCCTCTTCGGCGACGCGGAAATCCGAGAACGGCTGCTTCACGCCGCGGATGTCCTGGTATTCCTCGTGCCCCTTGCCGGCCACCAGCACGATGTCGCCGGCGCGCGCCGCCGCGATCGCCCAACGGATGGCGGCGGCACGGTCGGCTTCGACGTGGCCGGACTCGCCCATGCCGGCGCGGATGTCGGCGATGATGGCCAGCGGGTCCTCGCTGCGCGGGTTGTCGCTGGTCACCACCGCCACGTCGGCGATGCGTGCGGCGATGGCGCCCATCATCGGGCGCTTGCCCTTGTCGCGGTCGCCGCCGCAGCCGAACACGCAGTAGAGCCGGCTGCCGGCCGGGCGGATTTCGGCCAGCGTGGCCAGCGCCTTGTCCAGCGCGTCCGGGGTGTGGGCGTAGTCGATCACCACCAGCGGCTCGTGACCGCCGCCCAGGCGCTGCATGCGCCCGCGCGCCGGCTGGATGCGCGACAGCACCCCCGCCGCATCCTTCAGCGCCACGCCGTTGACGCACAGCGTGGCAAGACAGGCGAGCAGGTTGGCGGCGTTGAAGCGGCCCAAGAGGGCGCTGCGCAGTTCCGCCTCGCCCCAGGGCGTGGTCACCGTCATCTGCAGGCCGTCGAGGTTGGCCGACAGGCTCAGCGGACGCACATCGCCCTGTTCCAGGCCGTAAGTCACGGTCAAGGTGCGCTGGCGGTCGATGCCGGCGGCCAGTTCGCGGCCGAACGCGTCGTCGGCGTTGATCACGGCGTGGCGCAGCCCCTCCCAGTGGAACAGCCGCGCCTTGGAGGCGCCGTACTCTTCCATCGAACCGTGGTAGTCGAGGTGATCGCGCGTCAGGTTGGTGAACACCGCCGTGGCGAAGCTCACGCCGTTGACGCGGAACTGGTCGAGGCCGTGCGAGGACACTTCCATGGTCACCACGTCGGCGCCCTGGCGCTTGTACTCGGCCAGCTTCTGCTGCACCGTCACCGGGTCCGGCGTGGTGTGGGTGGTGTCGGTCAAGGCACCGTAGAAACCGTTGCCGACGGTACCGATCAGCGCCGCCTTGCGCGCTAGCAGCGAAAACGCCTGCGCCAGCCAGTGCGAAATCGAGGTCTTGCCGTTGGTGCCGGTGATGCCGATCACCGTCATGGTGCGGCTCGGATGGCCGTAGGCGTGGCTGGCGACGATGCCGGCGCGCGCGCGCAGCTGCGGCACCGCGAGGTTGGGCACCTGCCAGGCCGGATTCCAGTTAAAGCCGTCGGCCGGATCCCACAGCACCGCCGCGGCGCCGTTGGCGAGCGCCATCGGGATGAACTGGCGGCCGTCGGCATACTCGCCGCGGCAGGCCAGGAACACGTCGCCCGGCAACACACGGCGACTGTCCGTCTCGACGCGCTTGAGCGGCAGCCCCAGGGTGTCGAGCTCGGCCGGATCCCAGTCCGGCAGCGGGGTCAACAGACTCTTCATGTCTCTTCTCGTATCTCCGGTACCTGATTGACCGGAAGCAATGAATTGTTGGAGGGAGCGTCGGGCTCGACCCCCAGGATGCGCAGCGACCCCGCCATGATGTTGGAGAAGGCCGGACCGGCCACCGAACCGCCGTAGTAGCTGCCGGCGCCGGGCTCGTCGATCATCACCGCCACGATCAGGCGCGGCTTGGTCGCCGGCGCGAAACCGATGAACAGGCCACGGTGCTTGTCGGCCTGATAGCCGCCGTTGACCAGCTTGCGCGCCGTGCCGCTCTTGCCGCCGACGTGGTAGCCCAACACCTGCGCCCGCGTGGCGGTGCCGCCGGTCTGGGTCACCGTCATCAGCATCTCGCGCATCTTGCGCGCCGCCTCCGGAGAGATGATCTGCTTGGCCGGCAACGGCGTGGAGAGCCGGGTCAGCGACACCGGCAGCAGGGCGCCGTCGTTGGTGAAGATGGTGTAGGCGCGCGCCATCTGCAGCAGGCTGACCGACACGCCGTAACCGAACGACATGGTGGCCTGCTCGATCGGACGCCAGCCCTGCCAGCCGCGCAAGCGGCCGGCCACTTCGCCCGGAAAACCGGCATGCACGCTGCGACCGAAACCGACCTGGTCGTAGAACGACCACATCTGTTCCGGGGAGAACATCAGCGCCACCTTGGAAGCGCCGACGTTGGACGACTTCTGGATCACCTCGGTGAGCGTCATGGCGGGCTTGGGGTGCGAATCCCGCACCCGCGCCGGCCCGATCATGTACGGACTGGTATCGAACACCATGTTCGGATTGACCTTGCCGGCGTCGAGCGCCATGGCGACCGGGAACGGTTTCATGGTCGAACCCGGCTCGAACATGTCGATCACGGCCCGGTTGCGGCGGCGTTCCGGGTCCAGCTCCTTGCGGCTGTTCGGGTTGAACGACGGCACGTTGGCCAGCGCCAACAGCTCGCCGCTCTTGCCGTCCAGCACCACCACGCTGCCGGCCTTGGCCTTATTGACCTCCACCGCCGCCGCCAGTTCACGGTAGGCGAGATACTGGATGCGCTGGTCGATCGCCAGGTTCAGGGTCTGGCCGTCTTTCGGGTACTCGATGGCCGCCACGTCCTCGATGATGTGGCCGCGCCGGTCCTTCAGCACCACGCGCCGCCCGCTCTTGCCGGCCAGCATCTTCTCGCGCGCCAGCTCCAGCCCTTCCTGGCCGCGGCCGTCGACGCCGGTGAAACCGATCAATTGGGCCATGCTCTCGCCGGCCGGGTAGAAACGGCGGAATTCCTGCTGCTTGGCGATGCCGGGAATGCCCAGCGCCATCACCTTGTCGGCCAGTTCCGGGCTGATCTGGCGCTTGAGATAGACGAACTCGCGCTTGCGGTCGGACAGCTTGCCGTCCAGCTCCGCCGGCCCCAGTTCCAACAGCTGCGCCAGTTCGCGCAGCTTGGCCGGCGGCACCGGCTCCATGTCGGCCGGACTCGCCCAGATGGTCTGTACCGGCGAGCTGATCGCCAGCGGCTCGCCGTTGCGGTCGGTGATCACCCCGCGGTTGGCCTCCAGCACCATGGCCCGGCGGAAACGCGCCTCGCCCTGGTTCTGCAGGAAGTCCTGCTGCGCCACCTGCAGGTAGACCGCCCGGCCGATCAGGGCCAGGAACAGTGCCGCCAGCGCCAGCAGCACCAAACGCACACGCCCTGGCGTCATGCGCAGGGCGGGGCTGGCTTTCGGGGCACGCTGGTGCATCGAGTAGACGCGCATCACGTTCCTCCCACTGGCGTGACCACCTGGACCTGGCGCTGATCCGGCGTCTGCATGCCAAGCCGCACGGTGGCAGTTTTTTCGATCAGCGCGTGCGCGCCCCAGGTACTCTGCTCCAGCAGCAGCTGGCCGTACTCCACCTCCAGCTGCTTGGCCGACTTCTGCTCACGCTCCAGATTGCTGTACAACTGGCGCGACACATGCTGCGAGGTCACCACGGACCACGCGCACAGCACCAAGATGCCCAGCAAGATGGAGTTGAGCTTGTTCACACCGCCTCCTCGCGCCAGGCACCGGCGGTGCGCTCGGCCACGCGCATGATGGCGCTGCGCGAGCGCGGGTTGGCGGCGACTTCTTCGTCGCCGGCGCGCACCGGCTTGCCGACGGTGCGCAACGGCGGCTCGGGCAGGTCGGCACTGCGCACCATCACCCAGGAGGGCAGCTTGGCGTCGCTGCTGGCGTCGCGGATGAAGTTCTTGACGATGCGGTCTTCCAGCGAATGGAAGCTGATCACGGCGAGACGGCCGCCCTCGGCCAGCCGTTGCGCGGCCTGCGGCAGGACGGCCTTCAGCTCTTCCAGTTCACGGTTGATGTAGATGCGGATGGCCTGGAAAGTCCGCGTCGCGGGGTCTTGACCCGGTTCGCGAGTACGGACGTTCTGCCCAACGAGCTGGGCGAGCTGACGCGTCGTCTGCAGGGGAGCGAGCTCCCGTTGCGCAACAATGGCTGCTGCGATCTTGCGAGCAAACCGCTCTTCACCATAAGTCTTGATGACCTCCCTGATTTCTTCTTCGGCGGCCGTGGCCAGCCATTCCGCCGCGGTCAGGCCGCGGCTGGTATCCATGCGCATGTCGAGCGGGGCGTCGAATCGGAAGCTGAAGCCGCGCCGGGCGTCGTCGATCTGTGGCGACGAGACGCCCAGATCCATCAGCACACCGTCGACGCGTTCGACGCCGAGCCGGTCCAGTTCGCGCGCCAAGGTTTCGAAGCCTTCGTGCACCAGCGTGAAACGCGAGTCTTCGGCGGCCAGCCGCTCGCCGACGGCGATCGCCTCCGGGTCCTTGTCGAAGGCGATGAGCCGGCCAGCCGGCCCCAACTGCGACAGGATGAGGCGGCTGTGCCCACCGCGGCCGAAGGTGCAGTCGACGTACACGCCGTCCGGGCGGACGGCGAGCGCGGCCACAGCTTCGCTAAGCAGCACCGTCTGGTGCGTAAAAACGGGGGCACTCACAACGTGAAATCTCCGAGATGCTGAGACAGTTCGGCGGGGTCGATGTCGAGGGCGTCGTTGGTCTGGGCATCCCAGTCCGCGGCATCCCACAGTTCGAAACGGTTGCCCATGCCCACCAGGGCCACGTCCTTGTCGAGCTTGACCAGAGCACGCAGGCGCGGCGACAGCAGGATGCGGCCGGCGCCGTCCATGTCGAGCAGTTCGGCATGGCCCAGCACCAGCTTCTGGTAACGCTTGAGCAGGGGATTGCCGGAGGGCAACGCCAGCAGCCTGGCCTCGACAGGCCGCCAGTTGGGCTCGGGGTAGAGCAGCAGATGGTCGCGCGCTTCCAGCGTCACGACCAGCTTGGAGCCGAAATTGGACAGCAGCGTCTCGCGGTGCCGGGCCGGAATGGCCAGACGCCCCTTGCTATCGAGCGAAACGACGTTGACGCCACCAATCATGATTTGGACATTAAGCCTCTGGTTCGGGGTGTGCGCCCCACTTTTACCCACTTCACCCCACTTTTCGCCACTATAAGAAAGAAGCGTCATAGGGTCAACCTGAGACGGAACACAACCTCCTTTTAAGACAAGGGCTTAGAAAGACCTTACGCAGAATAACCCTATTAAATCAGCAGCTTAAAAAAAGCGTTGAAAGTAGGCTGTGAAAAAGGGGAATACAACAGCCGCGAACGGCAAAAAAAATACGGCGACATGCCTTGGCATGCCACCTCGGATTGACGACAAACCCTAGCGAGCGAAGCGGGGCTCCCTTGCAGAACAAGGGCGGACTGCGTGCGAAGGACGGGGAGTCAATGAACAGCCTGCAGAATCAACTACTCAGACGGAGAGGCCCGGCTTGGCCGGGCTCTCTGGAAGGCGAGCGAATCAACTTTAGACCTACTTTAGCCCTACAGCCCGAGACGTCAGGCCAATTTCTGCTTGAGGATCTCCTGCACCTGGGCCGGATTGGCCTTGCCCTTGGACGCCTTCATCACCTGGCCGGCCAAGGCGTTGAGCGCCTTTTCCTTGCCGGCGCGGAACTCTTCCACCGCCTTGGGGTTGGCGGCGATGGCCTCGTCCACCATCTTCTCGATGGCACCGACGTCGGACACTTGCTTCAGGCCGTCGCGCTCGATGATGGCATCGGCGGTGAGTTCGCTGTCCCACATCGCCTCGAACACCTGCTTGGCGAGCTTGGAGGACAGGGTGCCGTCGGCGATGCGCACGATCAGCCCGGACAACCGTTCGGCGGCGATCGGGCAGTCGCCGATCTCCTTGCCGTCGCGGTTCAGGCGCGCGGCGATCTCGCCGTTGACCCAGTTGGCGGCGAGCTTGCCCTGGCCGGAGGCCTTGGCCACGGTCTCGAAGTAGGCCGCCAGCGCGCGCGAACCAGTCAACAGGCTGGCGTCGTAGCCGGATACGCCGTATTCGGCGACGAAGCGCGCCTTCATCTGACCCGGCAGTTCCGGCATCTCGGCGCGGATGGCCTCGATCTGCGCGCTGTCGATGCGCATCGGCAACAGGTCCGGATCGGGGAAGTAGCGGTAGTCGTGCGCGTCTTCCTTGCTGCGCATCATGCGCGTCTCGCCGGTCTCGGGGTCGAACAGCACGGTGGCCTGCACCACCCTGCCGCCGTCTTCCAGCGTGTCGATCTGCCACTGGATCTCGTACTCGATCGCCTGCTGCAGGAAGCGGAAGGAGTTGAGGTTCTTGATCTCGCGGCGGGTGCCGAACTCGGCCTGGCCCTCCGGGCGCACCGAGACGTTGGCATCGACGCGGAAGCTGCCTTCCTGCATGTTGCCGTCGCAGATGCCGAGCCAGGTCACCAGGGTGTGCAGCGCGCGGGCGTAGGCCACCGCCTCGTCGGCCGAGCGCATGTCGGGCTCGGACACCACTTCCAACAGTGGTGTGCCGGCACGGTTCAGGTCGATGCCGGTCATGCCGTGGAAGTCTTCGTGCAGGCTCTTGCCGGCGTCTTCCTCGAGGTGGGCACGGGTGACGCGGATCACCTTCTCCTGGTCGCCGACCTGGATCGCGAGCTTGCCGTGTTCGACGATCGGCAGCTCCATCTGGCTGATCTGGTAGCCCTTGGGGAGATCGGGGTAGAAGTAGTTCTTGCGCGCGAACACGTTCTTCTGGTTGATCGTGGCGTCGAGCGCCAGACCGAGGCGGATCGCCTTGTCGACCGCGGCGCGGTTGAGCACCGGCAGCACGCCGGGAAAGGCCAGCTCGACCGCCGAGGCCTGGGTGTTGGGCGCCGCGCCGAAGGCGGTGGAGGCGCCGGAGAAAATTTTCGATGCGGTGTTGAGCTGCACATGCACCTCGAGACCGATCACGACTTCCCATTTCATAGTCGGAAAATCCTTTATTGCAAAGCGGTAGCTGCCCCGATTCTTGAAGAGCTAGCTGCCAGCTAATTATTTAAAGACCCTTTTCTTAGGGGGCTTCTCTGACAGATCAGCAAGTTCATTCGGCATTTTTGTATGCCAGTCGGTCGCCTGCTGGAACTGGTGCGCCACGTTCAGCATCTTGGCTTCGCTGAAGTAGTTACCGATGATCTGCAGACCCACCGGACGGCCGTTGGCGGCGAAACCGGCCGGCACGCTCATGCCGGGCAGGCCAGCCAGGTTGACCGACAGCGTGTAGATGTCGGACAGGTACATCTGCACCGGGTCGCCGGACTTCTCGCCGAGATTGAACGCCGCGGTCGGCGCCACCGGCCCCAGGATCACGTCGCACTGCTCGAACGCCGCCTTGAAGTCGTTGGCGATCAGGCGGCGGATCTTCTGTGCCTTGAGGTAGTAGGCGTCGTAGTAGCCGTGGGACAGCACGTAGGTGCCGACCATGATGCGGCGCTTGACCTCGGCGCCGAAACCCTCGGCGCGGGTCTTCTCGTACATGTCGACCAGGTCCTTGTACTCGGCGGCGCGGTGGCCGTAGCGCACGCCGTCGTAGCGGCTGAGGTTGGTCGAGGCTTCGGCCGGGGCGATCACGTAGTAGGCCGGGATGGAGAGCTGGGTATTGGGCAGGCTGATCTCCACCACGGTGGCGCCCAGCTTCTTCAGTTCGGCGACGGCGCCATCGACCACGCCGGCGACGTCTTCGGACAACCCCTCGGCGAAGTACTCGCGCGGCAGGCCGATTCTCAGCCCGGAGAGCGGCTTGTCCAGGTCACGGGTGTAGTCTTCCTTGGCGCGCTCGAGGCTGGTCGAATCGCGCGGATCGAAGCCCGCCATCACGTTGAGCAGCAGCGCGCAGTCTTCGGCGGTCTGCGCCAGCGGGCCGCCCTGGTCGAGCGAGGAGGCGTAGGCCACCATGCCGTAGCGCGATACCACGCCGTAGGTCGGCTTGATGCCGGTTACGCCGCAGTGCGAGGCCGGCTGACGGATCGAGCCGCCGGTGTCGGTGCCGGTGGCCGCCGGGGCGAGGCGCGCCGCCACCGCCGCGGCGGAGCCGCCGGAGCTGCCGCCCGGAATCGCGTTCAGGTCCCACGGGTTCTTCACCGGGCCGTAGAAGCTGTTCTCGTTGGACGAGCCCATGGCGAATTCGTCCATATTGGTGCGGCCGAGCGTCACCAGGCCGGCGGCGCGGCACTGCTCGATGACGTGGGCATCGTAGGGCGAGACGAAGTTGTCGAGCATCTTCGAGCCGCAGCTGGTCTTCCAGCCTTGCTGGCAGAAGATGTCCTTGTGCGCGATCGGCACGCCGGCCAGCGGGCCGGCCTGGCCGGCGGCGCGCAGGGCGTCGGCGGCGCGCGCCTCGGCCAGGGTCTTGTCGCGGTCGACGGTGATGAAGGCGTTGAGCGCCGGGTTGAGCGCCGCGATGCGGTCGAGGTACAGGCCGGCGAGTTCTTCGCTGGACACGGCTTTTGCCGCCAGTTGCTGCGACAGCGCCTTGAGGGTGGCGTTAATCATGGTGTCGTAAAATCCGGATAAGCTCGGCAGGTTGACCGAAAAGCGCACGCGCGCCGGGAACCAACCTCGCCGGAATCAATCTCTGGTTATTCCAATTCGCCTTGGAAACGATAACTTTGTCGGCGGCGTTGTGCGAGCCCTTGCCGTACTAGCTGTACTGTCTGCGGCCCCGCTCAACTTGCCTTCGCGTTCTCGTTCCCAATGCTTTTTGGAACTATTCGATGACTTTGGGCACGAGGAACAGGCCGTTGTCGACCTGCGGGGCGATGGCCTGGAAGGCGGCACGGCGATCCGATTCGGTCACCACGTCGTCGCGCAGACGCAGGCTCACGTCCTGCGGGTGCGCCATCGGCTCGATGCCGTCGGTATCGACGGCCTGCATCTGTTCGATCAGGCCGAAAATATTGTTGAGTTGCGCGCCGACTTCGACGATTTCTTCGTCGGTTACGGCGATGCGGGCCAGCTTGGCGATTCGCGCGACATCCTGATGCGTCAGCGACATGGTGTCCTCGTTAAAATCTTTAATAATTCAAGGCTGATAGGGTATCATAGACTGTTTGATTCACCCAAGATTCGGCGCTTCGCCACAGGGCCATGCCGGGGGTATTTTGACGGTTGTTTCCGTCCTTCCGGCGGCCGGGGGAAGCCGGCCACAGCACGGCCATTAACGTCATTGCGGGCTCGTCCCGACAACACGAACACTGAACCAGGACCACCCATGTTTCGTTCCCTCACCGGATACTTTTCGAACGATCTCGCCATCGACCTTGGCACCGCCAACACCCTGATCTACATGCGCAGCAAGGGCATCGTGCTGGACGAACCGTCGGTGGTGGCGATTCACAGCGACGCCCCGACCAACAAGAAATCGATCCTGGCCGTCGGTCTCGAGGCCAAGCGCATGCTGGGCCGCACCCCGGGCTCGATCCAGGCCATCCGCCCGATGAAGGACGGCGTGATCGCCGACTTCACCGTGACCGAGCAGATGCTCAAGCAGTTCATCAAGAAAGTGACGCCGAGCCGCTTCTTCTCGGCCAGCCCGCGCATCGTGATTTGCGTGCCGTGCGGCTCGACCCAGGTCGAGCGCCGCGCCATCAAGGATTCGGCGCTGGCGGCCGGCGCGCGCCGCGTCGAGCTGATCGAGGAGCCGATGGCCGCGGCGATCGGCGCCGGCCTGCCGGTGGAAGAGCCGACCGGTTCGATGGTGGTGGACATCGGCGGCGGCACCACCGAAGTGGGCGTGATCTCCCTGGGCGGCGTGGTGTACTCCAACTCGGTGCGCGTCGGCGGCGACAAGTTCGACGAAGCCATCATCAACTACATCCGCCGCAACTACGGCATGCTGATCGGTGAGACCACCGCCGAAGAGATCAAGAAGACCATCGGCTCGGCCTTCCCCGGCGCCGAGGTGAAGGAGATGGAAGTCAAGGGCCGCAACCTGGCCGAAGGCATTCCGCGCGCCTTCACCGTATCGTCCAACGAAATCCTCGAGGCGCTGACCGAGCCCCTGAACCAGATCGTCTCGGCCGTGAAGATCGCGCTGGAGCAGACTCCGCCGGAACTGGGCGCCGACATCGCCGACAAGGGCATGGTGCTGACCGGCGGCGGCGCGCTCTTGAAGGACATCGACCGCCTGCTGGCCGAGGAAACCGGCCTGCCGGTGATCGTCGCCGAAGAGCCGCTGACCTGCGTGGTGCGCGGCTCGGGCAAGGCACTGGAAAAGATGGACAAGATCGGCACCATCTTCACCAACGTACCCTGAACCGGATCCGCGTCCGGCCTGAACCGGCCGGACGCCCTGCCAGATGGATTTTGCCAACAACCCCAGCTTCATCCGCCAGGGCCCGCACCCCGCGGTCCGCCTCGCGCTGTGCGCGCTGCTGTCGATCGCGCTGTTGATCGGCGATAGCCGTTTCGGTCTGCTGGAACACATCCGCGAGGCGCTGTCGGTGGCGCTCTACCCGGTGCAGCGCGCGGTCAACGTGCCGTTTGCCGGCGCGCGCCACGCCATCGACTTCTTCACCGCGCAGGCTGAGCTCAAGAGCGAGAACGACGCGCTGAAAAGCCAGCGCCTGCGGATGTCGGCCCAGCTTGCGCGGCTGGCCACCGTCGAGCGCGAGTACCGCGAGTTGCGCCAGCTCAACGAGCTCAAGTCGTCGCGCGCCGAGGGCGGCCAACTGGCCGAAGTGCTCTATACCGGGCGCGACCCGTTCTCCTACAAGCTGATCATCGACAAGGGCGAGGACGCACAGATCCGCCCGGGCCAGCCGGTGATCGACAGCCAGGGGCTGATCGGCCAGGTGACGCGGGTGCAGCCGCTGACTGCCGAGGTGACGCTGATCATCGACAAAAACCACATGGTGCCGGTGATGATCGAGCGCACCGGCGCGCGCGCCATCCTGTACGGCTACGGCGGCGGAGTGGAAGTGCGCTACCTGCCGAGCCACGCCGACGTACAGGAGAAGGATCTGCTGGTGACCTCCGGCATCGACGACCTGTACCCGGCCGGCCTGCCGGTGGCCCGCATCGGCAAGATCGAGCGCAACACCGGCGCGACCTTCGCCCGGCTCACCACCAGCGTCATCGCCGGGGTGCAGCAGAGCCGTTTCGTGCTGGTGCTGAACCCGAAGCAGCACGTGCCGCCGCGCCCCCCCGCCCCTGACGCCCAGCCGCCCCGCAGTACGGAGTAACCATGCCGTTTGAGCGTCCCAAAGAATTGTTGAAGCCGGTCAAGCGCCGCTTCATCTACCTGACCTTCGTCATCGCCGTGCTGGCCGAGCTGATTCCGCTGCCGGCCGGCTCCACCCGCTGGCTGCCCGACCTGATCGGACTGTTGCTGCTGTACTGGGTGATCAATCAGCCGCGCCGCATCAATATCGGCAGTGCCTTCCTGCTCGGCCTGGTGGCCGATGTGGCCACCGCCGGGCTGTTCGGTCAACATGCGCTGGCCTACTCGATCACCAGCTACCTGGCGCTGCGCCAGCAGCGCCAGTTGGTGATGTTCAACCTCGGCCAGCAGGCGCTGGCAGTGCTCGGTCTGATGCTGGCCAACCAGGCCATCATGGTGGCGGTGCGCATGGTCAGCGGCGCTGCCTTCGTCGGTTGGGGCTATTTCCTGCCGCCGCTGATCGCCGCGCTGTTGTGGCCCTTGCTGACCAAGCTGCTGTTGCTGCCGTACCGGCAGCATTCGGTCTGAAGTATGTCCCGACCCACCCGTTTCAAGAACGCCCAGGCGGAAGAGAGCCAGTTCCAGCTCCGGCTGATCGTCGCCTACGCCATCATGGTGCTGCTGTTCCTGCTCTTGGTCAGCCGTTTCGTCTGGCTGCAGGTGATGCAGCATGAGCATTTTTCCACGCTGGCCCAGAACAACCGCATCTCGCTGGTGCCCATCCTGCCCAGCCGCGGGCTGATCGTCGACCGCAACGGCGTGATCCTGGCGCAGAACTATTCGGCCTACACGCTGGAACTGACGCTCAGCAAGATCGACGATCTCGACGCCACCATCGCCGAGCTCGGCACACTGGTCAACATCACGCCACGCGACCTCAAGCTGTTCAAGAAACTGCGGGCGGAGACGCGCAGCTTCGAGGCGATCCCGCTCAAGACCAAACTCTCCGAGGAAGAGGCGGCGCGCATGGCGGCGCACGCCTGGCGCTTCCCCGGCGTCGAGGTCAAGGCGCGGCTGTTCCGCGACTACCCGTTCAAGGAATTGACCAGCCACGTGCTGGGCTACATCGGCCGCATCAACACCCGCGACGTGGAGCGGCTGGAAGAAGAGAACAAGACCACCAACTACCGCGGCACCACCTATATCGGCAAGACCGGGCTGGAATACACCTACGAGGACGAGCTGCACGGCACGGTCGGCTTCGAGGAGATGGAAACCGACGCCGGTGGACGCGCCATCCGCACGCTGCGCCGCACTCCCCCCGTCAACGGCCGGAGCCTGCACCTGGCGCTCGACATCCGCCTGCAGGAGATCGCCGACAAGCTGTTCGGCAAGCGCCGCGGCGCACTGGTGGCGATCGACCCGCGCGACGGCGGCGTGCTGGCCTTCCTGTCCAAGCCCGGCTTCGACCCCTCGCTGTTCATCGACGGCATCGACAGCCAGACCTGGAAGGAACTGAACGAGGATTGGGAGAAGCCGCTGGTCAACCGCGCCTTGCGCGGCCTCTACCCGCCCGGCTCGACCTTCAAACCGTTCATGGCGATGGCGGCGCTGGAAGCCGGTTCGATCGGCCCCAACGACGTCCGCCCGGCGCCCGGCTACTTCACCCTGCCCGGCTCCAGCCACCAGTTCCGCGACTCCAACCCGCGCGGCAACGGCATGGCCAATCTGGCCAAGGCGATTCAGGTCTCCAGCGATACCTTCTTCTACAAGCTGGCCTGGGACATGGGCATCGACCGCATCCATCCGCTGATCGGCCAGTTCGGGCTGGGCAGCAAGACCGGCATCGACCTCGATGGCGAGGCCGCCGGCGTGCTGCCGTCCAAGGAATGGAAAGCCAGGCGCTTCGCCAAGTACCGGCCGGAAGTGCGCCGCTGGTACCCCGCCGACGTGGTCAGCATCGGCATCGGCCAGGGCTTCAACGCCTACACCCCGCTGCAGCTGGCCAACGGCGTCGCGACGCTGGCCAACGACGGCACCATGTTCAAGCCGCACCTGGTACAGAAGGTGGTGGACCCGCAGCGTGGCAAGGAAGCCTTGATCGGCGCCAGTCCCACCCGCCGCCTGCCGTTCAAAGCGGCCCATTTCGACTACGTCAAGCACGGCATGCAGATGGTGCTGCAGCCGGGTGGCACCGCGGCGCGCATCGGCGTCAACCTGCCCTACACCATGGCCGGCAAGACCGGCACCGCCCAGGTGGTGCAGATCAAGCAGGGCGCCAAGTACAACGCCGCCGCCATCGCCGAGCGCTACCGCGACCACTCCTGGTTCGTCGCCTTCGCGCCGGTCGAGGCGCCGAAGATCGCGCTGGCGGTGATCGTCGAGAACGCCGGTTTCGGTGCGGCCGCCGCCGCGCCGATCGCCCGCGCCGTGACCGATTTTTACCTCACCGGCAAGGTGCCGGCCGATCTCTCCGGCCAGTTGCAGACGGTGAAAACGGAAACCCGCAGCGCGGAAGAGATCGCCCGGGCGCAGGCCGAACGCGCTGCCGAAGAGCAGGAGAGCCACGATGCAACCCCCGCTCCTTAAACGCCTCTGGCAGTTCGTGCGCGAGCCGCTGGACGGCTGGATGATGCTGTTTCTCGGCCTGCTGTTCGTACTCAGCATGCTGGTGCTGTACTCGGCCTCGAACCAGAGCTTCGAGAAGATCGACAACAAGCTGGTCTACACCCTGTTGGGCCTCGTCGTGATGTGGGGCGCGGCGCGCATGCGCCCGCAGTCGATCATGAACTTCGCGCCGCCGATCTATGCCGTGGGGGTGCTGCTGCTGTTGGCGGTGCACTTCAAGGGGGTGACCGTCAACGGCTCGACGCGCTGGCTGGAACTGGGCATCACCCGCATCCAGCCGTCGGAAATCATGAAGATCGCGTTGCCGATGATGGTGGCGTGGTTCTTCCAGCGCTTCGAGCTGAGCCTGCGCTGGTGGCACTATCTGGTCGCCGTGGTGCTGATCGTCATTCCCGGCTGGCTGGTGCTCAAGCAGCCCGACCTCGGCACCGCCACGCTGATCATGGGCGCGGGTTTCTTCGTGCTGTACTTCGCCGGGTTGTCGTGGAAAGTGCTGATCGGCGGCGCGGTGGCGTTCGCCGCCAGCCTGCCGGTGGTGTGGAACCTGATGCACGACTACCAGCGCAAGCGCGTGCTGACGCTGATCGACCCGATGGAAGACCCGCTCGGCGCCGGCTACCACATCATCCAGTCGATGATCGCGATCGGCTCGGGCGGGCCGTTCGGCAAAGGCTGGCTCAACGGCACCCAGACCCACCTCGACTACATCCCGGAGCGCACCACCGACTTCATCTTCGCGGTGTACTCGGAGGAGTTCGGCCTGGTCGGCAACCTCATCCTGGTAGCGCTCTACCTGCTGATCGTCAGCCGCGGGCTGATGATCAGCGCGCGCGCGCAGACTCTGTACGGGCGGCTGATGGGCGGGGCAATCACCATGTCGTTCTTCGTCTACGCCTTCGTCAACATGGGCATGGTGGCCGGCATTCTGCCGGTGGTCGGCGTGCCACTGCCCCTGGTGTCGTACGGCGGCACCGCCACCCTGACGCTGATGCTCGGCCTCGGCATGCTGATGAGCATCGGCAACATGCGGCGCTGAGGCGTCAACCGAGCCAGCGCAACGCGCCGTACACGGCAAAGCTGACCACGATGGCGAGCAGCGTGTGCCGGGTCAGCAGCGCCACCAGTCCGGCCACCAGCGTGCCGATCAGGTAGGGGTTGGCCGGCGAGACGTCGAGCGTGCCCTGCGGCGCCAGCGCCATCGGCACCACCAGGGCGGTCAGCACCGCCGCGGGGACGTAGTGCAAGGCCCGGTTGAGCCAGACCGGGAAACTCAGGCGGTGGCCGAACACCAGGAAACTGGCGCGGATCAGCACGGTCAACAGCGCCATGCCGGCGATGGTTAGCCAGATCGTCATGCCGTCACCCTCCTGTCGGCAAGGCTTTCGCATGCCATGCCGACCATCACCCCGGCCAGTGCCGCCAGCATCAGGTCGAGCTTGTAGGGCAGGCCGCGCGCCAACAGCGCCACCGCCCCGGCCGCCACGGCCGCCGCCAGTGCCGGGCGCTTCTTCAACTGCGGCGCGACGATGGCGGTGAAGGTCGCCACCATGGCGAAATCGAGTCCCCAATCGGCCAGACCCGGCACCGCCTTGCCGAGCGACACGCCCAACGCGCTCCACAGCAGCCAGTTGAGGTACATCGCCAGCGAGGAGCCGAGCTGGTACCACTGGCCGCCGGACGCCCCCTGGCGGCGGAAGCGGTGCTCGACCACGGCGAAGGTCTCGTCGGTCAGCCAGAACGCCAGCGGCCAGCGCCAGCGCGCGCTCCAGTCGCGCGCGTAGGGCAAGAGCGTGGCGCTGTACAGCGCATGGCGCAGGTTGACGACGAAGGTGGTGAGCCAGATCACTGGCAGCGCCGCGCCGGCGCCGATCAGGCTGACTGCGACGAACTGCGAGGAGCCGGCGAAGACGAAGGCCGACATCGCCAGCGCGGCACCGGCCGACAGGCCGGCGCCGACCGCCAGCGTGCCGAAGATCACGCCGAAGGGTGCGGCGCCGATCAGCATCGGCAGGCTGTCGCGGGCGCCCGCCAGAACGAGAGCGGAAGGTTTCATCGAAGCGGGTTACTCAAGAAAAGTGGTGGGTACGCCAGTCTGGCTCAGCAGCCATCACCCGTCTTGAACGATCTTGCGCCGACGGCGCGCTGGTAGGCGGCCGGCGTCACCCCGAGCGCGAGGCGGAAGGCGCGCGTCAGATGGGCCTGGTCGGCGAAGCCCAGCTCGGTGGCGACCTCCGCCGGCCGGCCGCCACGCGCCAGCAGCGTGCGCGCCCGCGCCACCCGGAGCTGGTTGCGCCAGGCCACCGGCGGCAGGCCGAAGGCAACGGCGAAGCTGCGGCTCAGGTGGTAGGGCGACAGGCCGCTGGCGCCGGCCAGTTCGTCCAGCGACAGGTTGTCGGCCAAACGATCGGCCAGCAACTGGCGCGCGGTGTCGAGTGCCGGACGGTGCAGCAACAGCGGCGCCGGGCGCACCGCCATATGGCGCGCCACCAGGGTAGCAAAGGCCTGATAGAGCCCGCTCTGCCGCGCCAGCCGGTCCGTGCTGTCGGCAAGGCCGGCATGCAGTGCGGCCAGTTGACCGGCCAACTCCGGATCGTCGATTACCGAGCGGCGAGCATCGAACCAGGCGCGTGCGTCGGGCTGACCGGAGACTTCCGCGGCGACCCGGTCAAGCATCGCCGGCGCGGCGTAGAACACCCGGTAGCGCCAGCCTTCCGCCTCCACCGCCTCGCCGGTGTGCACCTCGCCCGGGTTGAGCAGCGCCAGCGTACCGGGCGTGGCATAGTGCCAGGTGCCGCGGTAGCGGTAGCGCTCCACCCCTGCGGACACCATGCCGATCACGTAGTCCTCGTGCAGGTGCGGGGCAAAAGCGTAGGTGACGTAATGCGCGTCCAGACACTCCAAGGGCGCGATGTCGTCGGCGCGGAAAAGGCGGGAATATTCGGCAGGAGGAGACATGGCGCGATGGCGACCCTGGAGGGAAGCGAGACCCTCTATTCTGCCCGGTTTTTGGCCGGGGCGGCAGCGGGCGGGCAGCGGCCGCCAGATCACGACCCGGCGAGGAAGGTGCGCACCCCAGAGCCGATGAACTGCACGCCGACGCAGATCAGCAAAAAGCCCATCAAGCGCGTCATCACCTCGCGTCCGGAACGGCCCAGCTTCTCCGAGATCAGGGTCGACGAGCGCAACACCAGCCAGGTGCCGATGCAGGTCAGGGCGATGGCGAGCATTGTCATCCCCAGCGCCAGCGCCTTGGTGCCGTAGCCGCGCAGTTCGGCGATCTCGGTAGCGATGCCGATCACCACGGCGATCGTCCCCGGACCGCTGATGCCCGGCATCGCCAGCGGGAAGAAGGCGTAATCCTCCTTGCCGTCCTGCAGTTTGGGCGCCATGCCTGGGTCCTGCGACAGGAACAGCATGCGGTAGCCCAGCACCGCCACCACGAAGCCGCCGGCGATGCGCAGCGCGCCGTAGGAAATGCCGAACAGCGACATGATCAGGTTGCCGCCCAGCAGCGACACCAGCATGATGCCGGCGGCGAACAGGCAGGCGCGACGCGCCTGGTGGGCCCGCCGCTCCTCGCTCATGTCGCGGGTCAGCGTGATGAACAGCGGAATCTTCGACAGCGGGTTGGTGATGGTGATCAGACTGATCAGGCCACCGAACAGGAACTGCAGGTACAAGGCTTTCAGCATGGAATGCGGCCGGCAATATCGGGCCGATATTCTACCGCCTCGGCGGCGGCTTGCCAGCGGATACGGTGCTGCGGCAATCTGTCGCAGCACCGCCGGGCCACACTATGCTACGGTTCCGCCATTTACCCTCGACAATACGAAAGACATGAAACTCGCCCGCCCCCTGTCCGCCCTGTTCCTCATCCTGCTTGCCCTGCCTGCGCTGGCCCACCATTACGTGCTGGGCTCGCTGCGCATCGGCCACCCGTGGAGCCGCGCCATGCCGGCCATGATGAGCAGCGGCGCGGTCTACCTGAAACTCGACAACCAAGGCAAGACCGCCGACCGCCTGCTCGCGGTCAGCACCCCGCGCGCCGCCAGCGCCGAGCTGCACCAGCACCTCAACGACAAGGGTGTGATGCGCATGCGCGCGGTGACCGAAGGCATCGAGCTGCCGCCCGGCCAAACCATCACGCTGGCGCCCGGCGGACTCCACATCATGCTGATGGGACTGACCGCCCCGCTCAAGGCCGGCGAGCGCTTCCCGCTCACGCTGCGCTTCTCCCGCGCCGGCACGGTCGAAGTCGAAGTCAAGATCGAGGAAGGCATGATGCCCTCCCCCTGAACGCACAGGGCGGTTACCGACGAAAAACGCCGCCCCTTCCCGCCCTCACACGGCATATGTCCCCCCCTCCCTGGCCGCCGACTCGCCGCTATCGGCGGCACATACTCTCTACCCCCCTCTCCCTGCTCATCCCACACAGGCCAAAATGCTAAAGTCTGTCTTTTACTCATGACATTGACGTGCAAGTAGCAGGCCTACGGGCAAAAACCGCCTTTCCAGTTAAATAAAAGCGACTTATTATTCACATGTGCTTACACATAAAAAGTGGATATCCATGCTGCAACGCCTGCTGATGCGCCTGGCACACGGTCTGGGCCATCCCACCCTGCTGATGACGCTGCTCATGGTCCTGGGCCTGTTCGGCACCTGGCGCCTGCTGGAAAGCACCATCGCACAAAGCGATCAGAGCCATGTCCAGCTGACCGGCGAACTGCTGCAGCGCAACCTGCTCAAACAACGCAATACGCTGGGCCACAACCTGACCGAATACAACGCCTGGGACGACATGTACCGTGCGGTCAGCGCCTCCACTCTCGATACCGTATGGCTGCGCACCAACCTCACCGGTTCGATCTACCGCACCCTCGACATCCAGCTCGGCGTGATCACCGACGCCCAAGGCCAGCCACTGTACGCCGTGCGCAACGGTGCCATCGAGGAAACGCCGAGCCAGCCGCTGCCGTTCAGTGCGGCCCAATGGCAACGCCTGGTGCAGCTGACCAACCGCTTCGAACCCCGCGGCAGCGAAGGCTACCCCACCACCTTCGTCCGGGACACCGCCACCAACCCGCTTACCCACCAGAAAGAGCCGCGCCTCTTGATGCTGGTCATGCAGCGCATCGTGCCGGAGAACGAGGAGCCGCGTAGCACGCTACCGACGCGCTATCTGCTGTTCGCCAAGGACATCGACCCGGCGCTGCTGGAGGACATCTCCGGCGACCTGCGCCTCGAACAATTGCAGCTGGATTTTGCCATCCCCCCAACCCGCACGCCGGCGATTCCCCTGGCAGGACTCGAGCAACGACCGCAGGCTTACCTCACCTGGCAACAACGACTGCCCGGCGATCATCTGCAGGCCGCCCTGTTGCCGCGGGCCCTGCTCCTGCTGTCGGTGCTGGCGGTCATCGCGCTACTGCTGTTGCGGGTATCGCGGCAACTGACCTTGCGCCACCAGCGCACCACCGCACGGCTGATCAGCCAGGGGCAGGTGCTGCGCGAACTGGTGGCCGAGCGGGAAGACAAGGACGAAGCGCTCGACGCCTATCTGAAGCGGCTGTGCCAGAAACTGGCCGCCACCCTGGACGCTTCCCGCGTCAGCGTCTGGCGCTACCAAGCGGATCACCAGGCGCTGGAATGCCTGATCGGCGTCGACCGCGACGCCGGCCACCACTTCTCCGGCACCCTGCTGCACTTCGCCGACCATCCCGACTACTTCACCGCCTTGCACCAGGAGCGCTACCTCAGCGCCAGCGACGCCACCACCGACCCTCGCCTGGCCCGCATGGAAGACTACCTGCTGGAACACACCATCCGCTCGATGCTGGACGCCGCCGTCACGCTGGCCGGCAGCCACTACGGCGTGATCTGCGTGGAAGACCGCAAGCACCGCGGGAGCTGGCAGCCGGACGAGATCAACTTTGTCTGTTCCAGCGCCGACGTGGTGGCGCTGATGATGGAATCGGGCGCCCGGCTGCAGGCCGAGGGCGAACTGCACCGCCATGCCTACTACGACCGCTTCACCGGGCTGCCCAACCGGGCCCGGCTGCTGATGCAGCTCGACGAGCTGGCGATGAACCGCAGCGAGGCGCCGACCTTCGGCTGCCTGATCCTGGCGCTGGACGGCATGCCCAACCTCAACGAGCTGTACGGCCACGATACCGGCGACCAGGTCATCCTGCTGCTGTGCGAGCGCCTGGTGCGCCTGGCCGAACCGGGCGAACTGGTGGCGCGCGTGGCGGAAAACCGCTTCTGTCTGATCCTGTTCGGCAAGGACGAGAGCGGCATCAACCGCCGCGTCAACGCCATCAGCGAGACGCTCAACCTGCCGGTCGACATCGGCGGTCAGTTGATCGGGGTGCGCGTCAGCGCCGGCCTGGCGCTGTCACCGCTGGACAGCAAGGAGCCGTTGCGCCTGCTGGAACATGCCGAGCTGGCGATGCAGATCTCGCGCGGCTCGATCCAGGGCGGCTGGGTCCGCTTCCACGAGGACATGAGCTCCGACTGGCACCGGCGCCACCTGCTGATCAACGAGTTGCGCCAGGCCATCGGCACGCGTCACCTGTTCCTGTGCTATCAGCCCTACCACGACCTGAAAACGCGGCGTACGCGCGGCGCCGAGGCGCTCCTGCGCTGGCACCACCCGCAGCACGGCTTCATCTCCCCCGGCGAATTCATTCCCCTGGCCGAAGACAGCGGCGTGATCGTGCCGCTGGGGGAGTGGGTGCTGCGCGAAGCCTGTCGGCAGACCGCCAAGTGGCGGCAGGAGGCACACCCGGCGTTCACCATTTCGGTCAACGTTTCGCTGCTGCAGCTGGAAGACCCCCACTTCGCCGACCTGGTGGCGAGCATCCTGGCCACCGCCCACCTGCCGCCCTCGGCGCTGGAGCTGGAGGTCACCGAGACCCTGGCATTGCGCCAGTCGGGCAGCATCGAAGAGAACATCCGGCGGCTCAAGGCGCTGGGCGTCAGCCTGGCGATCGACGACTTCGGCACCGGCTACGCCTCGTTCAGCTACCTGCGCCGCTTCCCGGCCGAAAAAATCAAGATCGACAAGCAGTTCCTCGATCAGGTGCCGGACAACCACCAGGACGCCGCCATCGTGCGCATGATCGTGGCGATGGGCCATTCGCTCGGCGCCGTGGTCACCGGCGAGGGCATCGAGAGTGAACGGCAGCTGGCCTTCCTCAGCGAGATCGGCTGCGACTACGCGCAGGGCTATCATCTGAGCAAACCGCTGGAGCAGCACGCCATGAGCCGCTACCTGGCGCACAGCGTCGTGCCGGCGGCGCTGCCGAGCAGCCAGCAAACGCCGTCCCCGTTGTAGTTATGTGACACATTGCGGTGCAGCAAAAAAAGTCCAAGGGCCTTTTCGCTTTACCGATGCCCCATTCATGGGCACACTCGCCGTGGGAATCAGATCCGCCGGTCCCGAAATACACCGCAGCGTCAAGTTTGCACCCGACAGAAGTCTAAGATGGAGGAGCGGGCCGGAAGGCCCGTCATACAATAAAGCGACTCACGGGACCGGCGGCTTTCCCTCCTAAGCAGACAGCTTTCCGCTATGCTGTACGGCGTATTCAATCACTTCGATACGCCCTCATGACGATCACCCCAGACCAACGCCCCCGTCTCGCCATCCAGTACTGTACCGGCTGCCGCTGGCTGCTGCGCGCCGCCTGGATGGCCCAGGAACTGCTGACCACCTTCGAGAAGGAACTGGCCGAAGTGGCGCTCCAGCCGGGCTCCGGCGGCGTGTTCCGCATCACGCTTGACGGTGAGCCGCTGTGGGACCGCAAGGACGACGGTGGCTTCCCCGACATCAAGGAACTGAAGCAGCGGGTGCGCGACCGCGTCGCGCCGGACAAATCGCTCGGCCACAGCGACGCCGCGCCGACCCCGCCGCTCTGACACCAGGTTGGCCGCCGCATGGCCCTGCCGCAACGCAAGATCATCCACGTCGACTGCGACTGCTTCTTCGCCTCGGTCGAGATGCGCGACCAGCCGGCCTGGCGCGACATCCCGCTGGCGGTGGGCGGCCGCCCCGACAGCCGCGGCGTCATCGCCACCTGCAACTACCTGGCACGGCGCTACGGCGTGCGCTCGGCGATGTCCGCGGCGCGCGCCCTCACCCTGTGCCCGTCGCTGTTGATCGTGCCCCCCGACTTCACCCGCTACAAGGCGGCGAGCCAGCAGATCCTGGCGATCTACCACGACTTCACCGAGCTCATCGAGCCGCTGTCGCTGGACGAAGCCTACCTCGACGTCAGCGGCCAGCCGCACTGCCAGGGCAGCGCCTCGCTGATGGCCGAGGCGATCCGCCGCCGCATCCGCGACGAGGTCGGCATCACCGCCTCGGCCGGCATCGCCCCCAACAAGTTCCTGGCCAAAGTCGCCAGCGACTGGAACAAGCCGGACGGCCAGTTCGTGATCCGCCCCGAGGACGTCGACGCCTTCGTCCGTGCCCTGCCGGTGGAGAAGATTCCCGGTGTCGGCGCGGTCACCGCCGCCCGGCTGCATACTCTGGGAATTAAACACTGCGAGGAATTGCGGCACTGGGAGCTGGCCGAGCTGGTACGCCACTTCGGCCGCTTCGGCGAGCGCCTGCACGCGCTGGCGCGCGGCATCGACCCGCGCCCGGTCAGCGTCGAGCGCCTGCGCAAGTCGATCAGCGTGGAAGAAACCTACCCGGCCGACCTGCCCGACCTCGCCGCCTGCCTGGCCAAGCTGCCGGAACTGATGGCACGGCTCACGCACCGGCTGGAGCGCGCCGGTCAGCCGGCGTTCCGCGGGCTGAGCGTCAAGATCAAGTTCGCCGACTTCAGCCAGACCACGGTGGAACAGGCCGGCCAGCAGCTCAATGCCGACGTGCTGGCGGCGCTGCTGCAGGTCGGCCACGCGCGCGGGGCGCAGCCGGTACGGCTCTTGGGGATAGGCGTACGGCTGCACGAGGAGGAGGCCGTCAAGGGGCGCCAGCTGGCGCTGTTCGACGACGACTGACCGTCTCCGCGCTCAACGGTTGAGGAAGGCTGGCCGTTGCGCCTCCCGCTCCCGCCAGGCGCAAAAGAGCGCGCTACGCCTTACTTGGCGGCCGCCATGGCCACGGCCTTCTGCTGCATCAGCTTCTGGATCAGCGGCAGCGCCTGCTGCGCCACTCTTTCCCCCTCCAGGATGGCCTGGTGGCGCTCGTCGAACGAGGTCGAGCCCATGTTCTGCACTTGCGGGCGGATCACCACGTCGGCCTGCTTCAGTTCCTGCGCCAGCGCGGTGACGTTCATGATGTTGATGCTCTGGTCGAAGATCGACAGGAAGCCGGTGGCCGAACCGGCGCGCGGCCGGGCGGAAATGTCCACCGCGATGACGAAGTTGGCCCCCATCTCGCGCGCCGCGCTGACCGGCACCGGGCTGACCAGGCCGCCGTCGACGTAACGCTTGCCATTGATCTGAACCGGCTGGAACACATTGGGGATACTGGCCGAGGCGCGCACCGCCTGGCCGGTGTTGCCCTGGCGGAACACCACGCGCTGGCCGCTGTCCAGTTCGGTGGCCACCGCCCCGAACGGTCTGGACAGCTTGTCGATCGGGCGGTTACCCACCGCCTGGTTGACGAAGGCGGCCAGCTTCTCGCCCTTGATGAAACCGCTGGTGGACAGCGTCAGGTCGGTCAGGTTGCTCTCGTCCAGCTTGATCGCGATGCTCTGCAACTGCAGGCCGTTGTAGCCGGCGGCGTACAGGCTGCCGACCACGCTGCCGGCGCTGGTGCCGGTGACGATGTCCGGCACGATGCCGTGCGATTCGAGCACCTTGATCACGCCGATATGGGCGAAGCCCTTGGCGGCACCGCCGCCCAGCGCGAGCGCCACCTTGGGCTTGGGCAGCGGCTTGGCCGGCACGGCGACCTCGGGCTTGGCCGGCCCCAACGCGGTACACGCGCTCAGGGTCAGCAGCGCCACGAGCGGCGCGAGTCGGGACAGGGTACGACGAGCAATCATGCTTTACCTCATATCAAAACAAACGGGCGGCAAAGCCGCCCGACAATGCAGAGACCGCCCTATTTGACGCCCGGACGCGCACCGGGTTTCATGAATTCGATCACCTGGCGGCCATCCGGCAGCAGATTGGCCTTTTTCTTCGGCTCGCCCTTCCAGGCGTGACCGTAGACGACCTCGTAGGTGGCCGGCAGCGCGCCATGCTGGCGGCGCAGTTCATAGGCCGCCTCAACCTTCTGCCAGGCGTGCTTGCCCATCAGCCCGCGCCCGCGCCCGGCGGTGGCGTTGTGCGCGCCGATGGCCTTCAGATCCTGCATCACGTCGCGCACGCGCGGGTAGGTCAGCACGATCTTGTCCATGTCCATCACCGGCTCGGCGAAGCCGCTCTTGAGCAGCGCGTCGCCCAGATCGTGCATGTCGATGAACTGGTTGACGTGGGTGGCGCCGTCCACCCCGGCAAAAGCCTCGCGCAGTTCCTGCAGCGTGTCCGGGCCCAAGGTCGAGAACATCAGCATGCCTTCCGGCTTGAGCACGCGCTGGAACTCGGCGAACACGCCGTCCGGGATGTTGACCCACTGGATCGCCAGGTTGGACCAGATCATGTCGACGCTGGCGTCGGCCAGCGGCAGACACTCGATGTCGGCGCACAACTGCCACGGCTGGGCGCGCTTGAACAGCTTGCCCAAAAAGCCCCCTCCCGCCTGCTGCTTCTCGCGCGAGGCCTGCAGCATGGGGGCGGCGAGGTCGAGTTCGATCACGCGCGCCTCGGGATAACGGCGGCGCAGCTCGGCCGCCCCGTAGCCGGTGCCGCTGCCGGCGTCGAGGATCACCTTGGGGCTGAACTTGATGTAGTCGAGGCGGGCGGCCATGCGGTCCGACACCTCGCGCTGCAGCACCGCGGCCGAGTCGTAGCTCGACGCGGCGCGCTCGAAGGCGGCGCGCACGCGGGACTTGTCGGTATAAAACGCTTCACTCATGCGTGTTGGTCCAGGTGGGCGGCAAGCTTTGCCACGAACTCTTCCTCGTGCGACAGGAAGGGCGCATGCGAAGCCTGCGGGAATTCGTAAAGGGTGGCGTCGGCCAGCGTCTCGGCCAGCCAGCGCCCGGCGCCGATCGGGGTGATGGCGTCCTTGGCGCCGAAGAACAGCCCGACCGGGCAGTGGATGGCGGGCGCCAGCGCGCGCGCATCGGCCATCAGCAGCAGTTCCAGCGCCGGCAGCAGGCCCTGCGGGCGGCCGTGGGCGAACAGCTCCTCGCGCAGCGCCTTGAGCGTCTCGCGCGCGCCGGGGGCGCCCAGCATCTGCAGCGCCAGGAAGCGCTCCAGGGTCAGCTCGAAGGCGCTGTCGAGGCTGGCGCCGACGCCTTCGATGGCCTTCCTCTCCTGCGCGTGCGGCCAGCCGTCCTGCTTGACGAAGCGCGGGCTGCTGGCGATCAGCGCCAGGCTTTTCACCTGCGCCGGATGGCGCGCCGCCCAGTGCTGGGCCAGCAGCCCGCCCAAGGACCAGCCGACCACGTGCGCCGGCCAGGGGAACTGCGCCGCCAGCAGGTCGGCGATGTCGTCGGCGTCGAAGGGATGACGGCTGGCGGAGGCGCCATGGCCGGGCAGGTCGACCAGGTGCAGGCAGTAGCGGCCGGCCAGACGCTCGGCCACCCGGCTGAACACGCCGCCGTGCAGGCCCCAGCCATGCAGCATGACGACGTCCGGGCCGCGCCCGAGCGATTCGATGTACAGACTCATGCGAAGCCAGATGAGGGGAAACCGCTATTTTCGCAAGAGTGCGATGCGAAAGAAACCACCCATCCCTGCCGATTCCTCATGCTCGATGTGCAAAGTGGTGTGGCCGACGATGACACCCAACTGGCGGTTGATGTCGGTGGCGATCAGCCGGGTCAGCCAGTTGGCGGCGACGCGCGCCCATCCGGCATGGCCACCGTCGGGCAGGAACTTGTCGAACACCACGGCGCGCCCGCCGGGCTTGAGCACCCGCTCGACCTCCCTGAGACAGGCCACCGGGTCGGGAATCACTGCCAGGATCAGGTGCAGGATCACGGCATCGAAGCAGGCATCGGGAAAGTCCAGCCGCTGGCCGTCCATCACGCGCACGTCCACCGCGAGCCCGAGACGGTCGGCGCGCCGGCGCAGCCGCGCCAGCATGCCGTCGGAGACGTCGATGGCGGTGAGCTGGCGACAGCCAGAGAGATAGTCCAGATCGAGCCCGGTGCCGGCGCCCAGCAGCAGCAGGCGCTCGTCCGGCGCCGGGGCCAGCAGTTCGATGGCCCGGCGCCGGCGCGGGGCGAAGAAAGCCGCCACGACACGGTCGTAGACCGGCGCGTACAGGTTGTAGCGCCAACGGTTGTAGCGCGTGGCGAACTCAGGCGACATGCCGGAAGCTGCTGGCAAAGCCGGCCAGGCGGTCCCAATCGATGCGCGAGGCCGGCGCCGGCGTGGCGAAATAGAAGCCCTGCAGCTTGCTGCAGCCCATGTCGCGCAGCGTCCTCAGCTGCATGCCGGTTTCCACCCCCTCGGCCACCACGTCCAGGTCCAGCGCCTCGGCCAGCGCCAGGATGGCGCGCACGATGGCTGCCGATTCCTGCTTCTGGTCGAGGTCGGCGACGAAGGACTGGTCGATCTTGAGCACGTCGAAATGGTAGCGGTGCAGGTAGGACAGCGCCGAGTAGCCGGTACCGAAATCGTCCAACGCCAGCCGCACCCCCATGTCGTGCAGCGCCTGGATCACCTCGGCGGCCACGTCCGGCACGTCGATCAGCGCGCTCTCCGTCACTTCCAGGTGCAGCGTGCCGGCGGGCAGCGCGTAGCGCCGGATCAGCGCCGCCATCCAGCTCAACAGTTCCGGATCGTGGAAATTGGCCGACGACAGGTTGATGTGCAGCGACACATCGCCCTCCAGCCGTCCCTCGTCCATCCACTGGCGCAATTGGCGCGCCGCCGCCTCGATCATGTAGCGGTCCACGCGCATGATCAGGCCACTCTCCTCGGCCATCGGCAGGAAGATGGCAGGGGAAATCAGGCCGCGTGTCGGATGCTGCCAGCGCACCAGCGCCTCGAAGCCCTCCAGCGCGCCACTCTTGGCGTCTATGAAGGGCTGGAAGAACGGGGTCAGCTGATCGTCCACCTCCAGCGCCCGGCGCAGCTCCGATTCCAGCGCCAGCTGATCGGCCTGGTTGAGGCGCAGCTCGTGGTTGAACAAGGTGTAGCCGTGGCGCCCCTGCTGCTTGGTGCGGTACATGGCGTGGTCGGCGTCGCGCAGCACGTCTTCCGAGCGCTGATAATAGGACTTGTCGGCGATCACCACGCCGACGCTGGCGGTGGTGAACACTTCCCGCCCCATCAGCACCACCGGTCGGTCGAACTCGCCCACGATCATGCGCGCGGTCTGCTCGCAGCCGTGCGCCTCGATGCCGAACAGCAGCGCGGCGAACTCGTCGCCGCCCAGCCGCGCCACGAAGTCGCTGTGGCGCAGGCAGCTGCGGATGCGCGCCCCGGCCTCGAACAGCAGGTGGTCTCCGGCCAGGTGGCCCAGCGTGTCGTTGACCAGCTTGAAGCGGTCGAGGTCGATGAACAGCACGGCGAAGCGCTCGCCGGTGCCGTTGACGTAGGCCTCCCAGCTGCGGCGCAGGGCGCGGGCGAAATAGGTGCGGTTGGGCAGCTTGGTCAGCGGGTCGTGCAGGCTGTCGAACTCCAGCTGGGCGTTGGCGGCGTCCAGCTCGCTGGTGCGCTCGCGCACCCGCTCCTCCAGCTCGAGGTAGGCGGCCTGCAGCGCCTCCATGGCGTGGATGCGCGCCAGCGCCGCACCGATGTTGTTGGCGACGAACTCCAGCAGTTCCTGCTCACGGAAGCTGTATTGCACCTGCTCGTCGTAGCTTTGCACCGCCAGCACGCCGAGCAGGTCGTGGCCGTGGTACAGCGGCACCCCCAGCCAGCTGCGCGGCAGCATGGCGTCGTCACCCGTCACCCGCGACGAGTTCACCTGCAGCGCCTGGCCGCTGTACAGCACCTGCTCGATGTAGCCCTTGCCCGGTTTGCGCGCCTTGTGCGACGAGCAACGCTCATCCTGGTAGTAGGGGAAGGAAATCAGGTCGTGGTCTTGGTCATACAGCGCGACCAGGCAATTGCGCGCCGGCAGCAGCTCCCCTAGCAAGCGGTGCACGCCGCCCAGGAAGGCTTCGAGCGACAGGCTGGTATTGGACAGCTCGGCGATCAGGAACAGCACGCTCTGGCGCTTCTCGGCCAACTGACGCTCGGCCACTTCGTTGCGCAGCCGGGCGTTGGCGCCCTCCAGCTCGCAGGTTCGCAGCCACACCTGTTGTTCCAGCTGATTGCGCACCTGCACCCGGGCCAGCACGTGGCCGATATGCAGCGCGACGAACTGGAACAGCGATTGCTCGGCCGGGCTGTAGCTATGGTCCGGCTGGTAGCTTTGCAATGCCACCGCGCCGATCGGCTGGCCGGCGATATTGTGCAGCAGCACCCCCATCCAGCTCTCCGGCAGCGGGCCGTGCACCTGGATCTCGCCGTTGTGCTGCAGCGTTTCCAGCATGCGTCGCGACAGCAGCAGCGGCTTGCCGCCGGCCATCAGGTAGGCGGTCAGCGACGGCGGCTGCCCGCCCAAGGGGAAACGCTGCTCCGGCCGCGGCCACTCGCGGGCCGGTTCGCACAGATCGGCGTAGAACGGGAAACTGAGCGCGTTGGCCTGTTCGTCCAGCAGTGCGATATAGAAGTTGCGGGCATCCAGCAGCCGCCCCAGCAGGCGGTGGAGGCCGGGCAGGAAGGCCTCCAGGCTGGCGCACTCGCTGGCAAGCCGGCTCATCTCGAGCATGGTCTCGTGGGTGATGCGGGAGATGGTCTGCTCGGAGTGCAGCCGCGCGGCCAGCAGGTGGCCGGTCAACAGCAGCGCCACCTGGTGCCAGCTATCCGGTTTCGGACCGCGCCAGATCAGCCAGCCGAGCAAGTCGTTGCCGCTCTTGAGCGCCTCGGCCCCGCCGTCCGGTCCCGGCAGCCGCCCACGCTGCAGTTCCTCGGGGGACACCAGCGTCTCTATAGGGCCGTGCGAGGCCAGGCATTGCCATACCGTACCGACCCGTGCCCAGACAGCCACCTGGGCAGGGCGCTCGTGCGCGCCGACCAAGGCCAGGGCCGCCTCGGCGGCGGCCTGCGGCGCGTGGAGATAGTCTACCGTGCTATTCATGTCATTATCGTAGTAGGTAACGGCCGGGATATCCGGCAAAACACGGCAGGCCCCCCCTGAAACTCATGACATGGCGATGATGGCGTCCGCCAGACGTTGCACCTGCCCGGCCTCGTGCGCCGCCGACAACGAGATGCGCAGACGGGCGCTCCCTTCCGGTACCGTGGGCGGGCGGATGGCCGGCACCCACAGGCCTTCTGCCCGCAACCGGGCGGACAATGTCATGACCTGCTCGTTGCCGCCTATCATAAGCGGCTGGATCGGACTACGGGAAGCCTGTAATGGATATTTAACGCCAGAAAGGGTATGCCGTAGCAATTCTATATGCTGTGTGAGTCGTTCGCGCCGCCACGGTTCGCCGGCGATCAGGGACAAACTGGCCCGCACCGCCTCGGCCAGCGCCGGCGGCTGGGCAGTGGTGAAGATATAGGTGCGCGCCTTGTTGACCAGCCAGTCGATCAGCTCCGCCGAACCGGCGACGAAGGCGCCCGCCACGCCGGCGGCCTTGCCCAACGTCGCCATGTAGATCAGCCGCTCGCCGGCGATGCCCTGCTCCGCCATGCTGCCGCGCCCCTCGCCGAACACGCCGAAGCCGTGCGCGTCATCCAGGTACAGCCAGGCGTCGTAGCGTTCGGCCAGCCGCAACAATTCGACCAGCGGCGCCTCGTCGCCATCCATGCTGTACACGGCGTCGACGGCGATCAGCCGGCTCCTGGCCGGTGTGCTCTTGAGCAGGCTTTCCAGATGGTCGAGATCGTTGTGGCGGAAGCGCTTGAAGGCCGCGCGCGACAACAGGCAGGCGTCGTTGAGCGAGGCGTGGTTGAGGCGGTCGGCGAACACCGCGTCGTCGCGCCCCAGCAGGCTGGTGATCACCGCCAGGTTGGCGGCGTAGCCGGAACCGAACAGCAGCGCGGCCGGCGTGCCGACGAAGGCGGCCAGCTCGTCTTCGGCCTGCTGGTGCGCGCCGAAGTGACCCGCCACCAGGTGCGAGGCGCCGCCGCCCAGCCCCCAGCGCGCGAGCCCCTCGCGGGCGGCCTCGATCAGCGCCGGGTGGTTGGCGAGGCCCAGGTAATCGTTGCTGGCGAACGCCAGGTAGTCGCGCCCATCGACGCGGATCTGCGCGCCCTGCGGGCTCTCCAGCGTGAGCCGGGTGCGGCGGCTGTGGCTGGCGTCCAGCTCCAGCAGGGCGGCGGACAGGTGCTGTGGCAGCATGGCAATCCCCGATAAAAGCCTGGCCGAAGCGGCGGGCATTACGACCCGCGCGGCTTCGGCCAGCGTTGTTGCATAGACAAAGAAGGCTTAGAGCGGAGCCAAGTCCAGCTTCTCCATCAGCACGCGGTCCGCGTCGACGTCCGGGTTACCGGTGGTCAAGAGCTTGTCGCCATAGAAGATGGAGTTGGCGCCGGCCATGAAACACAGCGCCTGCATCGCCTCCGGCATCTCGCGCCGGCCAGCCGACAGCCGCACGTAGCTCTTGGGCATGGTAATGCGCGCCACCGCGATGGTGCGCACGAACTCGGTCCAGTCGAGCGGCTCGGCGCCGTCGAGCGGCGTGCCGGTCACCTTGACCAGGTTGTTGACCGGCACCGATTCCGGCTGCGGGTCGAGGTTGGCGAGCTGGGCGATCAGGCCGGCGCGGTCGGTGCGGGTCTCGTTCATGCCGACGATGCCGCCGCAGCACACCGACAAGCCGGCGCCGCGCACCTTGCCCAGCGTGTCCAGACGGTCCTCGTAGTCGCGCGTCTGGATGATGTCGGCGTACTTGTCCGGCGCGGTATCCAGATTATGGTTGTAGTAGTCGAGGCCGGCATCCTTGAGTTTTTCCGCCTGGCCGTCCTTCAGCAGGCCGAAGGTGGCACAGGTCTCCAGGCCCAGCGCCTTGACCCGCTTCACCATGTCCAGCGTCTTCTCCAGATCGGCATCCTTCGGACCGCGCCAGGCCGCGCCCATGCAAAAGCGGCCGGCACCGTTCTGCTTGGCCAGACGGGCGGCCTCGACCACTTCGTCCACCGTCATCATCGGCTGGTTTTCCACCGGGGTGTCGTGGTGTACCGACTGCGGGCAGTAGCCGCAGTCCTCCGGACAGCCGCCGGTCTTGATCGATACCAGCGTGGAGAGCTGGACCTTGGTCGGGTCGAAGAACTGGCGGTGGATTTCCGCGGCGCGGAACACCAGCTCCATGAACGGCAGCGCGAGCAGCGCCTCGACTTCGTCCACGCTCCAGCTGGCGGACTCGGGGTGCGGGGTGGCAGGACGTTGGAAAGTAATGGTAGACGGTTGCATGGGCTCTATCCGTGGCGCCGGCGCATCGCCGGCAGGGAAGTCGCGGCCGACCGCGCTCCCTTCCCGCCCGGCGGCGCCTGACATAGGGTGAAGATCACGAGAAATTTTGTTGAGCGCATCTTGTCGCGGGGCCGTCATGCTGTCAAACCTTTTTGACCGATTAGTTGACAATAGATTATTTTTTAATCAATCCTGCCTGCTGTGCGGCGTGCCCGGCACGCGCCACGGCCTGTGTCCGGGATGCCGGGCCAGCCTGCCGCGGCTGCCGGCGGAACGCTGCCCGCACTGCGCCGAACCGCTCGCCACAGGCCGCCTGTGCGGGGCGTGCCAGCACCATCCGCCGGCGTTCGATGCGCTACACGTTTCCTATCGTTTTGACTACCCCCTGGACGGCCTGATCCACGCCTTCAAGTACGGGAAGCGGCTGGAAATGGCCGGCGCACTGGGCCGGCTGCTGGCCCACGAAGCCCCGATTGCCACCTCTCCGATCGACCTCGTCGTGCCCGTTCCGCTGGCAAAAGAACGACTTGCCGCACGCGGTTTCAATCAAAGTCACGAGCTGGCAAAAGCACTCGCTGCTACAATGCAAGCACGGTTTGCCGCCGATCTGTGTTGGCGAAAATACAACACCCGGGTTCAGGCGACGCTCGAGCGCGCCGAACGGCACCGCAACATGAATGATGCATTTGGCGTAAAACGCCGCTTGGACGGGCTTTGCATCGCCATCGTCGACGACGTAGCGACCTCCGGCGCCACCCTGTCCTCGCTCGCCTCCGCCCTCAAAAATCAGGGGGCGAAACGGGTCGAGGCCTGGGTGCTGGCACGGGCAACAAGCCTAAAAACTTGACCAACTTTTTGATTCCTTGGAACAATCCGCCTGCCAACGATGTTCACAGTTGTTCTCTTTCAGCCGGAAAT
This sequence comes from Pseudogulbenkiania sp. MAI-1, assembly GCF_000527175.1. Lineage (NCBI taxonomy): Bacteria > Pseudomonadati > Pseudomonadota > Betaproteobacteria > Neisseriales > Chromobacteriaceae > Pseudogulbenkiania > Pseudogulbenkiania sp. MAI-1. Next base: position 180,777 of record NZ_AZUR01000001.1, on the reverse strand, counting down.
ACCGCCCAACACGGGCAATGTGATTCGATTATGTGCCAACACCGGCTGTGAACTGCACCTGGTCAAACCGTTAGGTTTCCCACTGGAGGACGCCAAGCTGCGTCGCGCCGGTCTCGACTACCACGAGTACGCTCGCCTGGTCGTCCACGAGAACTGGGAAGCCTGCCGCACCGCCCTGAACGGCCGCCGTATCTTCGCGGCCACCACCAAGGGGGCGACGCGGCATGACCAGATAGCTTTCCGACCCGGAGATGTATTGTTGTTCGGCCCCGAATCACGTGGCCTGCCGCAGGAAGTCCTGGATTCGTTTCCAGCGGACCGACGTGTCCGCCTGCCGATGCAACCCGAGTCACGCAGCATGAATCTGTCCAATGCCGTCGCCGTCATGGTGTTCGAGGCGTGGCGGCAGAACGATTTTGCGGGAGGAAGCTGAGCGTTCACCTGTTGGCCCAACAGCATAGGGAGGTGCAATGAAACCTGTATTCCGATGGCTGTGGCTAGTGTTCATTAGTCTCGCGCTGGTGGCCTGTACCACCGTCAAATCCGCCAGCGCTACCAGTCAAGCGTCGGCCAAGTCGGGCAAGAAGACTGTGGCCGCCAACGGCAAGTACTTCCAGAACGACGGCCCGGCCGAGCGTATCCCGGCCAACCTCGATCTGGTGCCGGACGCCGTACCGCAGGACGAACCGCTGATCAAGGCCGCCAACCTGCCTTACTCGGCGCTGGGCATGAGCTTCCGTCCCGACACCAGCGACAAACCCTACGTGGCCAAGGGCCGCGCCTCGTGGTACGGCAAACAGTTCCACGGCCGCCAGACCACCTCGGGCGAGCGCTACGACATGTTCGCCATGACCGCGGCCCATCCGACGCTGCCGATCCCGAGCTACGCCCGGGTCACCAACCTGAGGAACGGCAAGTCGGTGATCGTGCGCATCAACGACCGCGGCCCGTTCCACCGTGGGCGCCTGATGGACCTGTCGTACGCCGCGGCCTACAAACTGGGCTACATCAAGCAGGGCAGCGCGCCGATCAAGGTGGAGCGGGTCTGGCCCGACGACGACGGCGAGACGGTGGCGACCAGCCGTCCGGACAGCCCGCTCAAGGCCAGCAGCGACGATGCCTACCTGAAGCTGGGCAGCTTCACTCGCCTGGCCACTGCCGAGGCTCACATGAGCCAGATCGAGAAGGACCTGGACGCCAAGTACGATGCCAAGCTCGGCATCGTCAACCGGGATGGGCGCTATACCGTCCAGCTCGGGCCGTTCCGCTCGCAGAAGGCGGCCCGCACCGTGGCCGAGGCGCTGAATGTGGAGAATTCGGTGATTCAGGGCGGCATCTGACGCTGCTCCCACCAGCAAGGCAGGGAATCATCATCCCTGCCTTTTGTTTGCCGGGCGCGGGCGGCAGCAATAAAAAACCCCGGCACGTCGATGCCGGGGCCAAATAGCCTTTAGTGTCAGCAAAAGGCACCCGCTCAGGGAGGCAAGCGGGAGGTGAGGTCACCTGCCAATTAGGCTTGCCACCCCCGGCAAAGTTCCATCACGCCGCCGGTCCCTCCTCCGGGCCTGGCGCCAGGTAGTCGTCGAACCAGCGCACCACCACTTCTTCCACCGTCTCGCCGCCGCTCTTCTTCAGGCTGGAGAACAGCTGCACGCTGACCGCCGGGTAGTCCGCCAGCGCTTTTTTGACCGAGGCCAAGGTTTTCTGCTGTTCCAGGCGAGATAATTTGTCGCTCTTCGACAGCAGGATGTGCACCGGCCGGCCGGTCTCGCGGAAGAACTCCAGCATCTTCCAGTCGAGTTCCTTCAACGGATGGCGGCTATCCATGATCATAATGAGGCCGACCAGGCTCTGCCGGGTCTGCAGATAGCGCCCGAGCAAGGCCACCCAGTGGGTACGCACCGCTTCCGGCACCTCGGCGTAACCGTAGCCCGGCAAGTCGACCAGGTAGCGCTCCTCGCCCAGGTCGAAGAAGTTGATGTGCTGGGTCCGCCCCGGCGTCTTGGACACGAAGGCGAGCCGGGTCCGATTGGCCAGGGTGTTGATGGCGCTCGACTTGCCGGCGTTGGAGCGCCCCACGAAGGCGACCTCGGCCCGAGTGGGCGGCAGGTCCTTCAGATGGTTGACAGTCGTATAAAAGCGCGCGTTCTGGAAAATCGTCATAGTAGTAACGGTGAAAGCAGTTGGTATAGAATAACAGGTTTGAAATTGCCACTTTTACAGATATTTACGAAATCTCTCTCTGAGGAGCGACCATGAAACGCAAGATGCTGTTGGCGCTGGCTGCCATGACTCTGGCCGGTAGTGCGCTGGCTGCCGGCCCGGTAGGCAAGGGCGACCCGGTCAAGGGCAAGCAGATCGTCGACCAGGTATGTGCCGCCTGTCACGGCGCGGACGGCAACAGCGTGGCCTCGGCCAACCCGACGCTGGCCGGTCAGCACCAGAAGTATCTGTACGAGCAGTTGAAGGCGTTCAAGGCGGGCACCCGCAAGAACCCGGTCATGATGGGCATGGCCGCCCCGCTGTCCGACGACGACATGTGGAACGTGACCGCCTACTTCAGCCAGCAGAAGGTCAAGCCGCGCGAAGCGGCCGACAAGAGCCTGCAGGCACTGGGCAAGAAGATCTATCGCGTCGGCAACCCGGCCACCGGCGTTCCGGCCTGTATGGCCTGCCACGCCCCGGGCGGCGCCGGCATGCCGGACCAGTTCCCGCGCGTGAACAGCCAGCACGCCGGCTACATCGTCAAGCAGCTGAACGACTTCAAGGCCGGCACCGAGCGCCAGCATCCGACCATGTCGGATGTGGCTTCCCGCATGAGCGATGCCGAAATGAAGGCGGTGGCCGACTACATCTCCGGCCTGCGCTAAGCGCAATTTCCGCCTCATGCCTTACTCAAAAGGGAAGCCTTGGCGGCTTCCCTTTTTGCATGCGAAACCCATGAAAAAACCAAGCCGCCACGCCAGCCTCGGCTATTCGCTGTACGAGCTGTTCAGCTCGATGCGATTCGCCATCGGGCTGTTGACCATCATCGCCATCGCCTCGGTGATCGGCACCGTGCTCAAACAGAATGAGCCCTACCCCAACTACGCCTTCGAATTCGGCCAGTTCTGGTTCATCGCCTTCGAGTGGCTGGGCCTGTACGACGTCTACCACTCGGCCTGGTTCCTGACCATCCTGGCCTTCCTGGTGGTCTCTACCAGCCTGTGCATCCTGCGCAACGGCCCCGGCTTCATCAAGGACATGAAGGCCTTCCGCGAGAAGGCCACCGACAGTTCGCTGGCGGCGATGCAGCACAGCGTGGAATTCGACGCGGCCGACGCCGCCCCGGAACAACTGCAGGGCTACCTGCAGGCCAAGGGCTTCCGCGTGCGCCAACACCGCCGCGACGACGGCACGCTGGTGCTGGCGGCCAAGAAGGGGGCGGCCAACAAGCTGGGCTACTTCTTCGCTCACATCGCCATGGTGGTGATCTGCCTGGGCGGCCTGTTGGACGGCAACCTGCCGCTGAAACTGGGCGAGCTCATCGGACGGGTCGTACCGGAAACGCGTGACCTGCCGCAATCGCAGATTCCCGAGCAGAGCCGGCTCTCCGCCCACAACCTGTCGTTCCGCGGCAACGTCACGGTGGCCGAGAACAAGAGCGCCGACGTGGTGTTCCTGAACTCCGGCAACGGCTACCTGGTGCAGGAACTGCCGTTCATCGTCACGCTGAAGAAGTTCCACGTCGACTACTACAGCAACGGCATGCCCAAGCTGTTCGCCAGCGACATCGTGGTGACCGACAAGGCGAGCGGTAAGGAGACGCCGGCCACGGTGCGCGTCAACCACCCCCTGATCGTCGACGGCGTGGCCATCTACCAAGCGAGCTTCGGCGACGGCGGCTCGCCGTTGAGCTTCAAGGCGTGGAACCTGGAGGCCCCGCAGATGCCCCCGGCCAAGCTCGACGGGGTGTCGCTGAGTTCGCAGCCGCTGCGTGCCAACGGCCATCAGTACAATCTGGAGTTCGGCGAATTCCGCCTGTTCAACATCGAGAACATGGAGCGCGCCAAGCCCGAGGGAGCCAAATCGCTGGCCGAGCGCATGCACGACGCGCGCGAGGTGAAGCGCGACAAGGAGCTGAAGAACGTCGGACCCTCGATCACCTTCAAGCTACGCGACGAACAGGGCCAGGCGCGCGAATTCCACCACTACATGTCCCCGGTCGAGCAGGAGGGCGCCAGCTACCTGATCGCCGGCGTGCGCAAGACGGTGGCCGAGCCGTTCCAGTACCTGCGCATCCCGTTCGACGACGAGTTGAAGATCGACACCTTCATGCGCCTCAGGGCGGCGCTGAAGAACCCGGCGCTGTACGACGAGATCGCCGCGCGCAGCGCCGCCAAGGCGATGCAGGGTTCCGCCATCAGCCCGGCGATGCGCCAGCAGTTCCAGGACAGCGTGAAGTGGGTCCTGGCGCGCTTCGGCGAGGGCGGCTTTACTGCGCTGGAGCAGTTCCTCGACGCCCGCGTGCCGGCCGACAAGCGCCAAGCGGTGGCGCAGACCTACGTCAAGATCCTGCAGGGCGCGGTGGTGGACGTGATGGCGGTGGCCGACGAGCGCGCCGGCGCCAAGCCGCTGGCGCAGGATGGCCGACATTACCGCTTCCTGCTCGACAGCCTGGTGGCGGCCAGCAGCCTCAACGACTACGGCGCGCCGGTGTTCCTGCAACTCGACGGCTTCACCCAGGTCCAAGCCTCCGGCCTGCAGATGACGCGCTCACCGGGCAAGACGCTGGTCTACCTCGGTTCGCTGATGCTGGTGATCGGTATCGTACTGATGTTCTATATCCGCGAGGTGAGACTGTGGATTAGGCTGGGTAGTGGCCGGGTGCGCGTGGCGATGACCTCCAACCGCCACAACCGCGATCTGGACGAGGATTTCGGGCGTCACCGCGACGCCATTCAACAGCTTGTACGGGGTGCCTGATGGAACTCGCTTATTCCTTTGACGAACGGCCGCTGTGGCAGCGGCTGAACCTGGCGGACTGGCTGTTCGCCGTGTTGCTGGTGGTGGCGGCCGGCGTCGCCTATTACCGCTACGGCGCCTACATGGACGGCTATGAACAGGCCATCCTGGCCGGCAGCACCGTCGGCCTGATCGCGCTGGGCTGGTTCTGGAAGGCCTGGCGCTGGTTCCTGCCGCTCGCCGGCGCCATTGCGCTGTTTGCGATCCAGCTCTACCAGGGTGACCTGGCACGCGGCCAGAGCGCGTTCTGGCTGCGCTACGCGCTGTCGAGCCAGTCGGCCATCATGTGGATGTGCACGCTGTTCTTCCTCGCCACCGCGGTGTACTGGGCGGGCCTCCTGGCGCGCTCCCCACTGCTCGGGCGCATGGGCAGCGGGCTGACCTGGAGCGCTACGCTGCTGGGCTTTGCCGGCATGCTGACGCGCTGGTACGAGAGCTACCTGATCGGCAGCGACATCGGCCACATCCCGGTCTCCAACCTGTACGAAGTGTTCGTGCTGTTCTGCCTGATCACCGCCCTGATGTACCTGTACTACGAGGCCAAGTTTGCGGCGCGGCAGATGGGCGCTTTCGTGCTCTTGGTGATCTCGGCCGCGGTCGGCTTCATCCTGTGGTACACCTTCGACCGCCAGGCGCACGAGATCCAGCCGCTGATCCCGGCCCTGCAGTCGTGGTGGATGAAGATCCACGTGCCGGCCAACTTCGTCGGCTACGGGGCGTTCTCGATCGCCGCCATGCTCGGTATCGCTCAGCTGCTGGTGAGCCGCGGCTGGCTCAAGGACAAGCTGCCCTCGGCCGAGACGCTGGACGAGGTGATGTACAAGGCGATCGCGGTGGGTTTCCTGTTCTTCACCATCGCCACCGTCCTCGGCGCGATGTGGGCCGCCGACGCCTGGGGCGGCTACTGGAGCTGGGACCCGAAGGAGACCTGGGCGCTGATCGTCTGGCTCAACTACGCCGCCTGGCTGCACGTGCGCCTGGTCAAGGGCTGGCGCGGCACGCCGCTGGCGTGGTGGGCGGTGATCGGCGTGTTCGTCACCAGCTTCGCCTTCCTCGGCGTCAACATGTTCCTGTCCGGCCTGCATTCCTACGGCACGCTGTAACCCTCGGGCTTGGCCGAAGCCTTCCGGCCAGCCCGTTGTTCCCCACGCCCGGCTCCCTGCCGGGCGTTGTCGTTTGGTGCCGTTGCCCTCACACTGGAGTCATGAGTCCCGCTCCCCTGCTCTCCATCGTTGCCTACCGCCACCAGCGCCTGGCCCGCGTGCCGCTGTTCAATCCCACGCTGATCGTGGTGCAGGAAGGCCACAAACGCCTGCTCACCGCCAACGGCGAGACCGTCTGCCATGCCGGCCAGTGGATTGCCCTGCCCGGCAGCCAGGAGGTGGAGCTGATCAACCAGCCGGCCGACGGCGGCTGTTATCGCGCGCTCTGCCTCGGCCAGCCACGCCCCTGGCTGGAACGCTTTCTGCTCCATTGGGGCGAGCGGCTGCCCGCACCGCCCTGGCCGGGCGAGACCGTCTTCACCCCGGATGCGCGCGCCGAGGAGGCGCTGGCTGACTTGCAAGCATTGCCGTCGATGCCGAACGATGCCCTAGCCGACGCTCATGCCGAGCACGTGTGGCAGGGACTGATGCTGGCTCTGGCCGCAGGGCGCCAGGCCTGGCCGCTGTTCGCACCACCCCGGAACAGCCTACGCGATCAGGTGCTGGCCCTGTTCTCCTTCGACCCCGGGCGTGACTGGAACCCGCGCGACGTGGCCAGCCGCCTGGCGATGAGCGAGGCCACGCTGCGCCGCCGCCTCGCCGCACAGTCCACTTCGTTCAACGGCCTGCTCGCCGATGTCCGCATGGAGCGCGCGCTGGCCCTGATCAACGGCAGCCGCCAGCCGCTCGGCGACATCGCACACGCCTGCGGCTACCAGTCGCCGTCACGCTTTGCCGCCGCCTTCCGCCGACGCTTCGGCCTCACACCCAGCGCCTTGCGCGCCACGGGCTAGCGATTGCGCGTTACGGGCGCGCCGCCATACCGGGCGCTGCCGATACTGGAGGGGTCTTTCAACCATGGAGCCTGCCATGCCCCCTCGCACTCTCACCCTGATCGCCGGCCTTGCGCTGGCTTCTTCCGTCCAGGCGTTCGAGCTCACCAGCTCCGATATCGCCGACGGCCAGTTCCTGAGCCGCCAGCAAGAATTCGACGGCTTCGGCTGCAGCGGTGCCAACCGCTCGCCGGCGCTGGTCTGGAAAGACCCGCCGGCCGGCACGCAGAGCTTCGCCGTCACCGTCTACGACCCGGACGCGCCCACCGGCAGCGGCTGGTGGCACTGGGTGGTGTTCAATCTGCCGGCGACGGCGCGCAGCCTGCCCAGCGGCGCCGGCAATCCCGGCGGGGCACTGCCGCCAAGTGCGGTGCAAGGCCTCACCGATTACGGCCAGCCGGGCTTCGGTGGCGCCTGCCCGCCGCCGGGCGATGCACCGCACCGCTACCGCTTCACCGTCCACGCGCTGAAAGTCCCGCACCTCGATCTCGACACGCATGCCATGCCGGCACTCGTCGGCTACCAGATCAACGCCAGCAGCCTGGGCCAGGCCACGCTGACCGCCCGCTACGCACGCTGATTACGGCCGGCCTTGGACAATCGCCCCCGCTGCGTTACCGTAGCGGGGTCCTGTTCCGACCGATCCGAATGAGCTGGTATCTCTACATGCTGGAATGCCGCGGCGGCAGCCTCTACACCGGCATCACCACCGACGTCGCCCGGCGCTATGCCGCCCACGCCGCCGGCAAGGGGGCACGCTATACCCGCTTGTACCCGCCCGAGCGGGTGGCGCTGGTACTGGCGTTCGACGACAAGTCGGCCGCGCTCAAGGCCGAGTACGCCGTCAAGCAACTCTCCGCCGCCGAGAAACGCGCGCTGTGCGCCGCGCACGGCGATGACCTCGCCCAGTTCCCTCCCGATCAAACCTGCTGACTCCCTGCCGCCCGCCGGGCTCCGTGGAAGAAAAACGACATTTCTTACAATTCCTTACAATGTAATTTTGCGACAACATCAGGATTTGTCATCATCCTCCATGCCGCATCACGGTCGCAGAAGAACCGCAGCCCCACGTCGTCGGCGGCCTGTCCGCAAGCATGGCTCGGCCAAGGCAATGTCGAAAACGGCGAGCAGGGCAAACGGTCGCAGGCCCGCTTTACTGGTGCCGGGCGGCGCACCCGCAAGCTCAGTCAATCGAGCCTGCGAAGGTGAAGCATTACATCACAAGTAGTAAAACTACAAAGGAGACATCATGAAATTCTTCTCACCCCCGCTGCCAAGCTAAGGCCATTCAATGCTGGCCGGATAGTGCCGGCTTGGAGAGCCATCTCCCATCCTGAATCAACCCATGCTCCAGCTTTCGCACCAGGGTCCATTCCTGAACGGGCCGGGTCGTAGCAGGTTAGTTGTGACAAGGCTGAAGAGCAGAAGCTGTTTATCGCTTCCTGATTTCAAGAAGCGAGGGGAGCTTTTGCCCGACAGTTACGTAAACAAGAGAGACGGGGGCTTCCCCCGTCATGCCGTGCTCTTTTCGAGCACGTAGAGGAGACAACAATATGAAAACCACAATGATGAACGTGAAAAACGTCGTGCTGGCCACGGCCGTGCTGTCGCTGTTTTCCGGTGCCGCGCTGGCGGACGTCAGCATCATCGGCAAGATGGAAGCCGGTGTGCAGCGCAAGAGCAATGTCGACGGCACCCATGTGAACGGCGTCAAGGATTTCGGTTCTGAAATCGACTTTGTCGGCAGCGAGGACCTCGGCGACGGCATGAAGGCCATCTGGCAGATGAACAACAACGTGCATCTGGACGGCACCGGCACGGCGGACACCTTCGCCACCGGCGACACCTTCGTCGGCCTGTCCGGCGCCTTCGGCGCGATCAAGCTGGGCCACGGCATCAACGCCTACGGCGATGGCTACTGGAAGGCCAACTTCTTCGACGTCGGCGACCACGGCCCGGACCGGGGCATCGGCGGCGTGCTCGGCCTGGGTGACGCCGGTGGCCAGAAGGGGGCGGTCAAGTACGAAACGCCGAAGTTCGGCCAGTTCAATGCCGCCGCCAGCTGGGCGGCCGGCGAGAAGGGCACCGGGAACACCGCCGGCAACGCCTGGGCACTGGGCGCCAACTTCGAAGGCGCCAATTACGGTCTGCATGCCGGCTACAGCCGCCAGGACCTGGTCACTGGCGATGGTTCGGTCACCCCCTACGCCAACGCCGGCCACGCCACCGACTGGGTCGCCGCCGGCAAGCTGACGCCGCTGCAAGGGCTGACGCTGGCGGCCGAATACAACCAGTCCAAGCTGTCGACCACCGCCACGTCGATCGGCAGCCTGACCTCTGTGCCGGCCGACCCGGCGACCCAGAAGAGCCTGATGCTGTTCGCCGAATACAAGCCGGACCGTTTCGCCCTGCGCGCTTCGGTGATGCGTACCAACAATTACAAGTACGACAGCGACAAGCGCCGCAACGAGTTCGTGCTGGGCACCAGCTACGACCTCTCCAAGCGTACCGCGCTGCTGGCGGAATTCCTGCGCAGCAAGGTGAACACCGATGACCGTGCCAGCAACGAACTGGTGATCGGCATGCATCACGGTTTCTGAGTCCCGCCACCCAGACTGACTCCCCACCAGACACCGCCCCGGGTTGCCGCCGTGCCCCGGGGCGGTTTTCATTTCACCCGTCCTCCCAGACCGGCGGAGTGACCGGGTTGACTTCTCCTTCCCGTCTGCATATCTGTTAAAGAACTTATCCGGGGATCGCCGCTCTCATTCTTTTTGAGGCCACCTCCCACCTGACAAGAAGGACGCACCATGCTCGCACGCAAAACCTTTATCGCCACCTCGCTGGCCCTGTCCATCGGCTTCGCCGGCATCACCCAGTCCGCCCAGGCGGCGATGATCGGGGTGGAACAGCTCAACCAGGCCAGCACCAGCGCCGGCGACGCCAACCGCGCTCGCATCCTGGAAAGCCTCAACCGCGCCGACGTCATCGCCGAACTGGAGCGCCAGGGCGTATCGCCCGAGCAGGCGCGCGAACGCATCGCCGCGCTGAGCGACAAGGACGCCGCACTGCTGGCCGAAAAAGCCGCCAACGCCCCGGCCGGCGGCGACATCGTCGGCGCCATCCTGGTGGTGTTCTTCGTGCTGCTGCTGACCGACATCCTCGGGCTGACCAAGATCTTCCCGTTCACCCGCTCCATCCGCTGACCGATGGCGCGCTCCCTGTCGCTACCGTGGCGCGGCCTGCTGCTGGCGGCCGTGCTGCTGCTCTCCGCCTGCGCCACGCCGGTGGTCCGGCAGCAGCTGGCGCGCACCGACCTGCCGCGCCAGGTCGAACTGACCGAGACGCCGTTCTTCCCGCAGGAGCAGTACCAGTGCGGGCCGGCGGCGCTGGCCACGGTGCTGACGGCGTCGGGCAAGCCGGTGCTGCCGGACGAGCTGACCAGCCAGGTCTACGTGCCGGCGCGGCAGGGCAGCCTGCAGATCGAGATGCTCGCCGCAGCGCGCCGCCACGGCCGGGTGGCGACGGTGCTGCCGCCGCGGCTGGACGCGCTGCTCGACGAGGTGCGTGCCGGCCACCCGGTGCTGGTGATGCAGAATCTGGGGCTGTCGTGGTGGCCGTCGTGGCATTACGCAGTGGTGGTCGGCTACGACCTGGCGCGCGACGAGATGGTGCTGCGCTCCGGCACCTACCGGCGCCAGGTGATGAGCCTGACCGCCTTCGACAACACCTGGGCGCGCAGCGAGCGCTGGGCCGTCGCCGTGCTGCCGCCGGACACGCTGCCGGCCAGCGCCGACGAGCCGGGCACGGTCGTCGCCCTGGTGGCGTTCGACCGCCTGGCCTCCCGCGCCGACGCGCGCCGGGGCTACGCCACCGCGCTCGAGCGTTGGCCGAACAACGCGACGCTGGCGATCGGGCTGGGCAACGCCGCCTACGCCATGGGCGACCTGCCCGCCGCGCGCGCGGCGCTGGAGCAGGCGCTGGCGGCGCACCCGGACGACGCCGCCGCGCACAACAACCTGGCGGTGGTGCTGGCCGATCAGGGCGAGCTGGAACAGGCCCGCGCGCACGCCGAACGGGCGCTGGCCGCGGGCGGGCCGTGGCAGGACGCGGCACGCGCCACCTTGCAGGAGATCGAGCGCAAGGCGGCCAAGCCGGCCGCGCGCTAGTGTAAGAACCTGTTCACGATCTGTCGCGAGCAGCCCTCAGCGGGGTGAAGAGCAGCGCAGGAACCGGACTGTACACGGAAGACATGAGGATTCCGCATCGCTGAGCAAATCCCTGCGTGCCAATCTTCGATTGGCTCAGCGATAGATTGGCACGCCGTACCGCCGGAGCCCAAGATGCGCAGGCGGAACCGCCTCAATGAGAGGCTCTTAGCCGATCACGATGCAGTCGCGCCCCTGCCCCTTGGCCTGGTACAGCGCCCGGTCGACACGCTGCAGCATGGCGTCGACCGCTTCGGCGGAGTCGCGACAAAGGGTCAGCCCGAACGACAGGGTGAACACCGCCGCACCGGCCGGCAGCAGTTGCCCGCTCAGGACGGCCAATTGCCCGCGCAAGCGCTCCAGCACGCCCTGCACTTCTTCCAGCCCGGACTGCGGGAACAGCAGCAGGAATTCCTCGCCGCCCCAGCGCGCACAAAGATCATACTCGCGCACCCCTTCCGACAGACCATTGGCGATGGCCGCCAGCGCCCGGTCGCCGACGTCGTGGCCGTAGGAATCGTTGATGCTCTTGAAATGGTCGACATCGGCCAGCGCCAGGCAGAACTGCCCGCCATGCCGGCCCAGCCGCTGCAACTCCTGGCGCAGCCGCAGTAGTGCATGGCGGCGGTTGGGCAGGCCGGTCAGCTCGTCGCGGCTGGAGAGCCAGTGCAGGCGCTCGTTCATGTCGCGCAGCATGCTCTGGTAGCGGTCGCTGATGCGCACGATCTTTTCGACCTGGCGCAGCTGGCGCTGGTAACGCGCGGCGTAGCTCAGACCACGGTCGCGCTCGGCGTCCTGGTAGCGGTCGGCGATGCGGCTCACCCGCTCGATCTGCCGGGTCTGCTCGCGGTAGCGCTCGAACAGCGCACCGAGCGCCTCATGCAGGGGGTGCCCGGCGTGGGCGGCGTCGGCCAACAGGGCTTCGATGCGCTCTTCCAGCTGCTCGTGCTGTTTCATGGCGGCTCCGCCGGTTCAGTCGTGGGCGACGATGTCGAACGGGAAGGTGTAATCCTCGCGGAACTCTTCGGCCAGCTCCGCCACCCGCTCGTTCTCGCGCTCGTAGCGCCATTCCAGGCCGACGGCGCGGCCCTTCTCGTGCGCCCCCTGCAGCAGATCGAGCACGTCCATCATGGCGCGGATGCTGCTGGTATTGAGGTAGAGCAGTTGCAACTGCAGCCGCAGCGGGCGCTCTTCGCCGGCGAGAAAGGACTCGATCCAGTCGATCACCGGCTGGTACAGCTCGAAAGCGTTCTCGGGATAGGAGTCCCCGGTCATTTCCAGACAGCCTGCCGCCCAGTCCGCCCGGATGGCCGGGATTGAGCCGTTGCCCTGGACAATCAGATCTTGCATGTCAACCTCGTCAAATCACTACGCGTAAACTGAAAAACGACAACCCCCGCTCCAGCCCGGTGAGCGAGCAACCCAAGGGTTCGCGCGCCCGGCGTGCCAGGTCGATCAGCCCCAGCCCGGCGCCGGTCTTGGCGGCCGGGTCACGTGGCTGGCGCAGCTGGTGCTTGTACTCGGCCTTGAGTTCGGCCTTATCGAGCCGGGCGAGCGCCTCGATGCGCGCCACCAGCGCCGCGCCGTCGTCCGCCGTGACGACGTTGCCGGCGCTGACCACGTAGCGGCCGTCCTCCGAGCGCGACACGATCAGCGTGGCGTGCGCGTCGGCCCCCTCCAGGCCGCGCAGGGCGGTGTAGTGGCGGATGTTCTGGGTCAGCTCGATGTACACCGAGAACACGTCGGTCACGGCCGATTGCGACTCTTGCAGTCCCTGCATGTGCTTGCGCAAGGCCTGGCCTATCTCCTCGATCAGCGTGGCCGAGAAGGGGCCGTTGAAGCACAGCATGATGCCTTGGCGGATGAAGGCTTCCCTCAGCGATAGCACGTCGACCTGCTCCATGGACTCTCCTTTCTGTCGTAATCGCTCATTGTCCGGCCAGGCGTCCGAAGCGGAAGCCGAGCACCGTGATGTCGTCGCGCTGGACCTGCTCGCCCTGGTAGTCGGCCAGGCATTGCTGGAACGCCTCGCGCTGCTGCGCCGCCGGCAGGCGCGCGTGGCGCCGCAACAGCTCGGCGAAGCGGCGGCGGCCGAAACCGTAGCCCTTCTCGCCGCCGGCCTGGTCGAGGAAGCCGTCGGTGGTAAGGTAATAGCTGACGTCGCGACGCAGCGTCACGACGTGGTTGCGGAACTGCCCCGGCTTGCGGTCGGCGATGCCGCAGCGCTCGCCGGCGATCTCGCCATCCTCTTCACCGTCGCTCCAGTAGAGCGCCAGCCGTGCCCCGGCGAAGGTCAGCGTACCGTTGGCGAAGTCGACGGCGCACAAGCCGGCGTCCATGCTGGTGGCGATGTGGCGCGCGCCGGCCTCGTTGCGCAGCATGGCGCGCACCACGTTGTCCATGCGCTCCAAGAGCGCCGCCGGATCGGTCAAGCCGAGCTCGCTGACCGCGACGTCGAAGGCGGTCTGGGCGATCATCGTCATGAAGGCGCCGGGCACGCCGTGGCCGGCGCAGTCGACCACGCCCAGCAGGCAGCGCCCGGGGCCGGTGCGGCAGACGTAGAAGTCGCCGCCGACCACGTCGCGCGGCTTCCACAGCAGGAAATGCTCGTCGCCCAGCGTCTCGGCCAGCTGGCCGTGCGGCAGGATGGCATTCTGGATCAGGCTGGCGTAGCGGATGCTGTCCTGCATCGCCCGGTGCGTGAGCAGCACCTGCTCGTTGGCCTGTGCCAGGTCGCGCGTGCGCTCCTCGATGCGTTGCTCCAGCTTCTCGGTATGGCTGCGGATCTCGCCCGCCATGCGGTTGAAGGCGCGCGTGAGATCGCCCAGTTCGTCGTCGCGGCGCGAGCGCAGCTCGATGCGGTAGTCGCCGCCGGACAGCTGGGCCACCGAACGATGCAGCCGCGCCAGCGGATTGAGCACCAGGCGGTCGATGCCGAAGGTGACCAGCAGCCCGAGCGCCACCATCACCAGCAGGGCACCCGCTGCCAGCGTCGCCAGCAGACGCTCGTCCAGTACCGTGGCAGCGGCCAGATCGACGGCGCTGATCACATACCAGTCGAGTTCGGGAATATAGGAGATGCCCATCAGCCGCGGCTGCCCCTGCAGCGTGACCGAGACCAACCGCTCCCCTGCCGGCGCAGCCTTGAGGGCGGCAAAGGCGTCGCCCAAGGCATTCTGCTCGGCAGGACGGACCAGCCGGTACAAGGTCTTGGCGGAGCCGGTCTGGGACACGGCGGCGTACTGGATCAAGCGGACATCGGGATGCGCCTGGATCACGCCCTGGCCGTTGACGATGATGTTGCTGACGCCGGCCGGGGCCGAGCCGACGAATTCGCGCAGGAAGCGCGACAGCTCGAGCCCGGTACCGGCCAGCCCGAGCACCTCGTTGCCGTCGCGGATCATCACGTTGAACCACACCTTGGTCACCTTGACCTGGTCGTCCGGGTTCACGTTGAGCGCATAGTCTCGTACCGTCTGGCGCGTGGCGAAATACCAGCTGTCCTGCGCGGCGGCCGGCTTGAGGGTGTAGCGTGGCTCGGAGGCCGTGGCGATACGCCGCTCGTCGCTGAAGTAATAGTGCAGCGAACGGTCGACCACGATGGAGTAGGAACGGTCGGCAAAAGCACGGCGGAAGCCCTCGGCCTCGCGGAAGAAGGCCCGGCGCTTGGCCGAATTCTGCTCGTCGCGCAGCCAGTCGCGGGTCACGGCCAGTTCGGCCAGGCGCTGCGACAGCGCCAGCTCGCGCGACAGCTGGGTGACCAGTTTCTGTTTCTGCAGCAGCGAGTGATCGCGCGCGAAGGCCGCACCGTAATGCTGGCGGATCGAATGCACGGCAAAATTGCCGGCCAGCAGCATCAGCAACAACAGTACGGCGAACAGCGCGGCCAGCGCCAGTGCCGATTTCCATCTCAAGCTCAAGGTGACACTCCGCGGATTGCCCGTCGGGTTGTCCTCGACGGCGATTGCCGCATGTTACGCCAGGGTGCTGTCCGACGTCATGCACAATTGGTATGGCATGTCACCCTGGCCGGTACCCTGCCCCTTGACGCCATGGCACAATGCAGCATCGCCATTCGACGTACTACCACCCACCCATGAGCCTGAAACTGCACACCGTTCCCGTCACCCCGTTCGCCCAGAACTGTTCCCTGCTGTGGTGCGACGTCACGAAGCGCTCCGCCATCGTCGACCCGGGCGGCGACATCGACCGTATCCTGGCCGAGGTGGAGGCGCGCGGCCTGCTCGTGGACAAGATACTGCTGACCCACGGCCACATCGACCATGCCGGCGCCACCATGCCGCTGGCGCGCCGCCTCGGCGTACCGGTGGAGGGACCGCAGCGCGAGGAGAGCTTCTGGCTCGACCAGCTGCCGAATCAGGGCCAGATGTTCGGCTTCCCGCCCGCCGAGGCGGTGACGCCGGACCGCTGGCTGGAAGAAGGCGACACCGTGACGGTGGGCGACGAGGTGCTGGAGGTGCTGCACTGCCCCGGCCACACCCCCGGCCACGTGGTGTTCTACAGCCCCAAGGCCGGCCTGCTGATCGCCGGCGACGTGCTGTTCCAGGGCTCGATCGGCCGCACCGACTTCCCGCGCGGCAACCACCAGCAGTTGCTCGACGCCATCCGCGGCAAGCTGTTCGTGCTACCGGAGGAGACCGTGGTGGTGCCGGGCCACGGCCCCTACACCACCATCGGCGACGAGAAGCGCTACAACCCCTTCGTCGCCGACGCGCGCTACCGCTGATGCCGCCCGAGTTCGCGCGCGCGGTGCTGGCGCTGGTGGCGCGCATCCCGCCAGGCCGTGTCAGCACCTACGGCCGGCTCGCCGAGCTGGCCGGCTGGCCGCGTCACGCCCGCCACGTCGGGCACCTGCTCGGCCATCTGCCGGACGGCATCAGCGTGCCGTGGCAGCGCGTGGTGGGCGCCGGCGGCCGCATCGCCCGCCCCGGCACGCCCGGTGCCGACCACCAGCGCCTGCTGCTGGAACACGAGGGGGTCGAGCTGACGGCCTCAGGCCGTGTCGACCTCGAGCGCTACGGCTGGCCGGGGGCGGGCGAGGACGTCTGATCCCGGCTTCGGCCAGCCCTGAAAAACAAAACGCCACCGTATTCAACGGTGGCGTTTTGCTATGTGCAGCCTGTTGTTGGGCTTCACGGCGTTCAGCCCAACCTACACAGGTAGGGCTCGGAGCCTATCCCAGTAGGTGAGCGAGCCAAAGCAGGTTGAGTGCCGCCAGCGCACAGGAACCGGAATGTACACGGAGTACATGAGGATTCCGTATCGCTGAGCCAATCAAAGATTGGCACGCAGTACTGCCGGCGCTCAAGATGCGCAGGCGCAGCCGCCTAATGGGATGGGCGGTCAGCTACGCCCGTTGGCCTGCTTATACGCCGCAATCAGCCGCGACGTGGAGCTGTCGTGTGGCGCCGGGCCGCTCTTGCCGGAGAGTTCGGCGTGGATGGTCTTGGCGAGCTGCTTGCCGAGTTCCACCCCCCACTGGTCGAAGCTGTTGATATGCCAGATCACGCCCTGCACGAAGATCTTGTGCTCGTAGAGCGCAATCAGCGAACCGAGGTTGCGCGGGTCGAGGCGGCTCATCAGCAGGGTGTTGGTCGGGCGGTTGCCGCCGAACACCTTGTGCGGCACCAGCTTTTCCAGCGCCTCGCCCGCCAGCCCCTGTGCCGCGAGTTCTTCGCGCACCTCGTCCGCCGTCTTGCCACGCATGAAGGCCTCGGCCTGGGCGAACACGTTGGCGAGCAGGATCTCGTGGTGCCCGGGCAGGCTGGAGCGGTTTTCCAGCGAGGCGATCAGGTCGATCGGTGAGATGTGCGTGCCCTGGTGCAGCAGCTGGAAGAAGGCGTGCTGGCCGTTGATACCGGTCTCGCCCCAGATGATCGGCGCGGTCTCGAAATCGACCGGGCTGCCGTCGAGCATCACCTGCTTGCCGTTCGATTCCATGTCGAGCTGCTGGATGAAGGCCGGCAGCCGGTGCAGGTACTGGTCGTACGGGGCGATGACGTGGCTGCCGCCGCCGAAGAAGTTGATGTACCACACGCCGATCATCGCCAGCAGCACCGGCATGTTGGCTTCCAGCGGCGCGTTGCGGAAGTGCTGGTCCATCAGGTGCGCGCCGTTCAACAGCTCGATGAAGTTCTCTTCGCCGAGATACAGCATGATCGGCAGGCCGATCGCCGACCACAGGCTGTAGCGCCCGCCGACCCAGTCCCAGAACTCGAACATGTTGGCCGGATCGATGCCGAACGCCGCCACCGCCTGCTGGTTGGTCGAGACCGCGACGAAGTGCTTGGCGACGGCCTTCTCGTCGCGCGCGCGCTCGACGAACCAGTCGCGCGCGGTGTGGGCGTTGGTCAGCGTCTCGTGGGTGGTGAAGGTCTTCGACTCGATGACGAACAGCGTGGTCTCGGGATGCACACGCTTGAGCGTTTCCTTGAGCTGGGCGCCGTCGACGTTGGAGACGAAGTGCATGGTCATGCGCGGGTGGGCGTAGGGGCGCAGCGCGCTGCACACCATCAGTGGGCCCAGGTCCGAGCCGCCGATGCCGATGTTGACGATGTCGGTGATCGGCTGGTTGGTATAGCCCAGCCACTCGCCGGAACGCACCGCATGGGCGAAGCGCCCCATGCGCTCTAGCACCGAGTTGACCTTGGGCATAACGTCCTCGCCGTCGACCAGGATCGGCGCGTTGGTGCGGTTGCGCAAGGCCACGTGCAGCACTGCGCGCTGCTCGGTGACGTTGAGCTTTTCGCCCTTGAACATGGCCTTGATGCGCGCCGGCAGGCCGGCCTCGCGCGCCAGCTGCATCAAGAGCGTCAGGGTCTCGTCGGTGAGGCGGTTCTTGGAATAGTCGAGCAGCAGCCCGCCCACCTCCAGCGCGTAGCGCTCGGCGCGTTCCGGGTCGCTGTCGAACAGGTCGCGCATGTGCAGTTGTTTCGCCTCGGCAAAGTGTTCCCACAGTTGTTGCCAGGCGGGCAATCGGGTCAGTTCGCTCATGACGGAACCTCAGAGATCGCTGTGCCGACTGCCCTGGCGTTTCGGACGCAGGCTCAGCTTGGTTTTTTCCAGCTGGCCGATCACCCCCGGCCCGCGTCGCAGCGCCACGCCGACGGCCAGGATGTCGATCAGCACCAGGTGCACGATGCGCGAGATCATCGGGCTATAGGTTTCGGTGTCTTCCGGGGCGTCGGCCACCAGCGTCACGCTGGCCAGCTTCGCCAGCGGCGAGCCGCTGGCGGTGATCGCCACCACCTTGGCGCCGGCCTCCAGCGCCACTTCCACCGCGTCGAGCAGCTCGACGGTGCGGCCGGAGTTGGAGATGGCCACCAGCACGTCACCCTCCCCCAGCACCGAGGCGGCCATGATCTGGGTGTGGGTGTCGGCGTAGGCAACGGTGGGGATGCCGAAGCGGAAGAACTTGTGCTGGGCGTCGGCGGCGATGATGCCGGAGTTGCCCAGGCCGTAGAATTCGATGCGCTTGGCGTTGGCCAAGAGCTCGAGCGCGGCGTTGACCGCCGCCGGGTTGACGTCGTTGCGGCACTTGATCAGCGCCGAGACGGTGTTGTCGAACACCTTGGCGGCGATCTCGGAGGTGGGGTCCTCCGGGCGCACGCTGGAATGCACGTAGGGCACGCCGGTGACCAGGCTGCCCGCCAGCTTGAGCTTGAAATCCGGCAGGCCGGTACAGCCCATCGAGCGGCAGAAACGGATCACCGTCGGCTGGCTCACCCCCGCGCTGGCGGCGATGTCGGCCACCGCCGCCTGCATCATGGTGTAGGGCTGTTCCAGGACCAGATCGGCGACCTTGCGTTCGGCCGCCGACAGGCTGCCCAG
The DNA here is from genome assembly GCF_000527175.1 of Pseudogulbenkiania sp. MAI-1. Lineage (NCBI taxonomy): Bacteria > Pseudomonadati > Pseudomonadota > Betaproteobacteria > Neisseriales > Chromobacteriaceae > Pseudogulbenkiania > Pseudogulbenkiania sp. MAI-1. The sequence continues at coordinate 161,679 of NZ_AZUR01000001.1, read as the reverse complement.
CTGGTTGCGGATACGATCAAGCATGCTGTTCCTCCAGGTGCGCAGCCAGCGCGGCGGTGGCGCCCAGCAGCGCCGGCATGGCATGCGTCATGACGTAGACCGGCACCGCGGCGAGGTAGCCGGAGAAGCGTCCCTTGTCTTCGAAACGGGCGCGGAACGGCGAGGTCTGGAAGTAGTCGAGCAGGCGCAGCACGATGCCGCCGCCGAGGTAGACGCCGCCGCGCGCGCCCAGGGTCAGGGTGAGATTGGCCGCCGCAGTGCCGAGCATGGCACAGAACGCGTCCAGCGTCTCGCGGCAGCGCGGACACTCGCCGGACAGGGCGCGGGTGGAGATGTCAGCGGCGGTGAGGTCTTCGGCCTCCTCGCCCGCCAGTGCGGCCAGCGCCTGGTAGATCAGCACCAAGCCGGGGCCGGACAACAGCCGCTCGGCCGAGACGTGGCCATAGCGTTCGCGCGCGAAGTGCCAGATCTGCGCCTCGCGCTCGTCGAACGGGGCGAAGCTGACGTGGCCGCCCTCGCCCGGCACCGGCGTGGCGCCGTGGGCGTGCGGCACCAGGGCCGACACGCCGAGCCCTGTGCCGGGGCCGATCAGCGCGCACGGCGCACCGGCCACCGCCTCGCCGCCGCCGACCTTGATCAGCGCGTCGGCCGGCAGGTGCGGCAGCGCCAGCGCCATCGCCGCCCAGTCGTTGATCACCAAGAACGAGTCCAGCGCCAGCGCCTGGCGCGTGGCCTCGATCGAGAACGCCCAGTGGTGGTTGGTCATCTGCACCCAGTCGCCGGTGACCGGGTTGGCGATGCCGATGGCGGCATGGCGCACCGTGGCGCCGGTGGTAGCGAGGTAGGCGCGCACTGCCGCTTCCAGCGTCGGGTAGTCGGCACAGGCCAGCACCTTGATCTGTTCCGGTTCGGCGCCGCCGGTATAGAGAGCGAAACGGGCATTGGTGCCGCCGATGTCGGCCACCAGCCAGGGAAAACTGTCAGGACGCCCAGTAAACATCGAGCGGTACCTCCGTGTGATGCAGGACATGACTGATCGGCAGCGCGTCGTCGACGGCCTGCCGTGCTTGTTCGAATACGCGACGCTTGGCCGGCCCCTGGATCGCCAGGAACAGCCGGCCAGAGGCCAGCAGCGCCGCCAGCGTCATGCTGAGGCGCTGGTGCGGCGCGGCCGGCGGGGTGACAGTAATCAGCCGTTCGGCCGACGGCAGGGCGAGGCCGGCGGCGAGTTCTGCCGCGGCCGGGAACAGCGAGGCGGTGTGGCCGTCGTCGCCCATGCCGAGCACCGTCACGTCGGGCTGGCGGTAGGCGGCGCGCGCGGCGGCCAGGCTGGCGGCAGCGTCGGCGGGCACGATGGCCAGCGGCAGGAAGCGCGCCGCGGCGGCGGCTCCGGTGAGGAGATGCTCGCGCACCAGGGCGGCGTTGCTGTCGGCGTGCTCTTCCGGCACCAGGCGCTCGTCCACCAGCGTCACCGTCAGGCGCGCCCAGTCGAGGTCGCTCTGGGCCAGGCGTTGCAGGAAGGCCACCGGCGAGCGTCCGCCGGACACCGCCAGCACCGCCTCGCCGCGCTCGCGGATCGCCGTCGCCAGCGCCGCGCTCACCGCCTCGGCCAGCGCCGCGGCGGCGTCGGCAGGCGTGTCGAATTCAAACCATTGCATGGTGTCGTCTCTGTCTCTTCTATCTCTTTGTCGTGTTGCCGACCGGCCCGTGCCCAGACCGGCATCGTGATCGCGCCGGGGATAACCCGTCGCCGATGGGTTCCGGCACAACGCGCCTCCACCCATCCTACCCATGCCCTTGCACCGTAGACCCGTAGGATGGGTGAAGCGCAGCGAAACCCATCATCGCTAGGTGACGGCCTTCCCTACGCGGGGAACCTCAGCACTCCTCGTGCCACGACACCCCATCCCGCGACAGCAGTGCGCTGGAGGCGGCCGGGCCCCAGGTGCCGGCGGTGTACTGCTTGGGCGGAGTGGTGCTGTGCTGCCAGTGGTCCATGATCGGCTCCACCCAGCGCCAGGCTTCCACCAGCTCGTCGCGGCGCATGAACAGCGCCAGCTTGCCGCGGATCACGTCGAGCAGCAGGCGTTCGTAAGCGTCGGCGCGGCGGGCCTTGAACGATTCGTGGAAGTCGAGGTTCAGGTGCACCGGCTGCAGGCGCTGGGTGTCACCCGGCTCCTTGGACAGGAAGTAGAGGCGGATGCTTTCTTCCGGCTGCAGGCGGATCACCAGGCGGTTGGCGGTGTTCAGGCCCATCGGGCTGGGGAACAGGTGGTGCGGCACGTCGCGGAAGTTGATGACGATCTCGGCCAGGCGCTCCTGCATGCGCTTGCCGGTGCGCAGGTAGAACGGCACGCCGGCCCAGCGCCAGTTGTCGATCTCGGCCTTGATGGCGACGAAGGTCTCGGTCTGGCTGCTGGGGGGAATGCCCTGCTCCTGCAGGTAACCCACTACCGGCTGGCCGCCGACGGCGCCGGACTTGTACTGCGCGCGCACGGTCTTGTTGGCGACGTCCTGCTCGCCGAACGGGCGTAGCGCCTTCAGCACCTTGAGCTTCTCGTCGCGCACCGCGTCGGCGCCGAGGTTGGCCGGCGGTTCCATCGCCACGATACAGAGCAGCTGCAGCAGGTGGTTCTGCACCATGTCGCGCAGCGCGCCGGTGTTGTCGTAGAAGTCGCCACGGGTGCCGACGCCCAAGTCTTCGGCGATGGTGATCTGCACGTTGTGGATCCACTCGCGGCGCCACAGCGGTTCGAACAGGGCGTTGGCGAAGCGGATCGACAGCAGGTTCTGCACCGACTCCTTGCCGAGGTAATGGTCGATACGGTACAGCTGCTCTTCCTTGAAGTGGCGTGCCACCGCTTCGTTGATCTCGTTGGACGATTCGAGGTCATGGCCGAGCGGCTTTTCCAGCACCACGCGCACCTTGTCGTGGTTGAGGCCGACCGCCGCCAGGTTGTCGCAGATGCCCTCGAACAGGTCCGGCGCGGTGGCGAGATAACAGACGGCGACGCGCTCGCTGTGCTGGCGCAGCGCCTCGGCCAAGGCCGGGTAGTGCTCCGGCGTGGCGGCATCTACCCTGAGGTAGTCGACGCGCGCGAGAAAACTCTGCCAGGCGGAATCGGAGAAGTATTCCTTGATATGGATGCGCGCGCTCTTCTCCACCTGTGCCAGGTAGTCTTCGCGGGCCATGTCGCGGCGGCCCAGCGCCAGGATGCGCCCTTCCTCGTTCAGCAGGCCGGCGGCGTGGGCCTGATACAGCGACGGCAGCAGTTTACGCATCACCAGATCGCCGGTGCCCCCGAACAGCACCATGTCGAAAGCGGGGGTGTGCAGATTAGCGTTGTCCATCCTGATTGTTCTCTCGCACAAGGGTTGTGATGTAGTTATATTACCATTCGACGCGCCACTGTCTACGGCAATTACATGCAACACCACCACAATTTCGATGCTGCAAAGCAACATCGAAAAACACAAAAACCCTTAATAAGCAACGACTTTCAGCATTTGCGCCACATGCGAAGCAACAAACTCGCTGCGACGTATTGCATTTTGACTGTAGTAAAACTACCATTCATCGCACATTACCCACCGGGATTACACCATGGCCTTACATCCCGTCATCGCCGACGTCACCGCCCGTATCGTTGCCCGCAGCCAGCCGCGCCGCGCGGCCTACCTGCAGCACCTCGACGCTGCCGCCAAGCGCGGCCGGGTCGAGCGCAGCCAATTGTCCTGTACCAACCTGGCGCACGCCTTCGCCGCCATGCCGGACACGGTCAAGATCCACCTGAAGGAAGCCAGCCGGCCCAACCTCGCCATCGTCTCGGCCTACAACGACATGTTGTCGGCGCACCAGCCGCTGGAAGCGTTCCCGGCCTGGATCAAGGACGAGGCGCTCAAGGCCGGCGCCACCGCACAGTTCGCCGGCGGCGTGCCGGCGATGTGCGACGGCGTGACGCAGGGCCAGGCCGGCATGGAATTGAGCCTGTTCTCGCGCGACGTGATCGCGATGAGCACCGCCGTGGCGCTCTCGCACCAGATGTTCGACGCCGCGCTCTACCTCGGCGTGTGCGACAAGATCGTGCCGGGCCTGTTGATCGGCGCGCTGACCTTCGGCCACCTGCCGGCGGTGTTCGTGCCGGCCGGACCGATGACCTCGGGCATGTCCAACGACGAGAAGGCGCACATCCGTCAGCTCTACGCCGAGGGCAAGGTCGGCCGCGACGTGCTGCTGGAATCCGAGGCGCAAAGCTACCACGGCCCCGGCACCTGCACCTTCTACGGCACCGCCAACTCCAACCAGATGCTGATGGAGATCATGGGCCTGCACCTGCCGGGCACCGCCTTCGTCACCCCGGGTACGCCGCTGCGCGAGGCGCTGACGCGCGCCGCCGCACGCCGCGCCGTGGCGATTTCCGCCGAGGGCGAGCGCTACACCCCGGTGGGCCGCATCATCGACGAAAAAGCCATCGTCAACGGCATCATCGGCCTGTTGGCCACCGGCGGTTCGACCAACCACACGCTGCACCTGGTGGCGATCGCCCGCGCCGCCGGCATCGACATCAACTGGGACGACTTCGACGAGCTGTCGGCGGTGATTCCGCTCTTGGCGCGCGTCTACCCCAACGGCAAGGCCGACGTGAACCACTTCCACGCCGCCGGCGGCATGGGTTTCCTGATCCGCGAGCTGCTCGACGCCGGCCTGCTGCACGAGGACGTCACCACCATTATGGGTCAGGGACTGCGTGCCTACACCCAGGAACCCTGGCTCGACGACGGCGAACTGAAATGGCGCGATGCCCCTGCTGCCAGCCACGACGGTGGCGTGCTGCGCCCGGCGGCGGAGCCGTTCTCGGCCGACGGCGGCCTGCGCGTGCTCAAGGGCAATATCGGCCGCTCGGTGATCAAGGTCTCGGCGGTCAAGCCGGAGCACCGCGTGGTGGAAGCGCCGGCGGTGATCTTCCACGACCAGGACGAACTCTTGGCCGCCTTCAAGCGCGGCGAACTGGAGCGCGACTTTGTCGCGGTGATCCGCTTCCAAGGCCCGCGCGCCAACGGCATGCCGGAACTGCACAAGCTGACGCCGACGCTGGCGGTGCTGCAGGAGCGCGGCTTCAAGGTGGCCCTGGTCACCGACGGCCGCATGTCCGGCGCCTCCGGCAAGGTGCCGGCGGCGATCCATGTCTCGCCCGAGGCCGTCTCCGGCGGGCCGATCGCCAAGCTGCGCGACGGCGACCTGGTGCGGGTCGACGCCAACAGCGGCGAACTCGCCGCCCTGGTGCCAGAGGCCGAGTGGGCCGAGCGCGAAGCGGTGTCGGCCAACCTGGAAGCCAACGATTTCGGCGTCGGCCGCGAACTGTTCGCCGGCATGCGCTCCCTGGCCGACATCGCCGAACACGGCGCGATGACCTTCCGCCACCCCCTGTGGAGAGACTGAACACAATGGATGCCCTGACTCTGTTACGCCAAAGCCCGGTGATGCCGGTGATCGTGGTCAACGACGCCGCCGTGGCCGTCGACCTCGCCAGCGCCCTGGTCGCCGGCGGGATCCGCACCCTGGAAATCACGCTGCGCACCAAGGCCGCGCTGGCCGCGATGCGCCGCATCCGCGACGAGGTGCCCGATGCGCTGGTCGGCGTCGGCACCGTGCGCACCCGCGCCCATCTGGAAGCCGCGCTCGACGCCGGCGCCCAGTTCGGACTCAGCCCCGGCTTCACCCCGGAGCTGGCCGCCGCCGCGCGCGCCTCCGGCGTGCCGTTCATCCCCGGCGTGGCCACCCCGTCCGAGGCGATGCACGCCCAGGACGAAGGCTTCAACATTCTCAAGCTGTTCCCGGCCGAGGCGGTCGGCGGCATCAAGCTGCTCAAGGCGCTGGCTGGCCCGCTGCCGGAGCTGCGCTTCTGCCCGACCGGCGGCATCGACGCCGCTAACGCGCCGGCCTACTTGGCGCTGCCCAACGTGCTGGCGGTGGGCGGCTCGTGGCTGACCCCGGCCGACGCCCTTGCCGCCCAGGACTGGGACCGCATCACCCAGCTGGCCCGCGAAGCCAGCGCGCTGGCGGTACGCTGACCCCCGTTTTTGTTGCTTGTTGCTTCCTTGCAGGGCCTGCCGACTCTCCCGGACAGGCCCTTTTTTTACGCGCCGTACCGTCGGCGGCCACACTCCCTCTCGCCAAGCGCCGCCGCAGCTTCTAACATCGCAGCGTGATCTCTCAGAGCGACCGGGGTACTAGCACGCATGAAACTGTTTCTGGCTGAAGACGACGCCGTCCTGACGGACGCCCTGCTGACCCGCCTTGCCCAGCTCGGCTTCGACACCGCCCACGCCGCCGACGGCATCACCGCGCAGCAGCGCCTGCTGGCCGAGGAGTTCGACGCCGTGGTGCTCGACATCGGCCTGCCGGGGCAGGACGGCCTCACCGTGCTGCGCAACGTGCGCGTGCACAAGCCGGCGCTGCCGATCCTGCTGTTGACCGCGCTCGACAGCATGGAAGACCGCGTCGCCGGGCTCGACGCCGGGGCCGACGACTACCTCGTCAAGCCGTTCGACTTCCCCGAACTGGAAGCGCGCCTGCGCGCCCTGCTGCGCCGCCAGCGCGCGGCCGACGTCCAACGCGACGAGTTGCGCTTCGGCCGGCTGCGGCTGGACCGCACCGGCCAGCGCGCCTGGGCCGACCACGTGGCGCTGGACCTGTCGGGACGCGAGCTGCAACTGCTCGACATCCTGATGCGCCACGCCGAACGCGTCGTCACCAAGGAACAGATCGCCGCCGAGCTGTCCGGTGCCGGCGAGGAAGTCGGTGCCAACGCGGTCGAGGTGTACGTGCACCGCCTGCGCAAGAAGCTCGACGGCAGCGGCGTCGGTGTGCGCGCGGTGCGCGGCCTGGGCTACCTGCTCGCCGGCAGCGGCGACACCCCGTCCTGAGACCGCCCACTCCACGAGGAAAGCCGATGTCCCGCCCCCGCCAGTTGTCGCTGCGCCGCCAGTTGCTGCTGTGGCTGCTGCTGCCGCAGCTGGTGCTGTGGCTCGCCGCCGCCTACCTCGCGCACGCCATGGCGCTGGGCTACAGCAACGAGGTGATCGACCGCAGCCTGGCCAAGTCGTCGCGGGCGCTGGCGCGCCAGGTCAAACCCTTCGGCAACGGCTTCTACGTCGACTTTCCGCAGGCCGCGCGCGAAATCCTCGAAGAAGACCCCCACGACCGCGTCTACTACATGGTCAGCTCGCCACCGGAGGCCTTCCTGCTGGGCGAGCCGGCGATGCCCCGTCCGCCCGCCACGCTGGTCCCGCGCACCGGCGCCAGCTATTTCTACAACGCCGCCATGACGAAGCAGGGGAAGAAGCTGGAGGTGCGCGTGGCGGCGCTGTACCTGAACGCCGGTACGCCGGAACGGCCACAGCTGATGCTGGTGCAAGTGGCCAAGAGCCGCGCGCTCAGCGCCGAGCTGGCGCGCAAGATCCTGTTCGACATGGGCTTGCCGCTGTTGGGCCTGATGCTGTTGACCAGCGTCCTGGTATGGGGCGGCATCAGCCGCGGCCTGTCGCCGCTGAGGAATCTGCGCCGCAGCGTGGAAAACCGCTCGGCGCGCGACCTGGCGCCGATCGAGGCGGAGAACGCGCCGTCCGAGGTGCGGGCGCTCGCCACCGCCATCAACACCCTGCTCGCCGAGGTGCACGCCCAGGTGGCGCAGCAGCGCCGCTTCATCGCCGACGCCGCGCACCAGCTGCGCACCCCGCTGGCAGGGCTCAAGTCGCAAAGCGAGCTGGTGCACCGCGAACTGCGCGCAGCGCAGCCGGACGTGGCGCGCGCCTGCCGCCAGTTGGAGCAAGTCGAAACCAGCGTCGAGCGCTCGATCCGCCTGGTGAACCAGTTGCTCGCGCTGGCACGCGCCGAACCGGAGGCCGGCCTGACGCTGGCGCCGCTCGATCTGGCGCAGCTGGCGCGCGAGGTCACCACCGAGGCCGTGCCGCGGGCGCTGGCGCGCGACATCGACCTCGGGCTGGAAGGCGGCGAGGCGCCGCTGACCATCGCCGGCCACGCCGGCCTGCTGCGCGAACTGCTGGCCAACCTGCTCGACAACGCCATCCAGTACACCCCGGCCGGCGGCGAAGTCACCGTCACGCTGCAGGCGGGGCCGGGCGAAGCCTGGCTGCGCGTCAGCGACAACGGCCCGGGCATTCCGCCCGCCGAGCGCGAGCGCGTGTTCGAGCGCTTCTATCGCGGCAGCGCCGAAAACAAGGGCAAGGGCTGCGGGCTGGGGCTCGCCATCGTGCAGGAAATCGCCCGCCGCCACCGCACCACGGTGACGCTGTCCGACCACGCGCCGCACGGCCTGACGGTGGCACTGCGCTTTACGCTGTTGTCCTGAACCCTCGCCCCGCTGGCCGACCCCGCCTGCCAGCCGTAGTGTAGTTGGTACACTACGGCGCCCGCCTTTGCTGCAATGCATCAGCCGTGTCAGGCTTCATCCACGGGCTTCTTCGCCGTGCCGTGTTGCGGCGCAACCAAACCCTCGACAATTCTTACGCCAAACTCACGCAAAACTTACACAAAACTTACAATCAGCCGCTATAGTTTCCCCAACCCGACACGGGTCACTCCCCGGCCACCCACACACCGCGCCCGGGGGTTCACAACAACAGAGGAGATAGAAATGGAACTGAAGCGTCTGAGCGCGGCCCTGCTGGCCGCCAGCCTGCTGTCCGCCACCGCCTACGCCGGCGATGTCGAGGTGTTGCACTGGTGGACCTCCGGCGGCGAAGCCAAGTCGGCCGTCGAACTGAAGAAGCAGATGACCGCCAAGGGCCACACCTGGCGCGATTTCGCCGTGGCCGGCGGCGGCGGCGACAACGCCATGACCGCGCTGAAGACGCGCGTGATGTCCGGCAACCCGCCCACCGCCGCCCAGATCAAGGGCCCGGCGATCCAGGAGTGGGGCGCCGAGGGCGTGCTCGCCAACATCGACCCGGTGGCCAAGGCCGGCACCTGGGACAAGCTGCTGCCGCCGGTGGTGAGCCAGGTGATGAAGGTCAAGGGCCAGTACGTGGCCGCCCCGGTCAACGTGCACCGCGTCAACTGGCTGTGGGTCAACCCCGAGGCCTTCAAGAAGGCCGGCGCCAGCGTGCCCAAGACCTGGCCGGAATTCTTTGCCGCCGCCGACAAGCTGCAGAAGGCCGGCATCCAGCCGATCGCCCACGGCGGCCAGCCGTGGCAGGACGCCACGCTGTTCGAATCGGTGGCGCTCGGCGTCGGCGGTCCGGCCTACTACAAGAAGGCCTTCGTGCAGCTCGACCAGGCCACCCTGGCCGGCCCGACCACGGTCAAGGTGTTCGAGACGATGCAGCGCATCAAGGGCTACATCGACAAGGGCGCGGCCGGCCGCGACTGGAACATCGCCACCGGCATGCTCATCACCAACAAGGCCGGCATGCAGTTCATGGGCGACTGGGCCAAGGGCGAGTTCAGCGCCGCCGGCAAGCAGCCTAACAAGGACTACCTGTGCGTCGACGCCCCGGGCACTGCCGGCATGTTCACCTTCAACATCGACAGCCTGGCAATGTTCCAGCAGAAGAACCCGGCCGCGGTGAAGGCGCAGGCCGACCTCGCCGCCACGGTGATGAGCCCGGCGTTCCAGGAAACCTTCAACCTCAACAAGGGTTCGATCCCGGCGCGCCTCGACACGCCGATGGACAAGTTCGACGAGTGCGCCAAGAAGTCCAAGGCCGACCTGACCACCGCCTCCAAGAGCGGCGCGCTGGTGCCGAGCTTCGCCCACAAGATGGCCATGCCGTCGGCCACCGAGGGCGCCATGGTGGACGTCATCGCCCAGTTCATGAACTCGAACATGACCCCGCAGGCCGCCGCCGAGCGCCTGGCCAAGGCCGGCAAGGTCAAGTAAGCACGTGACGGCAGCGGGGAGGCCCGAGCCCTCGGGCCCGCCCCGCACGGTCCGCCGTCCCCGGCGGCGGACGTTCCCCGATCCCGCTACGCAAGGAATTACCATGTCTCACTCTTCGTCATCGGCCGGTGTCCGCGCCCTGGCCGACACCGCGCCGTCGTCGGCCGGCCACCAACAGCTGGCCGACCGCTGGCTGCCCAGGCTGGTCCTGAGCCCGACGATCGTCATGAGCCTGGTGTTCGTCTACGGCTTCATCGCCTGGACCGCCTGGCTCTCCTTCACCGAATCGCGCCTGCTGCCGCGCTACGACTGGGCCGGCCTGACCCAGTACCTGGCCTTGTTCGACAACGAGCGCTGGTGGACCGCCGTCACCAACCTGGGCCTGTTCGGCGGCCTGTTCATCCTGTTCGCGCTGGTCGTCGGCCTGCTGCTGGCGGTGCTGCTCGACCAGAAGATCCGCGCCGAGGGCGCGCTGCGTGCCATCTACCTCTACCCGATGGCGCTCTCCTTCATCGTCACCGGTACCGCCTGGAAGTGGATGCTCAACCCCGACATGGGCCTGCAGAAGGTGCTCAACGACTGGGGCTTCGCCAACTTCACCTTCGACTGGCTGGTCGATCCGGACCGCGCCATCTACACCGTGGTGATCGCCGGGGTGTGGCAGTCGTCCGGCTTCGTCATGGCGCTGTTCCTCGCCGGCCTGCGCGGCGTGGACGATTCCATCATCAAGGCGGCGCAGGTGGACGGCGCGAGCCTCCCCACCATCTACCGCCGCATCGTGATCCCCAGCCTGCGCCCGGTGTTTTTCAGCGTGTTGTTGATCCTGTCGCACATCGCCATCAAGAGCTTCGACCTGGTGATGGCGCTGACCGGCGGCGGCCCGGGCACCTCGTCCGACGTGCCGGCCGTGTTCATGTACCAGTTCGCCTTCACGCGCGGCCAGCTCGGCCTCGGCGCGGCCTCGGCGATGATGATGCTGATGACCATCGTGGCGGTGCTGGTACCGTTGATGTACCTGGAAACGAGGAGTGCGAAACGTGGCTAACAAGCTCTCTATCGGCCGGCTGCTGGTCTACGCCGCGCTGGCCCTGGTGGCGGTCTACTACCTGCTGCCGCTCTACGTGATGCTGACCACCTCGTTCAAGACGCTGGACGACATCCGCCAGGGCAACCTGTTGTCGCTGCCGCAAGCCTGGGACGGCGGCGCCTGGGCCAAGGCCTGGGCGTCGGCCTGCACCGGCATCGAGTGCGGCGGCATGAAGGGCTTCTTCTGGAACTCGGTGAAGATGACGGTGCCGGCGGTGCTGATCTCGACCATGATCGGCGCGGTCAACGGCTACGTCGTGTCGATGTGGCGCTTCAAGGGTTCGGACGCGCTGTTCACGATGCTGTTGGTGGGCTGCTTCATCCCATTCCAGGTGGTGCTGCTGCCGATGGCGCAACTGCTGGGCATGCTGGGACTCGCCAACACCACCACCGGCCTGGTGCTGGTGCACGTGATCTACGGCACCGCCTTCACCACGCTGTTCTTCCGCAACTTCTACGTGACGGTGCCGGACGAGCTGGTCAAGGCCGGGCGCATCGACGGCGCCGGCTTCTGGACCATCTTCTTCCGCATCCTGCTGCCGGTGTCCGGGCCGATCTTCGTGGTCTGCATCATCTGGCAGTTCACCCAGATCTGGAACGACTTCCTGTTCGGCGTGGTGTTCGCTGCCGGCGAAGCGCAGCCCATCACCGTGGCGCTGAACAATCTGGTGAACACCTCCACCGGGGTCAAGGAATACAACGTCGATATGGCCTCCGCCATCATCGCCGCCCTGCCCACCCTGTTCGTTTACATGGTCGCCGGCCGCTACTTCGTGCGCGGACTGACGGCCGGTGCCGTGAAAGGTTAAGACAATGGCCTCGCTTTCCATCGACAACGTTTGCAAGACCTACAACAACGGCACCGACGTGCTCAAGGGCATCGACATCGCCATCGACGACGGCCAGTTCCTGATCCTGGTCGGCCCCTCGGGCTGCGGCAAGTCCACGCTGCTCAACATGATCGCCGGCCTCGACGACATCAGCTCGGGCGACATCCGCATCGGCGAGCGCCGCGTCAACGACCTGTCGCCCAAGGACCGCGACATCGCCATGGTGTTCCAGAGCTACGCGCTCTACCCCTCGATGAGCGTGCGCCAGAACATCTCGTTCGGGCTGGAGATCCGCAAGCAGCCCAAGGCCGAGATCGACGCCACGGTGAACCGCGTGGCCGAGATGCTGCAGATCACCCACCTGCTGGAGCGCAAGCCCTCGCAGCTGTCCGGCGGCCAGCGCCAGCGCGTGGCGATGGGCCGGGCCCTGGCGCGCAACCCGTCGATCTTCCTGTTCGACGAACCGCTGTCCAACCTCGACGCCAAGCTGCGCGTGGAGATGCGCACCGAGATCAAGCTGATGCATCAGCGCCTCAAGTCGACCATCGTCTACGTGACGCATGACCAGATCGAGGCGATGACGCTGGGCGACCGCATCGCGGTGATGAAAGACGGCATCGTGCAGCAGTTCGGCAGCCCGCAGGAGATCTACGACAACCCGGCCAACCTGTTCGTGGCGGGCTTCATCGGCTCGCCGTCGATGAACTTCATCCCCGCCACGGTGGTGGAATCCGGTAGCCAGCTCGGCGTGAAAGTGTGCGACGACAAGGGCTGCGTGGTACTGCCGCTGCCGCACGAGAGGGCCAAGCTCTCGGCCTGGATCGGCAAGGAAGTGATCTTCGGCATCCGCCCGGAGCAGATCACCGACGCGCGCACCGCGCACCGCGAGGACCTGCCGCAGATGGAATGCCACGTGAAGGTGATCGAGCCCACCGGCCCGGACACGCTGATCTTCGTCACGCTCAACGACACCAAGGTGTGCTGCCGCGCCCACCCCACCGAGGCCAAGCGCCCGGGCGACGCCATGGAACTGGTGTTCGACGTGTCCAAGGCGGTGCTGTTCGACCCCAAAACCGAGGTGCGCATCGCATGAGCACGCCCATCGGCAAGGTCCGCCTGGCCGATGGCGGCCCGGAACTGTCGGCGCTGGCGGTCGGGGCATGGCGGCTCGACGAATGGCACTTCGACGACGCCGCGCTGGCAGCGTGGATCGAGCACGCCATCGCGCAGGGCCTCACCACCTTCGACCACGCCGACCTGTATGGCGGGTTCACCTGCGAGGCGCTGTTCGGGCGCTGGCTCAAGGCCAACCCGGCGCGCCGCGGCGAGATCCAGCTGGTGACGAAGTGCGGCATCAAGCCGCCCGACGCCGCGCGCGGCTGGACGGTGAAGCACTATGACACCGGCCGGGCGCACATCCTGGCCTCGGTCGACAACTCGCTGCGCCACCTGGGCACGGACCACCTCGACCTGCTGCTGATCCACCGCCCGGACCCGCTGCTGGACCCGGACGAAGTGGCCGAAGCCTTCGCCACGCTGCAAAGAGCCGGCAAGGTGCGCCACTTCGGTGTCTCCAACTTCAGCCCGAGCCAGTTCGCGCTGCTGGCCTCGCGCACGCCGCTCGTCACCAACCAGGTCGAGGCCTCGCTGCTGCACCTAGCCCCGCTGTTCGACGGCAGCTTCGACCAGTGCCTGGAGCGGCGCGTGCGGCCGATGATCTGGTCGCCGCTGGCCGGCGGCCGGCTGTTCGACGCCTCGGCCCACCCTGCCCTGCACCGGGTGCTGACTACCCTGGCCGAAGAACTCGGCGTCGCGCCCGCCACGCTGGCGCTGGCCTGGCTGCTGCGCCACCCGGCGCGGCCGCTGCCCATCGTCGGCTCGCGCCGGCTGGCGTCACTGGACGAAGCCGCGCGCGCCGCCACGCTGCCGCTCGAGCGCCAGCACTGGTTCGCCCTGCTCGAGGCGGCCCAGGGCCACGCCGTACCCTGACTGGAATGACCCGCGTTGTTCCCTCCGAGGGCGATCGTCGCGATCGCCCTTCTTTTTTGCGCACCGCACACGGCAGGGATGACGCCGCCGCCACAGCCCCGCCCACGCCCCGCTGGACGCCGCCATGCCGTGCGCTTAGTATCGATCCACCTCCTGTGTCGGGAGGACGTCGCTCGGACGGTTCCGGGCGCTTACGTCAAGGAAAAGCCATGTCTGCATCGGGCAAGCGCCGCTTTGCGCGCATCGACCGCCTCCCCCCCTACGTCTTCAACATCACCGCCGAGCTCAAGATGGCCGCCCGCCGCCGCGGCGAGGACATCATCGACATGAGCATGGGCAACCCCGACGGCGCCACGCCGCCGCACATCGTCGCCAAGCTCACCGAGGCGGCGCAGCGCCCCGATACCCATGGCTATTCGGCCTCCAAGGGCATTCCGCGCCTGCGCCGGGCGATCTCGCGCTGGTACCAGGAGCGCTACCAGGTGGACATCGACCCCGATACCGAGGCCATCGTCACCATCGGCTCCAAGGAAGGCCTGGCGCACCTGATGCTGGCCACGCTCGACCGCGGCGACACCGTGCTGGTGCCCGACCCCAGCTACCCGATCCACATCTACGGCGCGGTGATCGCCGGCGCCGACATCCGCTCGGTGCCGCTGATTCCCGGCGTCGACTTCTTCGCCGAGCTGGAGCGCACCATTCGCGGCAGCTACCCCAAGCCCAAGATGATCGTCATCGGCTTCCCGTCCAACCCCACCGCGCAGTGCGTCGAGCTCGACTTCTTCGAGCGCGTCATCGCGCTGGCGAAGAAGCACGATATCTTCGTGGTGCACGACCTGGCCTACGCCGACATCGTGTTCGACGGCTGGAAGGCGCCCTCCATCATGCAGGTACCGGGCGCCAAGGACATCGCGGTGGAATTCTTCACGCTGTCCAAGAGCTACAACATGGCCGGCTGGCGCATCGGCTTCATGGTCGGCAACCCGGACCTGGTGGCGGCGCTGGCACGCATCAAGAGCTACCACGACTACGGCACCTTCACCCCGCTGCAGATCGCCGCCATCGCCGCGCTGGAAGGCGACCAGCAGTGCGTCAAGGACATCGCCGCCACCTACCAGAAGCGCCGTGACGTGCTCTACAAGGGGCTGTGCGAGGTGGGCTGGAACGTCGACCTGCCCAAGGCCTCGATGTACATCTGGGCGCGCATCCCCGAGCCCTACCGCGCGCTGGGCTCGCTGGAATTCGCCAAGCAGCTACTGGAAAAGGCCAAGGTCTCGGTGTCGCCGGGCGTCGGCTTCGGCGACTACGGCGACGAGTACGTGCGCTTCGCGCTGATCGAGAACGAGGCGCGCATCCGCCAGGCGGTGCGCGGCATCAAGGCGATGTTCCGCGCCGACGGCCTGATCGCGGAGAAGGGCCACTGAGCCGGCAACGTCGGCACACCGCCGGCTACTCCGTCGGCGGTGCCAGCGCCCGCTTCGCCTCATCCAAAAAGCGCAGCGACAGCGCCGGATCGCTGACCGCGCGCGACAGCAGCAAGGCCCCCACCATCAGCGCCAACGCCGCGCTGGCCGTCATCGCGCCGCCGGCGCGCAGCGGTGGACAGTTCGCCAGCAGGGCGAGCTGCGCCTCCACCCCGGCGGTGAAGGCCTGGCGCGACGGCTGGTCGCGCCGCGCCACCTCCCCGCCCAAGGCTGCCGCCACGCAGCCGTCGTCGGGGCGGTCGCGGTGCTCCGGGCTGAGGTAGTGTTCCACCAGTGCCGCCAGCCGTTCCTCCGGCGGCACCGCCTGCAGCAGCTCGGCCAGCCGCTGCTGCAGCTCGTCGAAGCCGTGGCGGCAGGCAGCAGCGACCAGCGCTTCCTTGTCGCGGAAGTGGCTGTAGAAACCGCCGTGCGTCAGGCCGAGATCGGCCATCAGGTTGGCGATGCCGACCGCGTCCATGCCCTCCGACCGGAAGCGGCAGGACGCCGTCCGGATGATTTGCTGGCGTACCTCCGCCTTGTGCCGCGAGGAATAACGCATCGCCGTCCTTTCAAATGCCGCTTTACATGATGGTCATCATGGTAAAAAGCTTGCGTTATATCAATCAGATATGTTGCTCACTGCGCCGGCTCCCCGGCCTTTCGGACGGACGGCGGCGGTGGCCGGCGGCATGCCTGTGTTTTTTCCACCACACCCCCGACACCATAAACACCCCAGAGCCCGCCTTTCTTCGCCGCGGAGGCTCGCTTTCTGCCGGCGACCCCAATATGCTCGGCAGATTATGACAACAAGGTTGCTCCGCCACGACGGGGCGCCACAGGATAAGCGCATGCCCGCTTCGTCACGCCTCCATTGGCGGCAGCCCCGCCGTCCTCTCGTGCTGCTGGCCCTCGGCCTGCTGTACGGAGGCTGCGGCTGGCTGATGCAGCGCTTCTTCGCCCCGCACGACCCCTTCCCGGCCACCATCTGGCTCCCCGCCGGCCTCGCCCTGGCCGCCGTCATCCGCTGGGGGCCGCGCGTCTGGCCGGCGCTGCTGTTGGGTGCCCTGGCGGTGCAGACGCTGATCCTGGCCACGCCCTGGCCCGGCGCGCTGCTGGCCTCGCTGGGTGCGGCGGTGGGGCCGCTGCTGGGCGGCATGCTGATCCGGCGCCACTGTTCCGGCGGGCTGCCGTTCTACCGCCTCGGCGACGTACTCCACTTCCTCTGGGCCGGTGTCGGCCTGTCCACGCTGATCGCCGCCGCCGGCTGCCTGCTGGCTCAGCCCTGGTGGCGCTTTCCCGGCCTCGGCGACGCCCTGCGGCACCTGTTCGCCATCTGGCTCGCCAACGCCGCCGGCACGCTGTTCTTCGCTCCGCCGCTGCTGTTCCTCAGCCGGCGAGACGGCCTGGACCCGGCGATCCCGAGGCACGCGTCACCGCTGGAGGTCGCCACGGTCAGCGGCGCCACCCTGCTGACGGCGGCGCTGCTGTTCCTCGGCCTGAGCGACCCGCATGACCTGTACGCCGCCGCGCCCTATCTGCTGATCATCCCGCTGATGTGGACCGCGGCGCGGGCATCGCTGCGCACCGCCCACTGGCTGGCGTTCGGCATCCTGCTGCTGGCGCTCGCCGGGGCGGCCGGCGGCGACGGGGTGTTTCGCGATTCCCCTTCGGGCCTGGCCCTGCTCAACGCCGGCATGATGGTGCTGAGCCAGTCGGTGACGCTGCTGATCATGGGCGCGCTGATCGCCGAGCGCGGCAGTGCCGAAGAACGCCTGCGCCGCGCCAATCACGGTCTGGAGGAGAAGGTCGCGGAACGCACCGCCCAGCTGGCCGAAAGCGAGGCGCGCCAGAAGCAGCTGGTCGACGCCGCGCCGTTCCCGCTGGTGCTGAGCCGGCTGTCCGACGGCGTCATCACCTACGCCAACGAGCGCGCCGAGCACATGTTCAAGGGCCGCCTGGACAGCATGCGGGGGCTCACCGTGGACGACTTCTACGTCGAAGCCGGCACGCGCGACGAAGTGTCCGCGCGGCTGCGCGACAAGGGCCAGCTGCGCGATCACGAGGTGCGGCTGCAGGACACCGCCGGCCGGGTATTCTGGGCGCTGATCTCGTGCACGCTGGTGCGCTCCGCCGGCACGCTGCACGTCATCACCGGCATCAACGACATCAGCGAGCGCAAGCGCCTGGAGCACAGCCTGAAGACCGCCAACGAGGCGCTGCGCCAGCACCTGAACGAGATCGAGTCGCGGCAGTCGGGACTGAAGGAACAACTGGTGCGCGACCCGCTCACCGGGGTGTTCAACCGGCGCTACCTCGACGAGACGCTGCCGCGCGTGATGGCGCACACCCTGGCCTTGGGCAAGCCGTTGGCGCTCCTGATGCTGGACGCCGATCATTTCAAGCGCATCAACGACACCTACGGCCACAAGGCCGGCGACTGCGTGCTGAGCACGCTGGGAGCCCGCCTGCGCGACAGCCTGCGCAGCAACGACATCGTCTGCCGCTACGGCGGCGAGGAATTCCTGATCGTGCTGCCCGGCATGAGCCTGGAGCACGCCATCGCCAAGGCCGAGCAACTGCGCCGCGTGGTGCAGCAAGTGCCGATCGAGGCGCTCGACCACACCCTCAACGTGACCGTCTCGATCGGTCTGGCCTGCAGCCCGCTGCACGCCGAAGACGCCGGGTGCCTGATACACGCCGCCGACACCGCGCTGTACGCGGCCAAGAGCAGCGGCCGCGACCGCCTCTGCGTGGCCGAGCTGCCGGCCGGGCTGGAGGTGCCTCCCCCCCGCCCCGCCACCCTGGCCGACTGAACGGCGGCGGGGCCGGCGTGCTACCATCGCGGCCATGGAACTTTACCGATTGCTACACCAACAGGGCTTCGGCAGCCGCAAGGAATGCCGCAAGCTGATCGAACACGGCCTGGTCGAACTCGACGGCGACGTCGTCGACGACTACCGTCGCGAAGTCGACCCCGCCGCCTTGGGCGAGCTGGTGGTCGACGGCGAACCGTGGGAAATCCTCGACCACCCGCTCTACCTGCTGCTGCACAAGCCCGCCGGCTACGAGACCTCGCACAAGCCGATGCACAACCCCAGCGTGTTCACATTGCTGCCGTGGCAGTTCTCGCAGCTGGGCATCGCCGCCGTAGGCCGGCTCGACGTCGACACCACCGGGCTGTTGCTGCTGACCACCGACGGCCAGTTCGTGCACGCGCTGACCTCGCCCAAGAAGCAGGTGCCCAAGTGCTACGAGGTCACGCTCAAGCACCCGGTGAGCGAGGCGCTGGTCAAGCACCTCAAGGCCGGGGTGTTCCTGAAGGACGACAACGAGAAGGTGGCGGCGGACCAGGTGGAGGTGGTGGACGAGATCACCATCCTGATGACCATCACCCAGGGCAAGTACCACCAGGTCAAGCGCATGATCGCCGCCGCCGGCAACCGCGTGCAGGACCTGCACCGCGTCGCGCTCGGCGCGCTGCGGCTGGGCGAGCTGGACGAGGGCGAGTGGCGCCACCTCGACGCCGCCGAACTCGCCGAACTCGGTTTCACGCGCTGAGGCAGCGCACTCCGGGCAAGAAAAAGGTCGCCGAGGCGACCTTCCAGGCTGCTAACAAAGTACTTCGATGCGTATTTACAGGACCCGGCAAAGCCGGGCCTATCCACCTAAGTGTTTGATTCCGCAGCCTTCCCATCTATTCCCAATCCCTCGCTGAGCGAATCTAAAGATTCGCACGCAGTCCGCCCTTGCCCTGCAAGGGAGCCTCGCTACGCTCGAGAAATGGGGTGAGCAGATTTATTCACCAGCGCTCAACAGCCCTGCTGCAACGCCAGCTCCAGACTCTGCTGATAATGCCGCTCGGCCAGCTCGGGCTTGTCGATGGCGGTGAACAGGCGCGACAGCTCGGCGTGCGCGCACAGCGTCGGCTCGATCGAGGCGCTGGCTTCCAGGTAGCTCTGCGCCTTGCCCCACAGCTGCTGCGCCAGCGCCAACCGGCCCAGCGCCAGCAACAGCAAATGATCGCGCGGGCGCTGCTTGAGCCAGCCCTCGGCCTCCTTCAACAGCTCCAGCCGTTTCTCGGCGGACAGGTGCTCGGCCAGCTGGCCCAGCTCGCGCGCGAGTTCCGGGGTCGCCTGCTCGTCGTCGCCCAGGGCGCCGGCGATCAGCGTGGCGGCGTAGTCGGCCTCGCCCAACACGATCAGCCGCTCCACGATACGGCCGACCAGCACCGGGTTCTGCCGTTCCACCTCCGGCACCCGGCGCAGCCAGTCGCGGATTTCCTGCCCCTGGGCGAAGCCGTCCAGCTGCTGGGTATAGGCCGCCAGGCGATAGCGCCGCGCGCGGTCGGGTTCCAGCGCCTCGGCCTTGAGCAGCTTCTCGGTCAGCGCCAGCACCGCTTCCGGCTGTTTCTGCAGCAGCCGCACCTTGAGTTCCAGCTTGAGGGCGTTGGTCAGATTGGGCGAGATGGCGCGCGCGCGCTCGATCGCGGACAGGGCGCCCAGGGTGTCCTTGGCTTCCAGCTTCAGCTCGGCGTCTAGCATGTGGCGCGCCAGCTGCAGCCGCTCCGGCAAGGCGTCGAGCTGGGCCAGGTAGCCGTCGCGCTTCTCGAGGTCCTGCATCGCCGCCGCCGAGCGGGCCGCCATCAACAGCGCCAACGCCTTGTTCTCCGGCGCCGACTCGTCGGCCAGCGCCCGCACCGCTTCGCGCTCGGCGCGCTGGAACCGCCCCTCGAAGAAGGCGATGCCGGCCTCGCGCAGCGCGTGGCGCGCCGCCTTCAGCTTCTTCTGGCGCTGGAAACGGCGCACTTCCTCGGGCAGGCCGGTGGCCAGCCCGATCAGCCGCAGCACCAGGTGCGCCACCACGATCAGCAGGATCACCGCCACGATCAGCAGGTTGAACGACACTTCCAGCCGGTACGGCGGCAGGAACAGGATGGCGTAGCCGGTATTCAGCGTGGAGGCGAGCCCCACCAGCACGGCCAGCGCAAACAGGCCGGTAATCCACAGCACGAATTTCACGGCGTTCCCCCCGCGCCGCCCTGCGCCTCGCGCACCGCCTTGAGGCTGGCGGAGAGGTCAGGCAGCGTCACGTCCAGCGGTGCGCCCTTGAGCTCGGCCAACAGCGACAGCCAGGCCTTGGTCGCCGCGGCGTCGCGGTCGTAGTAGCGTTCGACGTAGCTCTTGGCCGCTTCCACGTCGGAGCCGAAGGTCTGACCGTCGCGCTGGGTCAGCGCCAGGCGCGCGTCCAGCAGGCGCAGCTTGAGGTTCTCGCGCAGGAAGAAGGCCTGTTCCGGCGACAACAGCAGCGCTTCCGGCTTGTCCATGCGGCGGATGCGCACCAGCTCGCCCAGGCTGCCGCTGAGGTCGGCCAACAGGCGTTCCCAGAGCGGCGCGTCGGCCGCCGGCTTGGCGGGCTGGATCAGCGCGTCCTTGGCGCTGCCGAGGCGGTGGTGGCCGACCACCAGCGGCAGCGTGTCGGCCGCCAGCAGCAGGCGGTCGATCTTCACCGTCAGGCCGACGGTGTCGAGGTAGGGCAGGGCCTTGAGCTTTTCCAGGTCGGTGGCCACGGCCTTCTTCACCGCGATCAGCTGCGGCTGGTCGAAGCGCGCCAGGCGGGCGTCGACCATTTCCAATGCCTGCAGTGCGGCCGGCACGTTGGCGGCCAGCTGCAGTTGCTGGCTGGCGATCGCCAGCGTGTGCTCGACTTCGGACAGCAGCCAGTCGGAACGATTCTTGGTCAGCTCCTGATACATGCCGTTCAGCGTGGCGTACTGGCCGGCCGATTCGTTGACGCGCGCCTCGAGCAGGGCGAGCTTGCCGTCGCTGGCGCGGACGGTGGCCAGGGCCTGGTCGACCAGCACGCGGGTTTCCTTGGCGCTGCCGCCGGATTCAGCCAGGCGACGGGCCAGTTCCTGGCGGGTGGCGGTCAGCTCCTGCTGGGTGGAGTAAAGCTGCCAGCCGGACAGGCCCAGCGCCGCCAGCGCCACCAGCAGCGCCAGCGGGAAGGGTTTCTTCGCGGCCGGTTTGCCGATCTCGGCAGTCTGGATTTCGTTCATGGGTGACGGGAGAACCATTCGCTGAGGCCGGCGACCAGTGCGGCGTCGTCGGCCTGGGTTGTCACGATGCGTGTCACGCCGTGCGCCGCCAGCGTGTCGGCAATGCGCGGATGCGGAACGCAGTACAACAGGCATTGTAACGTCAGGCTTCGGGAGCGGCCAGCCAGACGGAATAATCGTTCGGCGGTCTCGCTGGAGGTCAGCACCAGCGCATCCACCGGCGCCTCCAGCAAGGACCAGTCCGGCTCCCCATCGACGCGGCGGTAGACCTCGGCCAGGGAGAGGCGGGCGCCGCGCGCGGCGAGGGTCTCCCCCAGTTCCGCCCGGCCGCCGACGCCGCGCACAATGAGCACGCGCTGGCCGGCCAGCCGCTGCAGTTCGGGGCGCGCCAGCAAGGCGGCACTGTCGCTGCCCTCGGCGGGATGCAGCACCGGGCGCCCGGCCAGGGCCGCGAGCTTGCCGGCGCTGGCGGCGCCGACGCAGGCCAGCCGGGCCTTGAGCTTGAGCGGCGCCAGCACCGGCCAGGCGGCATCGATGGCGCTGGGGCTGACGAAGATCAGCCAGTCGGCCGTCACGGCCAGCCTGGGCAACGCCGCCAGGGCGCGCTCGTCGGGCACGATGTCGAGCACCGGCAACAGCGCCGGTTCGGCCCCGGCGTCACGCAGCAACGCCATCAGCCGCGCGCTCTGGGCCGGCGGCCGGGTGACGAGAATGCGCCGCCCCGCCAGGCTCACCGGTTCTGGCCTTCGTCGATCACGGCCTGGATCAGCGGCGCGGCGCCGGCGTCGAGCAGCTTCTGCGCCACGGCGCGGCCGAGCGCCTCGGCATACTGGCGCGGCGCGCTGGCGCTGGCGGTGAGCATCACCGAGCCGTCCGGATGCGCCACGAAGCCGCCCAGCGTCAGCACGTCGTCGCTCAGCATGGCGAAGCCGCCCAGCGGAATCTGGCAGCTGCCACCCAGCACGCGCGACAGCGCACGCTCGGCGGTGACGCAGTCGTGGGTGTCGGCGTGGTCGAGCGGCGCCAGCAGCGCCATCAGATCGGCGCGGTCGGCGCGGATCTCGATGCCCAGCGCGCCTTGGCCCACCGCCGGCAGGCTCTCCGACGGCGCCAGCTCGCAGCGGATGCGCTCGGTGAGCCCGAGCCGCTTGAGGCCGGCGGCGGCGAGGATGATGGCGTCGAACTCGCCGTCGTCGAGCTTCTTCAGGCGGGTCTGCACGTTGCCGCGCAGCGGCTTGACGGTCAGGTGCGGAAAGCGCGCGCGCAGCTGCGACTCGCGGCGCAGGCTGGAGGTGCCGACCACGGCGCCGTCCGGCAGTTCGGAGAGGCTCTGGTAGCGGTTGGAGACGAAGGCGTCGCGCGGGTCTTCGCGCTCGCAGATGGCGGCCAGCGCGAAGCCTTCCGGCAGGTTCATCGGCACGTCCTTGATGGAATGCACGGCGAGGTCGGCGCGGCCTTCCTGCAGGGCCAGTTCCAGTTCCTTGACGAACAGGCCCTTGCCGCCGATCTTCGACAGCGTCTTGTCGAGGATCTGGTCGCCCTGCGTGGTCATGCCGAGAATCTCGACGGCGAGCCCGGGGTAGAGTTGCTCGAGCCGGGCCTTGATGTGCTCGGCCTGCCACATGGCGAGCTTGCTCTCGCGGCTGGCGATGACGATTTTGTCCATGGACGCGGTCCTGTAATGGGGAAACGGTTACCGCCGATTCTAGCACGGCCGGCGGGCTGCCAACCCTAGGCCAAAAGGGTGGGCATCCCGCTCGCGCCGCCGGCTGGCACAACCCTGGGGAAAACCAAAAAACATGACGCATAAATAACCCAACAGCACCCCGGAACGGCCTGGACGGAAGGCCACCTCGCGGCCGCGGGTCGCCGCGCGGGATAGGAACAAAATCAAGGAGTAGCAGGAGGGCGGGCGACATGGCACTATCTGGGGAGAAGGTGCGGCGCCCTGCCCGGCAGCGGCGACCGGACACAGAGCCGCAAGCGACAAAAAATAAAGCATCACACTTCACCCTACAGACGGAGTTAATCGAATGACGGACCAGGACAAGGACCTCCCACTAAGAGCGAGCATCGCGCGGCTGGAACGCTTGCTGGGCGAGGTATTGCTCGAACAGGAAGGCCAGGAGGTCTATGAGGAAGTGCGCGCCATTCCGGCCGACGCACTGACCGGCGGCGAACGCAGCCGCTCGGTGCTGGAGCGACTGTCGCCCGGCGCCACCACCGCGCTGGTGCGCGCCTGTGGCCTGTACTCGCAGCTGTTCAACATCGCCGAGGACCTGCACCACACCCGCCGCCGCCGCGCCCACCAGATCGCCGGCTCGGCCCCGCAGCAAGGCAGCCTGACGGGCGCCCTGGCGCGCCTCAAGCAGGATGGCGTCGATTTCGGCCAGCTGGCTGCCACGCTGGCCGACGCCTCGGTGGTGGCGGTGCTGACCGCGCACCCGACCGAGGTGCAGCGCCAGAGCGTGCTCGACGGCCACCGCGCGGTGCGCAAATTCCTCTCCCAGCTCACCTCCCCGGAACTGACCCCGGACGAGGAAACCGAGCTGGAAGCCAAGCTCAAGCGCGTCATGCTGACCTTGTGGCAGACCTCGGAGATCCGCCCGTTCAAACTGTCGATCCGCGACGAGATCGAAAACGGCGTGGCCTACCATCCGCTGACCTTCTTCAGCGCCATGCCCAAACTCTACGACCGCCTGGGCCGGCTGATCGCCGAGCACTGGGGGCAAGCGGTCGAGCTGCCGTCCTTCCTGCGCGTCGGCAGCTGGATCGGCGGCGACCGCGACGGCAACCCCAACGTCGACGCCGGCGTGATGCGCCACGCCATCACGCGCCAGGCCGAGGAGGCGTTCCGCCACTACTTCTACGAACTGGCCGGCCTGTATCGCGAGCTGTCGCTGTCCGAGCGCCACGTCAGCGTCAGCGCCGCCGTGCAGGCCCTGTCGGCGGCCTCGCCCGACCTGGCCGAGAGCCGCCGCGAGGAGCCCTACCGCCGCGCGCTCGCCACCATCGAAGGCCGGCTGTCGGTGACGGCGGCGCGCCTGGGCGTGGAGGCGCGCGGGCGCTGGACACTGGGCGAGCCCTATTCCGACTGCGCCGCGCTGGTCGCCGATTTGCAGGCGCTGGTCGACTCGCTCAAGGAGCACGGCAGCGGCCTGTTGGCCGAGGGCCGGCTCGGCCGCCTCATGCGCACGCTCGACGTGTTCGGCTTCTTCCTGATGCCGCTCGACATGCGCCAGCATGCCGCCATCCATGAGGCGGTGGTGGGCGAGCTGTTCGCCCGTGCCGGTCTGGAAGAATACGCAGCACTGGACGAGGCGGCGCGGGTGCGCGTGCTGCTGCGCGAACTGGCCACGCCGCGCCTGCTCTACTCCCCTTACCTCGCCTACAGCGCCGACAGCGAAAAGGAACTGGCGATCTTCCGCGAAGCGGCGCGCATCCAGCAGCAATTCGGCGTCGACGCCATCGCCCAGAGCATCATCTCCAACTGCGCCACGGTCAGCGACATCCTGGCGCTGGCGCTGCTGTTGAAGGAAGCCGGGCTGATCCGGCTCGACAACGGCATCCCGCAGGCCAGCATCAACCTGGTGCCGCTGTTCGAGACCATCGCCGACCTGCAGAACGCCACCACGGTGATGGACGCGCTGTTCGCGCTGCCATGGTACCAGCAGCTCCTGAAGAGCCGCGGCCAGATCCAGGAAGTGATGCTGGGCTACTCCGACAGCAACAAGGACGGCGGCTACCTGACCAGCCAGTGGGAGCTCTACCAGGCCGAACAGCGGCTGGTGAAAAGCTTCGCGCGCGCCGGCGTCAAGCTCAAGCTGTTCCACGGCCGCGGTGGTTCGGTCGGGCGCGGCGGCGGCCCGTCCTACGAGGCGATCATGGCGCAGCCGGCCGGCAGCGTGGCCGGGCGCATCCGCATCACCGAACAGGGCGAGGTGATCGCCTCCAAGTACTCCGACCCGGACATCGGCGCGCGCAACCTCGAGGCGCTGGTGGCCGCCACGCTGGAAGCCAGCCTCACCCACCACCCGAGCAACGCGGTGGACGAGGAGCTGATGAGCGAGCTGTCCGGCCACGCCTTCACCGCCTACCGCGAGCTGGTCGAGACCCCGGGCTTCATGCAGTACTTCCTCGAGGCCACGCCGATCAGCGCCATCGCCAAGCTCAACATCGGCAGCCGCCCGGCCTCGCGCAAGAGCCTCAACTCGATCCGCGACCTGCGGGCGATTCCCTGGGTGTTCTCGTGGGCGCAGTCGCGCGTGATGCTGCCGGGGTGGTACGGCTTCGGCTCGGCGGTGTCGGCCTACCTCGGCCGCCACGGCGACGAGGGATTGGCGCGGCTGAAACAGGCTTATGCCGACTCGCCGTTCTTCCAGGTGGTGCTGTCGAACATGGAGCAGGTGCTGGCCAAGTCCGACCTCAACATCGCCAAGGGCTTCGCCGACCTGGTGTCCGACCGCCGCCTGGCCGACACGCTGTTTTCCCGCATCAGCGAGGAATGGCACAGGACCCAGCAGGCGTTCTTCGCCATCAGCGGCCAGCACAAGCTGCTGGAGAAGAACCCGACGCTGGGACGCAGCCTCGACACCCGCCTGCCTTACCTGGACGCGCTCAACCTGCTGCAGACGGAGCTCTTGCGCCGCCTGCGCGAGCAGCCGGACGACGCCGAGGCGCTGTACGCCATCCACCTCACCATCAACGGCATCTCGGCCGGGCTGAGGAACAGCGGCTGATCCCGCCCGACTCATAGCCGAAAGCCTTTCGGCCTTCCCTCCCGACACGACGGCAGCCCATAGGCTGCCGTTTTTCTTGCCCCGGCGGCATACCGGCGCCGGCCCGGCCGACAGGCGGCACGCGCAACGGGCTTCCTGCAACAGGACATCTGAGCCAGATCAAATTCATACAAATATTTGTATGGAAATATGGAATTTCTTCGAGAAACTAATTAGCATGCCCATAAGTCATTGAAATCATTAACAAAGCAAACAAAATACCAAGGGTATTGATAAGAATAAATGAACGCTGAGCCCAACTCGTCCTCCCACCGCCTCCACTGCACCGGCTTCACCCTGATCGAACTGCTGATCGTGCTCGTCGTCGTCGGCATCCTCGCCGCCATCGCCCTGCCGGCCTATCAGAGCTATGTGCGGAAGAGCCGCCGCAGCGATGCCACCGTGGCCCTGCGCGCACTCCAGTTCGCCGAGGAAAAATACCGCGCCAACAACAGCAGCTACGGCACGCTGGCGCAACTGGGCATGAGTTCCAGCACCGACAGCGGCTACTACACGCTGGCGGTGAGCAACCTCTCGGGCACCGGCTACACCCTCACCGCCAGCGCGGTCAGCGGCAGCTCGCAGGCCTCGGACAGCGGCTGCACCACGCTCACGCTGCAGCAATCCGGCGCCACGCAGACCGCCACGCCCAGCGCCTGCTGGAGCAAGTGAATGCCGGGCTTCTCCCCGCGTGCGCGCCATCGCGGCTTCACCCTGGTCGAGCTGCTGGTGACGCTGGCGGTGCTGGCGATCCTGATGGCGCTGGCGGTGCCGTCGTTCGGCGACCTTATCGACCGGGGACGACTCTCCTCGGCCGCCGACACGCTGTACGCCGACCTGCAGTTCGCCCGTTCGGAGGCCATCCGCAACAACCAGAACGTCGTCGTCAGCTTCCAGAGCGGCAGCAGCTGGTGCTACGGCATGGTGCTCGGCAGCAGCGCCTGCGACTGCAGCGTGAGCAACAGCGCCGCCGCCAATTACTGCGCGCTGAAACGGGTCACGGCCGCCGATTTCAGCCAGGTATCGATTCCCGACGCCGCCAGCATCACCTTCGCCGCCGGCCAGACCGGCTTCGACCCGGTGCGCGGCGTGGCGCTCGGCTCCGGCGCCGTCACCTTGCAGTCGGCGCGGGGCAAGCAGGCTACCGTCAGCCTGGCGCTGCTTGGCCGCGTCAGCCTGTGTTCCCCCGCCGGCAGCGGCTTTACCAGTGCCTACCCCTCATGCTGAACCGATCCCGACAACGCGGCATTTCGCTGATCGAACTGATGGTGTCGGTCGGCATCAGCCTGGTGCTGCTCCTGGGCATGACCAGCTTCCTGACCACCGGCCTCAAGAGCAACACCAGCACGATGAAGGCCGCCCGTCTCAACCAGGAGCTGCGCGCCATCATGCTGCTGATCAGCCGCGACGTACGCCGCGCCGGCTACTGGGGCAACGCCAGCAGCGGCGTGGGCGTCGGTTCCGCCGCTTACAGCAACCCGTTCGGCACTGTGAACACCGCCACGGCGGGCTGCATCCTGTACAGCTACGACCGCGACGGCGACGGCAGCCAGGACAGCGACGAGCGGTACGGCGTGCTGCTCAGCAACGGCACGGCCATGTTGCGCAGCGGCGGCAGCGATTACGGCTGCATCCCGGGCGCCAACAACAGCTGGGAAGCGCTGTCCGACAGCAACGTCACCACCATCGGCACGCTCAGCTTCAGCCTGGCCTCGACCCCCTACTACCTGAGCGGCACGTCCGGCCCCAACATCCTGACGCGCACCGTGACCATCACGCTGGCCGGGCAGCTCAAGAGCGACAGCAGCGTCAAACAGACGCTGACCGAAACGGTCAAGCTGGAAAACGACCTGTTCCAGGCCAGCTGAGGCACGCCCGATGAGACACTTCCCCTCCCCGCTCTCGCGCCAGCACGGCCTGGCCACCCTGGCCGTCGCGCTGATCATGCTGTTCCTGATGAGCCTGCTGATCTTCAACACCAGCTCCGGCATGCTGCTCGAGCTCAAAACCGGCAACAACCAGTACTACCAGGCCAAGGCGCTGGAAGCGGCGCGCGGCGGGGTCGACTACACCGTGTCCTGGCTCGATGTCTCGGGCAACTACGGCGGCCTCGCCTGGAGCAGCGACGCCACCGGCCCGAGCGGCAACAACCAGCGCGCGGTGCTGCCGTCGTCGGTGGCCAGCCAGACCCTCGGCGGCTACAGCGTCGCCGTCACGCTGTGGCGCAACTCGGCCAATACCTCCATCCTCGAGGTCCGGGCCATCGCCAGCGGCGACGCCAGCGCCACGGTACGGCAGAAGATCCACGCCAAGACCATCAGCTTCAATGTCAGCAGCGTGCCGCCGTTGATCATCAACGGCTGCCTGAGCGGCGTGACCGGCAACCCGGACATCCACCCGGCCAATAGCGGCGATGTCGTGATCAAATCGTCGCAGGCTAGCAGTTGCGTCGTCCCCGGCCATCTGGGCATGAACGGCGGGGTGACCGAGGGCAACGTCTTCGCCACCAGCGCCTGGGATTACGTGTTCGCCACCTCCAAGGCGGATATGAAGGAACTCGCGGCGCAGTCTTCCACCGACGCCATCTACTACTACGACAGCAGCAACCCGTTCTCCGGCAACTGGCATGACGACGTCGGGACGGCCAGCAGCCCCGGCATCCTGATCTTCGACACCGGGGCCGGCTGCCCCAAGATCAACGGCAACGTCACCATCTACGGCATCGTCTACTACGCCGCCGAATGCGGCAGCGACCAGGGCTGGGGCAATAGCACCATCCACGGCAGCGTGGTATCCGAGGGCAGCATCACCAAGCTCACGGCCAATACCGACTTCTACCCCTGGCCCGGCGGCAGCGTGCCGAGCTACACCATTGCCATGGATTTGGCCAAGTTGCCCGCCTCGTGGAGGGATTTCTGATGCGCACCAGCCCCTCAACGCGCCAGCGCGGCTTCAGTCTGCTGGAAGTGCTGATCACTCTGGTGGTGCTGGGCGGCGGCCTGCTGGCCATCGGCGGCCTCTACGGCAAGATCATGAACGGCAGCGCCGCCGCCAAGGAGCGCAGCGAAGCGGTGGTGCTGGCGGAGCAGAAGCTGGAGGAACTGCGCTACGCGCTGTATGCCAGCATCGCCGCCGGCTCGGACAGCGTCAACGCGGCCACCGGCAGTGGCAGCAGCGCCAACTTCAGCCGCAACTGGAGCGTCACCAGCTCAAGCAGCCCGGCCTACAAGACCGTGACGGTCACCGTCAGCTGGACCGACAGCCGCAACCAGAACCAAAGCGCCGTGCTCACCAGCCGCATCAGCGGCATCGACCCGAAACGCTCGGGCGAGCTGATCGCCACGGTCGGTTCGAACAGTTCGAGTACGGGCAACGGCACGGGTAACAATGGCTCGGGCAGCGGAACCGGCGGCGATAGCGGGACGGGGACGGGTTCCGACAGCGACACCGGAAGCGGAACGGACACCGGGACCGATACGACGCCGGTCGTTTGCACGACCACGATTGCCATCAAGGCCAAGAGGGGCAATTCGACGGTCACCGTCAGCCCATCGGCAACCACTTCCTCACACAACGGAGTGAACTGGACGTTCAACTTCAACCTAGCCAAAGGCACCAGCCTGAGCTTTACCGACAGCAACGTATCTCAGCCGTATACAGGTTTGACAACGGACTGCGGCACGGCCCAATCTCATGACTTCTAGCTACAGTTATCGGCCCGGACCATCATCAGGCTAGGCCGATCACAAGCCTGTCGGTCGATTCGCCGTGCCGACAGGCTTTTGTCTTATAATCACCGCTTCCCCTTTGCCTAACCCTGGGTATCCACCGCCATGCAAGACAGCCATGCCTGGTCCGGCCGCTTCTCCGAGCCGGTCTCCGAACTCGTCAAGAAATACACTGCCTCGGTCGACTTCGATAAGCGTCTGGCCGAGTTCGACATCGAGGGCTCGCTGGCCCACGCCACCATGCTGAACAAGGCCGGCGTACTGTCGGACGAGGACGTGGCGGCGATCCGCCAGGGCATGGCCGAGATCCTGGACGACATCCGCGCCGGCCGCCTGGAGTGGAGCGTGGACCTGGAAGACGTGCACATGAACGTCGAGCGCCGCCTGACCGACAAGATCGGCGACGCCGGCAAGCGCCTGCACACCGGCCGCTCGCGCAACGACCAGGTCGCCACCGACATCCGCCTGTGGCTGCGCGCCCAGATCGACGCCATCGTGGCGCTGATCGCCGAGCTGCAGACCAGCCTGCTGGACCTGGCCGAAGCCAACGCCGACACCGTGATGCCGGGCTTCACCCACCTGCAGGTGGCCCAGCCGGTGACCTTCGGCCACCACATGCTGGCCTACGTCGAGATGCTGTCGCGCGACGCCGAGCGCATGACCGACTGCCGCAAGCGCGTGAACCGCCTGCCGCTGGGCGCGGCGGCGCTGGCCGGCACCACCTTCCCGATCGACCGTCACTACACCGCGCAGCTGTTGGGCTTCGACGACGTCTGCCACAACTCGCTCGACGCCGTGTCCGACCGTGACTTCGCCATCGAATTCACCGCCGCCGCCTCCCTGGTGATGGTGCATCTCTCCCGCCTGTCGGAAGAGCTGATCCTGTGGATGAGCCCGCGCGTGGGCTTCATCGACATCGCCGACCGCTTCTGCACCGGCTCGTCGATCATGCCGCAGAAGAAGAACCCGGACGTGCCGGAGCTGGTGCGCGGCAAGTCGGGCCGCGTGGTGGGCCACCTGATCGCGCTGGTGACGCTGATGAAGGCGCAGCCGCTGGCCTACAACAAGGACAACCAGGAGGACAAGGAGCCGCTGTTCGACACCGCCGACACGCTGATCGACACGCTGCGCATCTACGCCGACATGATGCGCGGCATCACGGTGAAGAAGGACGCGATGCGCGCCGCCGTGCTGCAGGGCTTCGCCACCGCCACCGACCTGGCCGACTACCTGGTGAAAAAGGGCCTGCCGTTCCGCGACAGCCACGAGGTGGTGGCGCTGACCGTGCGCCATGCCGAGACCCAGGGCGTGGATATCGCCGACCTCAGCCTGGAGAAGCTGCGCGAGTTCTCGCCGCTGATCGAGGCGGACGTGTTCGCCGTGCTGACGCCGGAAGGCTCGCTGGCGCAGCGCGACCACGTCGGCGGCACCGCCCCGAATCAGGTCCGCGCCCAGATCGCCCGCCACCGCGCCCGTCTGGCCGGCTGATACGCCACGCCATGACACACAGAGGCCGGGCATGTCCCGGCCTCTGGCTGCTGACAACGTGCTGTGATGCGTTTTTACAGGACCCGGCAAAGCCGGGCCTCTCCACCTCGGTGGTTGATTCCGCAGCCTGTCCCGCCATTCCCCATCCCCCTGCCCTTGCCCTGCAAGGGAGCCTCGCTACGCTCGAGAAGAGGGCAACTTGTGCCCAACGGCGGCAAAATCACGACGGCAGAAGAATATTTCATCAGGGTCAATTTCTTCCGGCGCATAACTGGGTAAGATGAACGACTATCGGCCCATCCGCGCCACCCTAGCCTCCGGGAGATACCGTGTTATTCAGCAAAACCCGCACCGCCCTGCAGCAGTCCGAAACCGCCAACGCCAGCTTGCAGCAAGAGAACGCGCTGCTGAAGCAGCGGCTTGCCCAACTGGAAAGCGCCCACGCCGAGCAGGCCGAGGAGCTGGCGCGGCTGCAGCGCGAGCGCAGCATGCTGGAGGGGGTGTTCACCAACGTCGGGCGCTTCGGCGAGACCCTGGACGGCGTGCGCCAATCCTTCCTCGGGCTGGCCGACTCGCTAAACCGGGAAAAAACCTCGGCACGCGAGGTGGCGGCGCAGTCCGACGCCAACCGCCAGGGCTTCGAGCGCATCGCCACCGACCTGCAGAGCATGTTCGAGCGCATCCAGCAGGCGTCGGCCAACGTCGAGGCGCTGTACCAGCAGGCCGAACAGATCGGCGGCATCGTGCGCCTGATCAAGGACATCGCCGACCAGACCAACCTGTTGGCGCTGAATGCCGCCATCGAGGCCGCCCGCGCCGGCGAGAGCGGCCGTGGCTTCGCCGTGGTGGCCGACGAGGTGCGCAAGCTGGCGGAACGCACCGCCAAGGCCACCACCGAGATCGCCGCGCTGGTCGGCACCATCCAGGGCGAGACGCAGAGCGCCAAGCAGACCATGCAGCTGGGTGCCGACGACGCCAGCCGCTTCTCGACCGAGAGTCAGGAGGCGGTGGTCAGCATGCAGCGCCTCTACGGCCTGTCGCAGCAGATGGAAACGGCAATCGCCGCGGCGGCACAGCTGTCCGGCGTCGAGCTCGCCAACCTCGACGAGCTGACGGTCAAGCTGGAGGTGTACAAGGTGTTCATGGGCATCGCCAAGACGCGCCCCGAGGCGCTGCCGGACGAGACCCAGTGCCGGCTCGGCCAGTGGTATTACGGCGAGGGCAAGGAGCGCTTCGCGCGCCTGCCGGGCTACGCCGCGCTGGAAGCCCCGCACCGCGACGTGCACGAGCACGCCCGCCGCGCCGTCGAGCTGTTCTACGCCGGCCGCTACGAACAGGCGCTGACCGAACTGGCCGCGATGGAACAGGCCAACGCCTCGGTGATGGCCGGCCTCACGCGCATGCTGGCCGAGCTGAAGCCGGCCGGACACTGAGCCTCTTCCCTGGGCCGGCGCGCTGAACGCCGGTCCGCTGACCTTCAGCCGGGCTGGCTCAGGGTGCGTGCCACCGCCACCCGCCAGCCCTGGTACAGCGCCGCGCGCCGATCCTCGCTCATGCCCGGCTCGAAGCGCTGCTGGCGCTGCCACAACGCGGCCAGCTCATCGAGCGAGCCGTACACCCCCGCCCCCAGTCCCGCCAGGAAGGCCGCGCCAAGCGCGGTGGTTTCGCTGACCGCCGGCCGCTCCACCGGCA
The DNA here is from genome assembly GCF_000527175.1 of Pseudogulbenkiania sp. MAI-1. Lineage (NCBI taxonomy): Bacteria > Pseudomonadati > Pseudomonadota > Betaproteobacteria > Neisseriales > Chromobacteriaceae > Pseudogulbenkiania > Pseudogulbenkiania sp. MAI-1. Next base: position 128,668 of record NZ_AZUR01000001.1, on the reverse strand, counting down.
GCGCCAGCATGTCGGCCAGGAACTGCATCAGCCAGTCGTTGCCGACCATGCCGCCATCCACGCGCAGGCTGGCCGGGCGCGCCGCGCCGTCGGCCTGCATCGCTTCCAGCAGGTCGCGCGTCTGGTAGCACACCGACTCCAGCGCGGCGCGCACGATGTGGGCGATGCCGGAGTCGCGCGTCAGGCCGATGATGGCGCCGCGCGCCAGCGGGTCCCAGTACGGCGCGCCGAGCCCGGTGAACGCCGGCACCAGGTAGACGCCGCCGGTGTCGGGGAGCTGGCGCGCCAGCGTCTCGCTCTCGCCGGCGGAGTGGATCAGCCGCACTGCGTCGCGCAGCCATTGCACGGCGGCGCCGGCGACGAAGATGCTGCCTTCCAGCGCGTAGGTGGTGCGCCCTTCCAGCCGGTAGCACACCGTCGACAGCAGGCGGTGGCGCGAGGTCAGCACTTGGCTGCCGGTGTTCTGCACCAGGAAGCAGCCGGTACCGTAGGTGGACTTGATCATGCCCGGCTCGAAACAGGCCTGGCCGACGGTGGCAGCCTGCTGGTCGCCGGCCAGCGCGGTGATCTGCAAGGGCAGGCCGAACAGGGTGGTGGTGCCGAAATCGGCGACGTTGTCGCGCACCTCGGGCAGCAGTGCGCGCGGGATGTCGAACAGCGCCAGCAGCGCGTCGTCCCACTGTTGACGGTGGATGTCGAACAGCAGCGTACGCGCGGCGTTGCTGGCGTCGGTGGCGTGCACCCGCCCCTCGGTCAGGCGCCATAGCAGGAAGCTGTCGACGGTGCCGAACGCCAGCTCACCGCGCTCTGCGCGTTCGCGCGCGCCGGGGAGGTGGTCGAGCAGCCAGGCGAGCTTGCTGGCGGAGAAGTAGGGATCGAGCACCAGGCCGGTTTTGGCGCTCACCAGCGCGGCGTTCTCCGGCGTGGCCAGTTCCGCGCAGCGCTCGGCGGTGCGCCGGTCCTGCCAGACGATGGCGCGATGCAGCACCCGGCCGCTGGCGCGCTCCCACAGCAGCGTGGTCTCGCGCTGGTTGGTGAGCCCGAGCGCCGCCGGCCGCGCGCCACTTGCCAGCACCTCGCGCACCAGCGCCTGCGTGTCGCGCCAGATGTCCTCGGGGTCGTGCTCCACCCAGCCCGGCTGCGGAAAATGCTGCGGCAGCTCGCGCTGGGCGCGCTGCAACACCCGGCCCTGCGCGTCGAACAGCATGGCGCGGGTACTGGTGGTGCCCTGATCGATCACCAGCAGGGTGGCAGTCATAAGCCGAACTCCTTTCGATTGGCGCGCCGCGCCGACAAAATCGCGTGCCGATTTGCCCGCAAGCGACAAAATATGTTAATTAACAGACGACAGATTTTCGGAATCGAACCCAACATGAGCCGCTCCCCCCGCCACGAGAAGATCCTGCAACTGGTCCGCGAAAATGGTTTCATGCCGATCGAGGAACTGGCCCGGCTGCTCGACGTGACCCCGCAGACCATCCGCCGCGACATCAACCAGCTGTGCGAGGAAAACCTGCTGCGCCGCTATCACGGCGGCGCCGCGCTCGGCAGCAGCGTCGAGAACGAGGACTACGTGGCGCGCAAGGGCAAGCTGCAAAGCGAGAAGGCACACATCGCCGACATGATCGCCGAGCACATCCCCGATCACGCCTCGCTGTTCATGAGCATCGGCACCACCATCGAGGCGGTGGCCCAGGCGCTCACCGCCAGCCACAAGGGCTTGCGCGTGATCACCAATAATATCCATGTGGCATCGATCATGTCAGCCAACCCCGACTTCAACGTGCTGATCACCTCTGGCGTGGTGCGCGCCTCGGACGGCGGCATCACCGGGGTGGCCACGCTCGACTTCATCAACCAGTTCAAGGTCGATTACGCCATCCTCGGCGTGTCCGGCATCGAGCCGGACGGCTCGCTGCTCGATTTCGACTACCGCGAGGTGCGCGTGGCGCAGGCGATGATGAACAATGCGCGCCACCGCTACCTGGCCGCCGACCACAGCAAGTTCGGCCGCAACGCGCTGGTACGCATGGGCCACATCAGCGAATTCCACGCCGTGTTCACCGACGAAACCCCGCCGGAGCCGCTGGCCAAGATGATGGTCGAGCACAACGTGCGCTTGCACCTTGCAGCATAGGCCGCCCCACCGCTCCGCCGAAAGCCCGCACATGCTGCGGGCTTTTTTGCACCCGGCCGGCGGCATGCCGGCCCCTGCTGGTATACTGCAGCGTTTGCAAGCAACAACTAGCCTGACGCGCCATGAACGTTTTTTACGAAGAAAGCGGCAGCTTCAAGGTGGGCGCCGTGGTGTCCCGCAATGACGCCAGCCTGCAGGTCGACACCCTCCACGGCAAACGCGCCAAGATCAAGTCGGCCAGCGTGATGCTGGAATTCAACTCGGCGCTGGCCGAGTTCCTGCCGGCGGTCGAGAAGCTGGCCGCCGAGATCGACGTCGACTTCCTGTGGGAAGTGAGCGGCCAGGACGAATTCGGCTTCGAGGCGCTGGCAGCCGACTACTGGGGCCATGCCCCCAGCGCGGTGGAAGCCGCCGCCATCATCCAGCGCCTGTTCGAGGCGCCGATGTACTTCTACAAGAAGGGCAAGGGGCGCTTCAAGGCGGCGCCGGAAGAGTCGCTGAAGGCGGCGCTGGCCGGCATCGAGAAGAAGAAGCGCGAGCAGGAGCAGATCGACGGCTGGGTGGCCGAACTGAAGGCCGGCCGTCTGCCGGACGCCATCCGCGCCCAGCTGATGACGCTGCTATTCCGCCCGGACAAGAACACGCTGGAGTTCAAGGCCTTCGACCAGGCCTGCCGCGAGCGCAACCTGCCGCCGGTGCGGCTGGCGGCCGAGGTCGGCGGCATCCCCTCGGTGCCCGACTACCTGATGGCGGGCTTCCTGCTGGAATACTTCCCCAAGGGCACCGGTTTTGGCCAGTACGCCGCGCCGGTGCTGCCGGGCGAAGACGAACTGCCCCTCTCCGACGTGGCAGCGTTCTCGATCGACGACGCCGCCACCACCGAGATCGACGATGCGCTGTCGCTGGTCGCACTGCCTAACGGCAATCAGCGCGTCGGCATCCACATCGCCGCGCCGACGCTGGGCGTGGCGCCGGGCTCGGACATCGAGAAACTGGTGTTCCAGCGCCTCTCCACCGTGTACTTCCCCGGCGACAAGATCACCATGCTGCCGGACGAGCTGGTCGAGCTGTTCACGCTGAAGGAAGGCCAGGCCTGCCCGGCGGTGAGCCTGTACGTCGAGGTGACGCCGGAATTCGAGCCGGTCGGCTACGAGAGCCGTATCGAGCGCGTGACCATCGCCGCCAACCTGCGCCACGCCCAGCTGGAGCAGGTGTTCAACGAAGAGACGCTGGCCCTCCCCGACGGCGGCCCGGACTACCCGTTCAAGCGCGAGCTGACCTGGCTGTGGCAGTTCGCCAACGCGCTGGAGAAGCGCCGTGGCAAGTACGACCCGACACGCCCGGTGCAGATGGACTACAACTTTAACGTGGTCGACGGCAAGGTGCAGATCACGCTGCGCAAACGCGGCGCACCGATGGACAAACTGGTGTCCGAGCTGATGATCCTCGCCAACAGCGAGTGGGGCCGCATGCTGGCCGAGGCCGACATCCCGGCGATGTACCGCGCGCAGAGCATGGGCAAGGTGCGCATGACCACCCGTCCGGAGCCGCACGTCGGACTCGGCGTGGCGCAGTACGCCTGGTCCACCTCGCCGCTGCGGCGCGCCACCGACTTCGTCAACCAGCGCCAGCTCACCGCGATGATCCGCGGCGAGAAGCCCGAGTTCGAGCAGGGCAACGCCATGCTGTTCGCCATCCTGCGCGACTTCGACGCCACCTACAGCGCCTACCTCGCCTTCCAGGACCGCATGGAGCACTTCTGGTGCCTGCGCTGGTTCAGCCAGGAAGGCGTCACCGAACCGACCGCGACGCTGATCAAGGAAGACCTGGTGCGCATCGACGGCCTGCCGCTGCGCCTGCGCGTGCCCGGCCTGCCGGAGCTCGCCAGCGGCGACAAGGTGCGGCTGGCGGTGATCCGCATCGACGAGCTGACGCAGGAGATCGAGCTGCGTTACGCCGGCAAGGTGGGCCATGAGGAGGTACTGGTCGAGGAAGACAGCACGGTGTGATGCCGTGCGGGATTGGGCGCGGGGGCATCATGCCCGGCCCCGACCTGCCTCGCCGATGGGTTGCGGCGCCTATTCCTTCGCCACGCTGCGCTATCTTGCTCAGTCAGCGCCTCCGCCCATCCTACGCTAGCCAGCTTCGTCCGCCCCCAGCAGAACGAAAAAAGCCCCGGAGTTCATTCTCCGGGGCTTTTTTACGGGACGACCGCGCGACTTAGCGCGATACCGCCGGGAAACGCTGGAACAGCCCGCCCAGCACGCCACCCAGCGCCAGCCACAGCACCGCGGCGGTGGCCAGTGCCGCCAGCATGAAGTCGCTCATCAGCCGTTCTGGCACCAGCGTGTGCACCTCGGCCAAAACCGGGGCGCCGACCAGATGCGGCAGCGCCGCCAAGGCCAGCGCGCCGACGGCCCACAGCGCGTGGCGCTTCTGCCAGGCACGGTACAGCCCGAACAGCGCACCGGCGGTGGCACCCACGGTGAGCAGCCACCACAGCTGGCGCTGCTGCAGGTCGGCCGTCGGCACACCCGGTGGTTCCGGCGGCAGGCCGAGCGATGGCGCCAGCTGGAACACCACGAAGCCGAGCGCACCGAACAGCAGGCCGCGCCGCCAGTCGATGTGGCCGAGCTGGGACAGCACGGCGCCCAGCAGCAGGGCGTATCCCATCGCCGCCAGCGTGGTCGTGATCGCGGTGGCAACGGCGCGGTGCGTCGCGTCCTCGGACGGTTCGTCGCTGGCCGCCGCTTCGTGCGTATGCCCTTCGGCCACGGCTTCATGCGTGTGGGCTTCGTGCGCATGGGCCTCGTGGACGTGCGCCACGGCGGGCGCCGGGGCCGCTTCGAGCTGCAGCTCGTAGCGTTCGGCCTGTTCGATCAGCGGCTGGACCAGGGCGAGCTGGACCGGCGTCGTCACCGCGCCGGCCAGCAGGCCGCCCAGCAGCGACAACGCCACAATACGTGCAAACATGGTTTTCCTTCGTCGGTCAGTGGCAGACGAAGCCCATGGTATGGCGCGTATCGTGGCTCTCGCCGTGGGCGATGCCCGGGGCGAAGCCGACGGCGTAGAGGATCACCGCACCCAGCAGCGCGGCGCACAGGGCGGCGGCACGGGCTTTCCAGCGCGTGGCGCTGGCGGAGTCGATCTGGCTGATCGGTTCAGCGGCGGATTTTTGCAACAGCATGTCTATCTCCTGGTCTTTCCATGCCCCCCTGTCTCACGGCACCGGCCGGCAACACCACAGCGGTGGCGCGGGCCGGCGATGGCGCGGCAGGGTAAGGGAGGGGCAAGCTGGAAGAAACGTTAAGCGCACCGCCCTCCGCGGTGCATAGCGTCGTCGCCTTCGGCCGGTCTCCGGGCTCACGAGCCGGGAGCGGTCTCCCACGCCGGCGCCTTCCCGGGTCGAACCCAGTGGCATGATGCCGGCGTTCACTCGATTACCGTTGCGGGGGCAGCGACGGATTTGCCGATCGGCACACCGTCTTCCCGTTGGACGCTTCCCGGTCTGCTTTCGGCAACACGCGCCGTGCGCCGTCGCGCACGGACCGAAGCCGAAAATCGGCGGGCAAGCCTCCAAGCCCGGGGCGTATGCGGACCCGGGCACACCGAAAGCTGCTTAAGGATAGCAGAAGCGCGCCGGCAAGGCGGTCAAAATGCATAAGACCTGTCGCGCTCCTGCTCCGGCCCGGCTGCTCGGTCTGGCCGGAGCCTGGGCGAAAAAAAAGCCGCCCGCCCGGTCGGGGAAGGCGGCATGGCAGTGCGGGCGTCGGGCTCGTCAGCGGCTGCCGTTACCGTCGCGCCGCGGCGCAAACAGCGCGGCGGTTTGACGCGGCTGGGCGGGCTTGCCGCGGCGGCCCCCGGCCGGCCGCGCCGGCGCCACGCGGTTGCCGTTGATGTCCCTCGGCGGCGGCGGCATCACGTTGCCGTTCACCTCCTTCGGCGGCGGCGGCAGGACGTTGCCGTTCACCTCGCGGCGCTGGCCGTTGCCCTGCTGGCGCGCCTTGGGCTGCTGGGCGCCGGCGTTGCTCTTGGGCGGACGGGCGCCGGGCTGGCGCGCACCGTCGGCGTGCTCGTGGCGGCGGCCGTTCTGGCCGCCATTGGCGCCGTTACCGCCACGCGCGTTGCCGCTCTGGCTCTGGCCCTCGCCGTTGCGGCGCTGGCTTTGACCTTGGCCCTTGTTCTGAGCCTGGGCTTGGCTCTGACGCGGCTGGGCCTGGGCTTGACGCTGCCCCTGACGCTGACCTTGTCCCTGGCGCGGCTGGCCTTGCCCCTGGCCACGGCGCTGGCCGCCCATCAGGATCGGCTCCGGCGGCACCGTCAGGTCGGCCTCGAAGCCGGGGATGGTGAACTGCGGAATCGACATCTTGATCAGCTTCTCGATGTCCTTGAGGAACTTGAACTCGTCCACGCACACCAGCGACACCGCCTCGCCCTCGTTGCCGGCGCGGCCGGTGCGGCCGATGCGGTGCACGTAGTCTTCCGGCACGTTGGGCAGCTCGAAGTTGACCACGTGCGGCAGCTGGTCGATGTCGAGGCCGCGCGCGGCGATGTCGGTGGCCACCAGCACCTGCAGATCGTTGCTCTTGAAGTCGGCGAGCGCCTTGGTGCGGGCGTTCTGGCTCTTGTTGCCGTGGATGGCGGCGGCGGTGATGCCACTCTTTTCCAGCTTTTCGGCCAGGCGGTTGGCGCCGTGCTTGGTGCGGGTGAACACCAGCACCTGGTGCCAGTCGCCGTCCTTGATGAGCTGGGTCAGCAGTTCGGTCTTCTTGTCGCGGTCGACCAGATGCACCTTCTGCGCCACCAGCTCGTTGGTGGTGTTGCGGCGCGCCACCTCGACCAGCTGCGGGTTGTCGAGCAGGCGGTCGGCCAGCGCCTTGATCTCGTCGGAGAAGGTGGCCGAGAACAGCAGGTTCTGGCGCTTGGCCGGCAGCAGCGCCAGCACCTTCTTGATGTCGTGGATGAAGCCCATGTCGAGCATGCGGTCGGCTTCGTCCAGCACCAGGATCTCGATGCCGGAAAGGTCGAGGGTCTTCTGCCCGGCGTGGTCGAGCAGACGGCCCGGCGTGGCCACCAGGATGTCCACCGGCTTGCGCAAGGCGGCGATCTGCGGGTTGATGCCGACGCCGCCGAACATCACCATCGATTTGTGCGGCAGGTATTTGCCGTAGGTGCGCACCGATTCTTCCACCTGGGCGGCGAGTTCGCGCGTCGGGGTCAGCACCAGGGCGCGCGGGCGGCCCTTGAGGTGGGTCGGCGCCGGGCCGAGGCGGTGCAAGAGCGGCAGGGTGAAGCCGGCGGTCTTGCCGGTGCCTGTCTGGGCGGCGGCGAGCAGGTCGCCGCCACGGATCACTTGCGGAATGGCCTGGGCCTGGATCGGCGTGGGCGTGGTGTAGCCGGTGTCGGCGACGGCACGCAACAGGGGCTCGGACAGGCCGAGGTCGGAAAACTTGATATCAGACATGACAACTCCAGCGACGGCCCAATCGCAGGGAGTGCGACACCAATCCAGGCAAACGTCGTTGATGGAAATTCGGGTGGCTTCATGAGGAAGCGGGACCGCGCGCCGATTGGCCCGGCGCGGGAAGGCGACAGTGTACAGGGGTTGGCGCAGAAGGGGAACCCGCTACCGGGGCTTGACCGGCAGCGGACAGAAGAAATCAGCCGAATGCCAGCGCATCCATCGCAATGCTGCCATGCTCCATGCCGCTATGCAGCACGGTGACCGGCGCGCCGCCGGCGCCGAGCGCGAAGAACAACGGCAGCAGGTGCTCGGCGGTAGGATGGTTGCGCTTGGCGTGCGGCGCCTGGCGTTCCCAGTCGAGCACGGCATCGACGTCGCCCTCGGCCAGGCGGTCGAGCATCCAGCGCTGGAATGCCTCGGCCCACGGCTCTGGTGCGGCGTTCCACGCCACCTCGTACAGATTGTGGGTCAGGCTGCCGGAGCCGACCAACAGCACGCCGTCGTCGGCCAGTTCCGTCAGCGCCCGGCCGAGCCGGTAATGGGTGGCGGCGTCCTCGGCCGGCAGCACCGGCAGGCTCACCACCGGGATGTCGGCGTCGGGGTACATCGCCATCAGCGGCACCCAGGCGCCGTGGTCGAGGCCGGGGCGCTGATCCGGCTGTACGGTGAAGCCGGCGCTGGCCAAGCGGCGGTCGATGTCGTCGGCCAGGGCGCGCTCGCCAACGGCCGGGTACTGCAGCCGGTAGAGCTGCTCCGGGAAGCCGCCGAAGTCGTGCACGGTGCGCCATTGCACCGCCGAACCGGCCCCCGGCAGCCGCGCCGGGCGGTGCGCCGACAGGCTGACGATGGCGCGCGGGCGCGGCTGGCTCTCGGCCCAGCGCCGCCAGGCAGCCGGCGCGGGCGAGCCGTCGATCAGCACGGTCGGGGCACCGTGCGAGAGGAACAGGCTGGGCAGGCGGGTCATGGAGCTCTCCTTTGATTCAGTATTCGATGATACGGCGGTTTATTGCTGGTCGCGACGGCCGATCGGCTTGAGCGCGAAGGCGCCGTCGCCGAGCAGGGCCACGCTCAGCGCCGCCACGGTCAGGAAGGCCGGGTATTCCCAGCCGCCGCCCGGGTTGCCGAAGGCCCAGCCGTTGGCCAGGTGCACCAGCAGGGTGGCGCCGAGCAGCACCGGGCTCAGCAGCAGCGCCACCTGGCGCCCGGCCACGCCGAGGATCAGCAGCACGCCGCCGGCGATCTCGGCCGCCATGGTGAGCGGGCCGACGAAGCCGGGCAGGCCGAGCGAGGCGAAGAACCGGGCGGTACCGGCCGGGGTGAACACGAACAGCTTGGTCAGGCCGTGGGCCAGGAACATCAGGCCGAGGCTCAGGCGCAGCAGGAAGGCGGCGTAGGGGGCGGTGCGGGAATCGATCATGGGGGTTCTCCGGTGGGTGGGGTATGAGCGTATTAAAGCGCTTGCCATCCGATCGATAAACCCGCCATATTTCACAATATTGATGCTCTGCAAGAAACAATCATGGACCTGATGACCGCCATGCGCGTGTTCCACGCCGTGGCCGACGGCGGCAGTTTCACCCAGGCCTCGGACAGGCTCGGTCTGTCGCGCGGCATGGCCAGCAAGTACATCAGCTGGCTCGAGGCCCATCTCGGCACGCGGTTGATGAACCGCACCACGCGCCGGCTGGCGCTGACCGAGAGCGGCGCCGACTACCTGGCGCGGGTGGCCAGCATCCTGGCCCAGGTCGACGAGGCCGAGGCGCAGGCGGCGCAGGCCAGCCTGGAGCCGGTCGGCACCTTGCGCGTCAGCGCCCCACTCGCCTTCGGCGTACGCCGGCTGGGGCCGATCCTGGCCGGCTTCAACGCCCACTACCCGCGCCTGACGGTGGAGCTGCTGCTGGAGGACCGCCAGCGCGACATGCTCGAAGACGGCGTCGACCTGACGCTGCGCATCACCACCGACCTCGGCCAAAGCCAGCTGGTCTCGCGCGTGCTGGCGCCGGTGCGGGTGGTGGTGTGCGCCGCGCCGGCCTACCTGGCGCGCCACGGCACCCCGACCACCCCGGCCGAACTCGCCCGCCACCAGTGCCTGCGCTACACCCTGAGCGAGCCGGTCGACGAATGGCGCTTCGGCAACGAGCGGGTCAAGATCAGCGGCCCGCTCGCCGCCAACAACGGCGACCTGCTGGTGGACGCGGCGCGCCACGGCATGGGCATCATCTGCGAACCGACCTTCCTGCTCGGCGACGACCTGAAGAGCGGCCGGCTGGTACCGCTGCTGGAGGGCTATCCGCTGCCCGAATTCCGCCTGTACGCACTCTACCCACACCGCCAGTACCTGCCGCGCAAGGTGCGCGCGCTGGTCGATTATCTGGCCGATCATTTTGCCGGCGAGCCCGACTGGGACGCCTATTGAGCGCCAAAACCGCTACACTAGCGCGCTTCATTCCCAACTTGCCCGCGACCGGACCCGACCATGGCGCTCAAAGCCACCATCTACAAAGCCGAACTCAGCATCACCGACCTGGACCGCAGCTACTACGCCAGCCACAACCTCACCCTCGCCCTGCACCCCTCGGAAACCGTCGAACGCATGATGCTGCGGCTGGCGGCCTTCGCCCGTCACGCCAGCGACACGCTGACCTTTACCAAGGGCATCTGCGAGGACGACGAGCCGGATCTGTGGCAGAAGAACTATTCGGACGAGATCGAGCTGTGGATCGAGCTGGGCGAGCCGGACGAGAAGCGCCTGCGCAAGATCTGCGGCCGCGCCGAACAGGTGTGGATCTACAGCTACGGCGGGCGCGCCGCGGACGTGTGGTGGCGGGACATGGAGGGCAAGGCATCGCGCTTCGAGCATTTGCACATCCTCGGCGTCAGCCCGGACACGCTGACCCAGCTGGCGGCGCTGGCCGAGCGCAGCATGCAGTTGCAGGTGACGATCCAGGATGGGCAGATGTGGCTGTCGGACAACGTGCACAACGTGCTGGTGGAGTTCGTGACGTTGAAGGAGGGGCAGTAAGGAGCGGTGGCTGCTCGATGCCTGCCGATAGGGCGATATATGGTGAGCTGAGGAGCTGGGCGGGATAGCAGCTCAGGCCCCTTCCGATATTGCTGGCGATGGTGTAGGGGCCGGTTCCGCCCGGCGGACGGGAAGGGGGAATTTGCGTCGCCAAATTCCCCCTTCACCCCCAAAGGCGACCCCCACCGCCGTGGCCTTCGGCTTCCCGCCGGGGCCCGGTCATGGCAAGGCGCGGCTGGAACTAGCCGGGCGCTAACGTCGCCCGTCGTCGGACAGCCAGCCGCTTAAGACCTTGCCATGCCCACCCAGCGGCACGGCAGAAGGGGGACCCTCTACTGACGTATTGACTAGGTTGATTTGGATCAGGGAAAAGACTAACCAGTAAGGATCGGACAGGGTTGACGGAAAACCACGCGGAGCCGGTACTTCCAAAAGCCAAAACATTGCAGAAGAAATCACGTTCCAGCCTTCGCCTGTTCCCCCCAAAGCCAAGACATTATCGATGTGACCAATCCGCCCTTCCGCCGCGCCGGCTGGATGGGGGATGGCGAGGTTTTAAGCCGTGCGCTGTCTGAGCCGTTCGACGTTAGCGAACGGCGAGTTTGCACGGCGCCTCGCCAGCCTCCGGCCAGACGGAAACAAGCGGCGGTGGGCTCGCCTTGGGAGCGTCGAGGGGCTTGGCGAGACAAGCCCCTCGACCCGCCTGCCGGGCGGGACCGGCAAAGTCTCCACCCCGCCAACCTCGGCAGGCTAGCAGCAGCCTCGCCGACGACACCCCACGGCCCTGTGTCCGTCATTTCCCCCATCCCTGTGCCTTATGCGGCAACGCAGCACGCCCTACCCTGACACCCATCCCGTTTTACCATGGTGGTGTCCCATGTCCGCAGTCCAAGCCATACCGATCAAACTCTACCCGCGCCTGACGCGCGGTCGTTTCAACAACTGGCGCGTCGGTTTCGTCGTCGTCACCCAGCTGCTCTACTTCGGCCTGCCCTGGCTGCCATGGCACGGCCGCCAGGCGCTGTGGTTCGACCTCACCGGCGGGCGCTTCCACCTGTTCGGCCTGACGCTGCTGCCGCAGGACATGGTCTACCTCGCCGCACTGCTGATGGCCAGCGCCTTCGGCCTGTTCCTGTGGACTACGCTATCCGGCCGGCTGTGGTGCGGCTTCTCCTGTCCGCAGACGGTGTACACCGAGATCATGCTGTGGATCGAGCGCTGGACCGAGGGCAAGCCGGCGGCGCGCCGCGCGCTGGATGCCGCGCCGTGGAGCCTGAACAAACTGACGCGCAAGGGCGGCAAGCATGCGCTGATGGTGGCGTTCTCGCTGTGGACCGGCCTCACGCTGGTCGGCTACTTCAGCCCGCTGCGCGAGCTGGCGGCCGGCCTGCCCACGCTCGCCATCGGCCCGTGGGAGGCGTTCTGGGCCTTGTTCTACGCCGGCTTCACCTATCTGCTGGCCGGCGTGCTGCGCGAGAAGGTGTGCCTGCACATGTGCCCGTACGCGCGCTTCCAGGGCGCCATGTTCGACCCGGACACCCAGCTGGTGGCCTACGACGCCCGCCGCGGCGAACCGCGCGGGGCGTTGCGCAAGGACGCGGCCCCCGGCGTGGCGCGCGGCGACTGCGTCGATTGCGGGCTGTGCGTGCAGGTCTGCCCCACCGGCATCGACATCCGCGCCGGCCTGCAGTACGAGTGCATCGGCTGCGCCGCCTGCATCGACGCCTGCGACGCGGTGATGGACAAGATCGGCGCGCCGCACGGGCTGATCCGCTTCACCACCCAGCGCGCCGAGGACGGCGGCGATGCGCGTGCGCGCCGCCTCTGGCAGCGCCCGCGCGTGCTGGTCTACGGCGGCCTGCTGGCGGTATTGCTGGTACTGACGGTGACCGGCCTGCTGCACCACACGCCGTACAAGCTCGACGTGCTGCGCGACCGCGCTTCGCTGGTGCGGGAGGGGGACGACGGCTGGCTGGAGAACAGCTACAGCCTGCGGGTGATGAACGGCGACGAGCGCGCGCACCGCTTCCGCATCGAGGTGGAGGGTCTGCCCGGGGCGCGGCTGCGCGATGGCGGGCAGGTGATGGTGCCGCCGCTCACCGTTGCCACCGTCGGGGTACGGGTGGCGGCCGATCCGGCCACGGTGGCGCGCGGCAGCCAGCCGCTGCGCTTCGTGCTGCGTGCCGCCGACGCGCCGGAGCAGAAGGTGACGGCCGACAGCAGCTTCATCGGTGAGTGAATCCCGCCCGTCCCCTCGCAGGATGGGTACAGGCACCATTCCTTCACAACGCTGCGCTACCTTGCTCAGTCAGTGCCGGAACCCATCGGCCACGAACGATGGGTTGCGCTTTGCTCCACCCATCCTACCTTGCTACTGGGGAGGCCCTAAGCGCCGCCGCCAGCCAGTCCAGCGCGGCCGCCTGGCTACTGGGTTCGACGTAGCTCAGGTTGAGGCGCAAGGCGTGGCGGCTGGCGCCGTCGGGGTGGAACAGCGCGCCGGGCGCGAAGTGCAGGCCGTGCGCCTGCGCCTCGGCCAGCAGCGCCTGGCTGTCCGGGCCGTCGTCCCATTCCAGCCACAGGAAGTAGCCGCCCTGCGGCCGGGACAGCCGCACCGACGGCGGCAGCCGCGCCGCCAGCGCCTGGCGCAGGGCGGCGGCGCGCTCGGCCAGTTGCTGGCACAGCCGGCGCAGGCCGGGCTGGTAGCCCCCGTCGGCCAACAGTTCGGCGATCGCCATCTGGTTGGGCAGCGGCGAGGCCAGCGTGGTGCTGACCTTGAGCCGGCACACCGCGTCGAGGTAACGCCCCGGCGCGATCCAGCCGACACGATAGCCCGGCGCCAGCGACTTGGAGAAGGTGGCGCAGTACAGCACGCGGCCGGCCGTGTCGCGCGCCTTGAACGGCGCCGGGGCCGGCGCCGCGAACGCCAGCTGGCGGTAGGCATCGTCTTCGATGATCGGCACGTCATAGCGCTCGGCCAGCCGCCACAGCGCGGCGCGGACGGCCTCGCCCAGGCAATGCCCGGTGGGATGCTGGAAGTTGGCCATCACCGCGATGCCGTGCACCCGGCCCTCGGCCAGGCCCTGTTCCAGCGGCGCTAGGTCGAGCGCGCCGTCGAGCCCGACCGGCAGCGCCAGCGTGGCGATGCCGTGCTGCGCCAGCAACCCCAAGAGGCCGGGGAAGGCCGGCGTCAGCACCGCCAGGCAGGGTTCCGCCACCTCGTGGGTCACCACCTGCACCGCCAGCGCGAGCGCCTCCATGCCGCCGCAGGTGATGACGATCCGGTCCCAGTCCAGCGCCATGCCCTCGGCGTGGCACTGGCGCGCGAGCTGGCGTCGCAGCGCGTCCAGCCCGAGCAGCTCGTGCCGCGCCAGCAGTTCGGGGTAGCGCCGCTGCACCCGGACGAAGGCCTGCGCCAAGGCGCGGCCGTCGAACAGCGCCGGGTTGATGAACGGCGAGCCCCACGGCAGCACCGTGTCCGCCTTGGCCGCCGCCGTCGCCCCGCCGCCCGCCGCCACGCGGAAACCGGCACGCGGCTGCGCCTCGACGTAGCCCTGCCGTTCCAGCTCGTAGTAGGCCCGCTTGGCGGTGTTCATGCCGACGCGGTGGGTGTCGCACAGGCGGCGCAGCGACGGTAGCGCGTCGCCGGGGCGGTAACTGCCGTGCTCGATGGCGGCAACGAAGAAATCGACCAGCGTGGCGTACTTGGACATCGGCACAGCTTCTGCGGCGGGAAAAACCCGCAGTGTAGCGGAGAAACCCCCGCTCAGGCCGGGTCGGACGTCGTACGGCGCAGCTGCCGGCCCAGCCACTCCGGCACCTCGTCGCCGGCGAGCAGCAGGTCGGCCGGCGCCACTGGCACCAGCCGGCAACCGGCGGCGCGCAGCAGGGCCTGCTGCTCCTCGTCCTCGACGCCACTGGCCACGACCTGCAGCTTGAGCAGTTGCGCCAGTTGCAGCAGGGTTTCGAGCAGGCCGGCCCGGCCATGTTCCTGGCCCAGGTGGCGAAGGAACTCGCGGTCCAGCGTCAGGTGCCGCAGCGGCAGCCGGGTCAGCTGCGACAGCGAAACGTAGCTGGTGCCGAAGCCGTCCATGAACAGGCTCACACCCAGGCCCGCCAGCTGCTGCAAGACGGCGCGGCCCAGCTCCGGGTTGCGCATCAGCTGCCCTTCGTCGATGCCGATGGTCAGCCGCGACGGCGCCAGCCCGGTCTGCAACAGGATGTCGCGCAGCAAGTCCGGCAAGCCGGCCTGCAGCCCTCCCGCCCCGGACAAGCGCACCGTCAGCGACACATTCCGCCCCTGCTGCTGCCAGTCGCCACCATCGCGGCAGGCCTGGCGCAGCATCCACTGGTTGAGCGTCTGGCTCAGTCCCGCCTCTTCGGCCTGGCCCAGGAAGTCCTCCGGCATCAGCACGCTGCCGTCCGGCTGGTTCCAGCAGGGCAGCGCCTCCACCATCGGCGTGCCGTCGACGCTCAGCGGCCGGTAGCACAAGGAGAGCTCGTTGCGCCCCAGCGCCGCGTCCAGCCGCACGCCGAAGGCCAGCCGCTGGCTGGAGCGCTGCTGCATCTCGCGGTTGAACAGGCTGCACTGCCCGCCGCCGGCCAGTTTGGCCTCGTACAGCGCCATGTCGGCGTGCCGGCACAGCGTGTCGGCGTCGTCGCCGTGCTGAGGGAAAAAGGCGATGCCGACGCTGGCGCTGACGAACAGCTCCTGGCCGTCCAGCAGCACCGGCTGGCTGACGCTCTGGATGATGCGCGCCGCCACCTGCAGCGCCTGCTCCTCGCCGTGCAGCTCGGCCAAGAGCACGGTGAACTCGTCCCCGCCCAGCCGCGCCAGGGTGTCGGCGTCGCGCACCACGCCACGCAGCCGGCCCGCCACCTCGCTCAACAGCCGGTCGCCGGCCGGATGGCCCAGGGTGTCGTTGACGGACTTGAAGCGGTCGAGGTCGATGTACATCACCGCCAGCTGCCCCGGTTCGCGGCGCGCCCCCGCCAGCGCCATCTGCAGGTGGTCGGCGAACAGCGCGCGGTTGGCGAGCCCGGTCAGCGGATCGTAGAACGCCAGCCGCTGCAGCTCGCGCTCGCCCTGCTTGAGCAGGGTGATGTCGCGCGAGATCCACACGGTATGCAGCAAGCGGCCGCGCTCGTTACGCAATTCGTTGAGCGTCACCCACGAGATGAAGCGCTCCCCGTCCTGGCGCCGGCCGGGCAGCTCGCCGCTCCAGCAGCCGCTCTCGCCCAGCGCGTGCTGCAACTCGCGCAGCGCCGGCGCCCCCAACAGCCCCTGGGTGGTATGGAACAGCGGCTTGCCGATCAGTTCCTCGCGCGCCGCGCCGCAGGCGACGGCATAGGCCGGGTTGACCTCGATGATGTGCCCCTCCGGGTCGGCGATCGCCACCGCTTCGCCGGTACTGCGGATCACCTCGGCGTAGAGGCGCAGGTCTTTTTCCGCCTGGCGCCGCCAGCTGGCATCGCGGATGTCGCTGAATACCAGCATGCCCTGCGAGCTGGGAATCAGGCTGACGCTGACCTCGATCGGCAATTCGCGGCCGTCGCGGCAGCGGATGTGAATGTCGGACAGGATCTCGTCGGGCGCGGCGAACTCGCCGTTCTCCACGTGCCGATACCAGCCGCGCAACGCCGGGCGCAACCGCTCCGGCACCAGGAGCTCGAACGGCTGGCCCTGCAACTCCTCGGCGGGGTAGCCCAGCAGCGTCTCGACCCGGGCGTTGGTCATCACGATGCGGCCGTCCCGGGTGCTGATGATGACCGCGTCGGGCGCCGCCTTGAGCAGGCCGCGCGCCCAAGCCTCGCTGTCGTGCAGCGCACGGGTGCGTTCCTCCACGCGCTGCTCCAGTTCCTCCTGGGCGCGCTGCAGGTCGCGGTTGAGCGCCAACAGCTGCTGCTCCTTGCTGCGCACCCGCCCCAGCACCATGCGGAACGCCTCGATCACGCCGCCCAGCCGCGCCAGTTCGTCGCCGCCACCCAGCGCGTGCAGGTTGGAACCGGCCTCGCGCCCCAGTTCCACCAACGCGGCGAACTGCTGTTCCAGCGAACGCGACAGCCAGCGCGTGCCCAGCAGCGCCAGCCCCAAGAGGGCGATGCACACCCCGCCGCCAGCCAGACTCCATCCCACCAGTTGCTCCTGGTTGCGGCTCACCTGGCGCTCGACATCTTGCCCCAGGGCACGGGTTTCCGCCCGCAGCATCGGTTCGAACAGCATGGCCAGTTGCAGGAACTGCCGGTCGGCCACCTCGAAATGCCGCCGCGCCGCCGCCGGATCGGCCGGCAGCTGCGCCGCCGCGACCGATACCTTGCGCTCGTAATCGGTCAGGCCGAGCAGGAACTGGCCGATGCCGGGGTCGCCGCCCTCGGCCAAGGGGGCCGGCGTGGACTTGTTCAACTGCGCGGCGGCGCGCACCAGCCCGGCCAGGCGCAGCCGGGCGTGTTTCACCAGCGCCGGGTCGGATGGCTCGCGCAGTAGGCCGCCCAACTCGGTGTGCAACTGCGTCAGGCCGGCGAACTGGGCCGCCAGCGCGTTCATCTGCTGCAGCCGCGCCGCGCTGACCTCCACCGCCGACAGGCTCTGACGCTGGGACGTCAACAGGAAGCCGCCGATCAGCGCGACGATCAGCACCAGCGCCAGCAACGGTGCCACCAGCAGGCGCTGGCGCAGCGATAAGGCATTCAGCCAGCCTGGTCGTGCATAGGCCCGCTTCGTTTCAGTCATTGCCATTCCCCCCTGCGCTAAACGCGGTGGCCGGGTCGAGACGCCCGCCATGTCAGGCATGATCACGCACCGCATTACCTACTTATAGTGCATATTCGCCGTCGGCAACGCGGCAAAGTGGGCGAGGCCGTATAATGCGGCCATGACGACACCACCTCCGCCGCCCTTCGCCGGGCTCACTCCCGACTGCCTGCTCGACGCGCTGGAAGGCCTCGGCCTGCCGGTCAGCGGCCAGCTGTTGGCGCTCAACAGCTACGAGAACCGCGTCTACCAGGTGGGACTGGACGAGGCGCCGCCGCTGGTGGCCAAGTTCTATCGCCCGGCGCGCTGGAGCGACGAACAGATCCTGGAGGAACACGCCTTCGTGGCCGAACTGGCCGAGCGCGAGATCCCGGTGGTGGGGGCATTGAGCCTCGCCGGGCGCACACTGCACCACCACGCCGGCTTCCGCTTCGCGCTGTTCCCGCGTCGCGGCGGACGCGCTCCGGAGCTGGACCGGCCGGACACACTGGAGTGGCTGGGGCGCTTTCTCGGCCGCATCCACGCGGTCGGGGCGGTGACGCCGTTCACGCGGCGGCCGACGCTGGATGCGGCCAGCTTCGGCGAGGAGCCGCTGGCCTACCTCGCCGGCTGCCCGTTCATCCCGGCGGAGCTGCACGAGGTCTACCTCGGTGTGGTACGCCAGGCGTTGGAAGGGGTGGAACGCTGCTACGGCCGTGCCGGCGACGTCGTGCTGCGCCGCCTGCACGGCGACTGCCACGCCGGCAACGTGCTGTGGACCGATGCCGGCCCGCATTTCGTCGACTTCGACGACAGCCGCATGGGACCGGCGGTGCAGGATCTGTGGATGCTGCTGTCGGGCGGGCGCGCCGAGCAGAGCGCCCAGCTGGCCGACCTGCTGGCCGGCTACGAGGATTTTTGCGAGTTCGATACGCGCGAGCTGTACCTGGTCGAGGCGCTGCGCACGCTGCGGCTGATCCACTACAGCGCCTGGCTGGCGCGGCGCTGGCACGACCCGGCCTTTCCCGCCGCCTTCCCGTGGTTCGACAGCCCGCGCTACTGGCAGGACCAGATCCTGGCGCTGCGCGAGCAGATCGCGCTGATGGACGAGCCGCCGCTGTGGCCGGTGTGAGCGGCATGCCCCCCCCGGCGGGAAGCCCCAATGCATCCCGTTAAGAGCCGCTGAAACCCAGCGCAGCGGTCTTGGCTAGGCGTGCGGCCGCAGACAGTACAAGTAGTACGGCAAGTGTTTGCTGGGCGAATCCCTGCAATGGATTCGCACGCGAGCACAACAACGCCAAGAGGGTTTGGTTAGCGGCTCTAAACCGCCGGACTGTCGGCCGTTTCCTCCACCAGCCGATGGCGGCGCGCCAGGCTCGGGAACAGCCGCATCCACAGCGCCGCTACCGCCAGCGTCCCCACCCCGCCCAGCACCACCGCCGGCACCGTGCCGAACAGCGCCGCGGTCGCGCCGGACTCGAACTCGCCCAACTGGTTCGAAGCGCCGATGAACAGCGAGTTGACCGCGCTGACCCGCCCGCGCATCTCGTCCGGCGTCTCCAACTGCACGAAGGTCTGGCGGATCACCACGCTGATCATGTCCGCGGCCCCCAGCACCACCAACGCCGCCAGCGACAGGCCGAACGAGGTGGACAGGCCAAAGACGATGGTGGCGAGCCCGAACACCGCCACCGCCGCGAACATCACTCGCCCCACGCGGCGCGCGATCGGAAAGCGCATCAGGTAGGCCGACATCAAGAGCGCGCCCACCGCCGGTGCCGAGCGCAGCAGGCCCAGCCCCCACGGTCCGGTATGCAGGATCTCGCCCGCATAGATCGGCAACAGCGCGGTGGCGCCACCCAGCAGCACCGCGAACAGGTCGAGAGAAATGGCGCCGAGGATGTCCGGCCGGCTCCGGATGTAGCGCACTCCCGCCAGCAGCGACTCCAGCGTCATGCGCTCTTGCGACGACTCCTGCCGCCGTGCCGGCAGGGTTGCGATCACCAGCGCGCCGGCCAGGTAGAGCAGCAGGTTCAGGGTGTAGGTGAACTCGGCACCGACCGCGTACAGCAGGCCGCCCAGCGCCGGCGCCAGGATCGTCGCCGCCTCGTTGGCCGAGGCCGAGGCCGCCACCGCCGGCGGGAACAGCGAGCTCGGCACCACGTTCGGCAGCAACGCCTGCATCGCCGGCATGTCGAAAGAGCGGCAAGTGCCAATCACCACCGACAGCACGAAGATCAGTTCGCGGTTGACCGCGAACCCGGCATGCATGCTGCCCAGCGCCAGCACCGCCGCCACCGCCGCCTGCACCACCAGGCTGATCATCACGATGCGCTTGCGGTCGAAGCGGTCCACCGCCGACCCCACCACCAGCACCAGCAACACCCGCGGCAGGAACTGCAGCAGCCCGACCAGGCCCAGGTCGAGCGCGCTGCCGGTGAGCGAGTACACCTGCCAGCCGATGGCGACGGTGAGAATCTGGAAACCGCTGGTGAGGCAGACCCGGGTCAGCCAATAGCGCCAGAACGGTCGGAAATGACGCAGCGAAGGGGGAACGGCCGGTGAGGCAGAGTTCATGACTGGGCAATAAAATGACGGGGGTGACGACAGCGTACGCCGGCTCCGCTCCGAGCGCCAGCCTGCGCCGTCGTTGCAGCCTGACACAGTCGCCGTCCCCGGCCGGTGTGTCAAGCTGACACAGTGTTGCAGAGTGTCGCAACCAACCCGGACGGCCCCGCCACGCCGCGCACCGGCCCCGCCCGTCGGCCGACGGCCAAATCCGGCAAAAACCCATTGCTTTCAACCAGATGGCCCACTCCATACCAAAGTCGTAGACGGATTTTCCCCTGCTGGGAATGGCGCTTGCACCTTGTGGCCGGCAGTCGCCTCGTTCGCCACCTCAAGGGAGAAATCATGAAAACCAAAACACAAACCACCCTGCTCGCCAGCCTCGTCGCCGCGCTGTTCGCCGGCCAGGCCATGGCGCTGGAAATCTACAACGACAAGGGCTGGTCGCTCGACATCAGCGGTTCGGTCAACGCCTTCTACACCACCAGCAAGGCCGACAACGGCGAGCGTTCCAGCCAGATCGAGAACGGCCTGTTGCCCGGCTACTTCAACATCACCGCCGCCACCAAGCAGAAGGGCTTCGACGTCAAGGGCGTGATCGGCATCTGGCCCGGCATCGACTCCGACTCGCCGGCGTTGCAATCCGCCACCGCCGGTGTCGGCAAATCCACGGTGGACGCCCGTACCAACTACCTGAGCTTCGGCAACGACAAGATCGGCACCTTCAAGTTCGGCCGCGACATCGGCCTGTTCCAGTCCAACGCCATCCTCAACGACATGACGCTGATCGGCGTCGGCGGCGGCGCCGGGCTCGCGCGCAACATCAACACCACGCTGGGCGGCATCGGCGCCGGCTACATCTACGCCGAATTCCAGCCGCAGATCACCTACACCACGCCCGATTACAACGGCTTCCACGCCAGCCTCGGCGTGTTCGACAACAAGGACGTCGACAGCAGCGGCACCACCGGCAGCCATCCCGGCTACCAGGGCCTGGCCGAATACGGCTTCAAGAGCAACGCGGTGGCGGGCAAGGCCTGGCTCGGCTTCGTCAACCAGCACTTCGACAAGCTCGCCAGGGACAACGCCACCGGCTTCGAGCTGGGCGCCAAGGCCGACATCGGCAACATCGGGCTGATGGCACAGGGCTTCACCGGCAAGGGCATCGGCGACACCATCCTGTTCGCCGGCGGCACCGACGCCGCGGGCGACAACCGCCGCTCGAACGGCTACCTGGCGCAGGCCACCTACAAGATCGACGACCTGAAGCTGGGCGTGAGCTACGGCGAGAGCCGCACCAAGGCCACCAGCGCCGAGGGCAGCGGCTACATCAACCGCGTCGCCGGCACCACGCTCGGCGCCTACTACAGCCTGACGCCGAACCTGACCCTGGTGGGCGAGCTGAACCGCCGCCAGGACAAGGTCAGCGACGTCGACACCGACAGCGTATCGGTGGGCGCCATCCTGTTCTTCTGAGGCGTGTGACCCGCCCGCCACCCGGCGGGTGCGGCCCCTTCGCCGCTTGGCGGCAAAACCACAAGCCCGGCGATCCACCGATGGATCGCCGGGCTTGTGTCGCCAGCAGAAGCGGGCCCAACCGGGGCGCGGGCAGGCCCGCCTCGTCAGCGGCGCACCGGCTTGAGGCGGCGATACAGCGTATTGCGGCTGACCCCCAGCCGGCGCGCGGCGGCGCTGACGTTGCCGTTGCAATCGGCCAGCACGCGGCGCATCAGTTGCAGTTCGACCTCGGCCAGCCGCTCGCCGTGGGCGGCGGCAAGGCTGGGCGGCGCCTCCTCCACCCCGCCGGTCTCCTCGGCGTCGATCTCCGGCATGACCTCCAGCAGCTCCTCCGGCAGATGGCTCAGTTGCAGCGTCTCGCCCGGTTCCAGCAAGGCACACAGCGTGCGCAACACGCCGTGCAGCTGGCGCAGGTTGCCCGGCCAGCGGTAGCGGCCAAACACCTGCCACACCGCCGGTGCCACCGCCACGACATGGCCGCCGGCTTCGTCGGCCAGCAGCTGCGCCACCAGCGGCACCAGGTCGCTGCGCTCGCGCAAGGGCGGCAGCGCCAGCCGCACGCCGTTGATGCGGTAGTACAGGTCGGAACGGAAACGGCCGGCCGCCACCGCCTCGGGCAAGGCACGGTGCGTGGCGCACACCAACGAGAAATCGACCGGCAGCACCCGGTTGGAACCGAGCGGCGTCACCTCGCGCTCCTGCAGCACGCGCAGCAGCCGCGCCTGCAAGGCGAGCGGCATGTCGCCGATCTCGTCGAGGAACAGCGTGCCGCCGTTGGCCTGCAGCAGCTTGCCGACGTGGCCGCGCCGGCGCGCCCCGCTGAACGCCCCCTCCTCGTAGCCGAACAGCTCCGATTCGATCAGCCCCTCGGGGATCGCCGCGCAGTTGACCGCGACGAACGGTTTGTCGAAGCGCGGCCCGCTGCGGTGGAAGGCGCGCGCGAACAGCTCCTTGCCGGTGCCGGTCTCGCCCTCGATCAAGAGCGGGATGTCCTTGCCGACGATCCTGAGTGCGCGCCGCGCGATGGCCGCCAGTTGCGCGTCGCCGCCGAGAAAGTCATCCAGCGTGCGCGGCCGGCTGCTGCCGGATGACCACGCTGTCTCTCCCGTCCGGGGCGCCGCCGGCGGCGGCACCGTGTGATGTTCCAGATAAGGCATGCCGTCTCTCCCAAGTCGCCGGGTTGACCGCCCCCGATGAAGGCACCCGGTCTATCCTGCTTTGTACAAGGGAGTAAGAGGCCCCACCATTCATCTTTGGTCGGGGATGGCTGCTGCCCGCGCTACAATGGCGCCATGTCCGACCTCCCCTACCTCGCCGGCTATCCGCCGGCCCTGCTCGAACACGTACGCGCGCTGGTCGCCGGAAACCGGCTGGGCGCGTGGCTGACCGAACGCTATCCCGGGCGCCACGACGTGCAGACCGACCGCGCGCTGTACCAGTACCTGGCCGAGCTGCGCCAGCGCTACCTGAAGAACGCCGCCCCCTTGGCCAAGGTGCGGTACGACAACCGCCAGCATCCCGTGCACGGCACGCTCGGCACCAACACCTTCGTGTCACGGGTGCAGGGCGGCAAGTTGAAGAGCAAGAACGAGATCCGCATCGCCACGCTGTTTCGCGAGGCGCCGCCGGAATTCCTGAAGATGATCGCGGTGCACGAGCTGTCGCACCTGAAGGAGAAGGAGCACAACAAGGCGTTCTACCAGTTGTGCTGCCACATGGAGCCGGATTACCACCAACTGGAGTTCGATTTGCGGCTGTGGCTGACAGAGCGCGAACTGAACCCGATCGCCGGCGGCTAAGCGCGTGGCTCAAAATGGAAAGGGCCGGCCGAAGCTTCGGGGCGTCGACCGGCCTTGAGACGGAAAAGACTCAGTAGTTCGTGCTCGCCGCCGGCGCAACGTTCGCCGGCTGCACGTCGACCGTCAGCTTCAGGCGCCGGCCCGGATCGTTGGGCAGCGTCACCGTGCTGCGCTTGCCGCGGTATTCATAGGTCACGTCGTAGCCGACCAGTTCCTCGCGCTGCGTCGGGCGGCACACGGTGCGCGTCGTCGCCGTCGGACGCGTGCCCTGGGTATTGCGCGCGATCTGCTGCCCGGCCATAGCGCCGCCGATGGCGCCGACGATGGTCGCCGCGGTCTTGCCCTTGCCGCCGCCGACCTGGTGGCCGAGCACCCCGCCGACGATACCGCCCAGCAGCGCCCCGCCGTTCTCCGCCGTCATCACGTCGCCCAAGCCGCCGGTCGTGGCCGGCGCCGCCGCCTGTTCGTTCACCTGCTCGCAGTTGTCGTCCTTGACGTTCTCATAGCGCGGCTCGCTCTTCAGCACCGTGGCGTAGTCGGTGAAGGTCATCGCTTGGGCGCTGCCGGCGGCTACCAGCAGCGCGATGATCAGCATTCTTTTCATGTTCGGGTTCTCCGTCGGCAACCGCCAAGGCGGCGGTGACGGCCAGTATAAGCAGGCGGTATGTATGCCTTGTAAATGGTTGTTAACGGATGTTAAGCCCGCCCCTTGCCCAGCTCGGCCACCAGCACGCTCGCCACGATCAGCGCGGCACCGCACACGGCCAGCACGGTGAGCCGCTCGCCGGCCAGCCAGCCCACCACCCCGCCCCACACCGGCTCCATGGCGTAGATCAGCGTCGCGCGCGTCGCCGGCACGGTCTGCTGCGCCCAGTTCATCGCCACCTGGATCAGTGCCGTGGCGAGGCCCAGCCCCAGCACGCAGCCGATCAGCCCCGGCGTCGGCTGCGGCGGCGCCTCGCCGGTCGCCACCGCGGCCAGCGCCGAGAGCAGCGCCACCGTCAGCAGCTGCACCACCGCCATGCGGCGCGGCTCGCAATGACCGGCGTAGCGGCCGAGCAGGCAGATCTCCAGCGCGATCATCGCCGCTCCGGCCAGGGTCAATGCCTCGCCTTTCCCGAACGACCACTCCAGCCCGCGCGGATCGGACAGCAGCACCAGCCCGGCGAAAGCCACGGCGATGCCGAGCCAGGCCGCCAGCGGCGGTGGACGGCGGAACAGCAGCAGCATGATGAGCGGCACCAGCGGCACGTAGAGCGCGGTCAGGAACGCCGACTTGCTGCTGGCGATCATGCCCAGCCCCATGGTCTGCAGCCCGTAGCTGCCGCACAGCACCACCCCCATCAGCACCCCGGCGCGCCACTCGGCGCGGGTCAGCCCGGCGAGCAGCCGCCACGACAGCAGCAGCGCCAGCCCCCCGGCCACGCCGAAGCGCAGCGCGACGAAGCCGAACGGCCCGGCCCATTGCAAGGCGGTCTGCACCGCGAGGAAGGTGCCGCCCCAGATCATGGTGATGCCGATCAGCACCAGGTCTGGCAGGCGCGACGGACGCGGCGAGGCGGAAAGCGGCAGGGCCGCAGAAGAGGAGGTCATGGCAGGGCTCCGGACAGGGAAACGGAAATTGCCGGGAAAGGCTTTTGTGCACTATACTGCACATATCGCTCAATGTGCAATATAGTGCTCAAATCATGCCCGATACCCCGCCGCAAGTGCTGCTCGACGTGTCCGCCAACCTGCGCCAGGCGCGCCAGTTCCTCGGCTGGAGCCAGGACAAGCTCGCCACCGCCGCCGGCGTCAGCCGCCGCATGCTGGTCAACATCGAAAGCGGCGACAGCAACGTCAGCCTCGGCACGCTCGACCGGCTGGCCGCCGCGCTCGGCCTGTCGTTCGCCGAGTTGGTGCGCCCGCCCGCCGCCAACCCGATGCAGGCCACGGCCCCGGTGACGGTATGGCGCGGCCGGCACGCCAACAGCCACGCCAGCCTGCTGCAAAGCCTGAGCAGCGCCGGCCGCACCGTCGAACTGTGGGTCTGGCAGTTGGCCGCCGGCGAGCGCTACGAGGCCGAGGCCGATCCCACCGGCAGCCATGAGATGCTCTACGTCATTGCCGGTGAGCTGGAACTGGAGCAAGCCGGAACGCGCCGGCGCCTCGCTGCCGGCGACTCGCTGGCCTTCGCCTCCGATTGCGCCTACAGCTACCTGAACAGCGGCGACATCCCGGTGCGCTTCACCAAGAACGTGCTGCTGCCGCGCTGAGCACCGGCTGCCGCAATAGAAAAAGCCGCCCCCCCGAAGGGCGGCGGCTGTGTGGTACTGCCCGCTACGCTCAGTAGCCCAGCGTGGCGCCATCCGGGTTGCGCGGATCGGAGTAGCCGTACAGGCCGTCCTCGCGCAGCTGGATGGTCTGGGTGCGGCCCATGGTCGGCTTGATCGACACCTTGTAGCCCTGCTTCTGCAGAATGGACAGCGTGTCCGGGCTCAAGCCCTTCTCCACGCGCAGCTCGTCCGGCAGCCACTGGTGATGCACACGCGGCGTGGAAGCCGCTTCGGCCGGGTTCATGCCGAAGTCGATGGCGTTGACGATGGTCTGCAGCGTGGTGGTGATGATGCGTGCACCGCCCGGGCTGCCGGTCACCAGCCACGGCTTGCCGTTCTTCAGCACCAGGGTCGGCGACATCGACGACAGCGGACGTTTGCCCGGCTGGATCGCGTTGGCCTCGCCGCCGATCAGGCCATAGGCGTTGGGCACGCCCGGCTTGGCCGAGAAGTCGTCCATCTCGTCGTTGAGCAGGATGCCGGTGCCCTTGGCGACGATGCCGCTACCGAAGTTCAGGTTCAGCGTGTAGGTCACCGCCACCGCGTTGCCCTTGGCGTCGACGATGGAGTAGTGCGTGGTCTGGTCGCTCTCGTACGGCTGCGGCTTGCCCGGCTTGATGGACGCGGCGGCCAGCACCTTGACCGGGTCGATCTTCTGCGCCAGCTCGTCGGCGTACTTCTTCGAGGTCAGCCCCTTGACCGGTACCTTGACGAAGCCCGGGTCGCCCAGGTACTCGGCACGGTCGGCGTAGGCCAGCTTCATGGCCTCGGCCATATAGTGGATGGTCTGTGCGCTGTTCACGCCGGACTGCGACAGCGGGTAGCGCTCCAGCATGTTGAGGATCTGGATGATGTGGGTGCCGCCCGAGCTCGGCGGCGGCATCGACACCACCTTGTAGCCGCGGTAGTCGCCGCTGACCGGCGCGCGCTCCTCGACCTTGTAGTTCTTCAGGTCGTCCTTGCCGATCAGGCCCCCGTGCTGCGCCATCTCGGCCACGATCTTGTCGCCGATCTCGCCGTTATAGAAGGCCTTGCTGCCCTGTTTGGCGATCAGCCGCATCGATTTGGCCAGATCCTTCTGCACCAGCTTGTCGCCGGCCTTGAGCGGGGCGCCGTTCTTGAAGAAGATGGCGCGCGTGGTTTCCCACTTGCCGAGGTTGTCCTTTTCCACCTCCAGCATCTTGGCCAGCGTCGGGCTGACCACGAAGCCCTCTTCGGCCAGCTTGATCGACGGGGCGATCAGGTCGGCGAGCTTCATCGTGCCCCAGCGCTTGAGCGCGTGCTCCATGCCGGCCACCGTGCCCGGCACGCCGACCGCGAGGTGAGTGTACAGCGAGCGGCCTTCGGCCACGTTGCCCTTCTCGTCCAGGTACATGTCGCGGCTGGCCTTGGCCGGGGCGATCTCGCGGAAGTCGAGCGCCACGTCCTGGCCGCTCTTGGCGTCGTGCAGCACCATGAAGCCGCCGCCGCCGAGGTTGCCGGCGTTGGGCAGCACCACCGCCAGCGCGAAGCCGACCGCCACGGCGGCATCGACGGCGTTGCCGCCGCGCTTCAGCACCTCCAGGCCGATGCGGCTGGCCAGCTCGTGCTCGGCGGCCACCATGCCATGCTTGGCGTAGACGGGGTGGAAGATGTCCTGCTCGTAGTCGTACTTGACCAGCGGTGCGGCGACCGGCGCTTCGGCCTGCGAGGCGACCGGGGCGAAGGCCAGCGCCAGGCCCAGTGCCATGGCACCCAGCGCGAAGGGACGACGGATACGGGAAGACTGCATGAATGACTCTCCTTTGTTGACGGCATCGGCCAGGCGTCTCTGCGCCCCGGCCAGGGGTGGCGGGCATGTCGTGCCGAAGACGGCACGGTCAGGCCCGGTGAAGCGGCAGGCTCTGCGGCCTGTTGAGATTTCATCCCCGTTTTGCCTGCATGATTCATGCCTGCGATGACAACATGATCGGCTGCGCTAACTCCTTCATTCTATGACGTAAGATTGATGATGAAATCGGCGAGCGTTCGGATTTCCGTTATTGGACGATTTTTCCCGTTCGGCAACTCGAACACCATGACAACCACCGACACGGCTGGTGCCGCCTTTGCGCTATCATCGCCCCATGCTTCTTTGCAACCCGAGACCGACATGAACCAGTCCGCCCCCGACACCCTCAAACCCTGCAACAAGTGCGGCTCACGCGCCGAGCTGATCAAGAGCGGTTCGCGCCGCTACTGGGTGCAATGCACGCGCTACGCCGGCAACGGCAACTGCAACGCTATCGGCGCGCAGGCCGACAACAAGAAGGAAGCGATACACAACTGGAACAGCACGCGCTGAGAGCGTGTGAATAAATCTGCTGCGCCCCCCGATCCCGGCCCTGTGATGCTCGCCGTACCATTTGTACGGCTGTGCTTCTCAAGCCGGCCTCGAGGCGCTCGCGACGATTTCTTCCCCACGCTCTGAGTTGCTGCTGGATATACAGGACTTAGGACACTCCCCCCATGTTCGCCTGGTTTGAAAAACGGCTGCACCCCTACCCCGACACGCCGCCGGCCCAGCCCCCCCAGGGCTTCTTCCCCTTCGTCTGGGCCTGCACCCGCGGCCTGAGGCCGCTGATCGCGGCGATGACCTCGCTGACCGCGCTGATCGGCGCCTTCGAGGCGCTGCTGTTCTCGATGCTGGGCTCGGTGGTCGACTGGCTGAGCAAGGTGCCGCCGTCCCAGCTGTGGCAGACGCAGCAGCACAACCTGCTGCTGTTGGCCGGCATCCTGCTCGCCAGCCCGCTCTTGATCGCGCTGCAGTCGCTGTGCAAGTACCAGGGCCTGGCCGGCAACTTCCCGATGCTGCTGCGCTGGAACTTCCACCGCCACCTGCTCGGACAGAGCATGAGCTTCTATCAGGACGAATTCGCCGGCCGGGTTTCGGCCAAGGTGATGCAGACCGCGCTGGCGGTGCGCGAAACGGTGATGATCGTCGCCGACATCCTGGTATTCGTGGTGATCTACTTCGTCACCATGGTGGCGGTGGTCGGCCGCTTCGACCTCACGCTGATGCTGCCCTTCCTGGGCTGGCTGGCACTCTACGTCGCCACGCTCGCCTTCTTCGTGCCGCGCCTTGGCAAGGCGGCCAGCGCCCAGGCCGACGCGCGCAGCCTGATGACCGGGCGCATCACCGACGCCTACACCAACATCGCCACCGTCAAGCTGTTCTCGCACGGCCAGCGCGAAGCCAGCTTCGCCAAGAGCGCGATGCAGGAATTCATGCACACCGTGTTCCGCCAGATGCGGCTGGTGAGCGGTTTCGAGGTGGTCAACCACACCCTCAGCATGGCGCTGATCGCCAGCACGGCCGGCTCGACGCTGTGGCTGTGGAGCCAGGGCCAGGTCGGCGTCGGCGCGGTGGCCGCCGCCACCGCCATGGCGCTGCGCCTCAACGGCATCTCGCACTGGATCATGTGGGAGATGTCGAGCCTGTTCGAGCACATCGGCACGGTGCAGGACGGCATCGCCACGCTGTCGCGCAGCATCGCCGTCACCGACCGTCCCGACGCCAGGCCGTTGCAAGTGACGCGCGGCGAAATCCGCTTCGAGGCGGTCGACTTCGGCTACGGCGGCGCCAACAAGGTGATCGATCAGCTCACGCTGACGGTGCGCCCCGGCGAGAAGATCGGCCTGGTCGGGCGCAGCGGCGCCGGCAAGTCGACCATCGTCAACCTGCTCCTGCGCTTCTACGACGTGGAAGGCGGCCGCATCCTGATCGACGGCCAGGACATCGCCCACGTGACGCAGGACAGCCTGCGCGCCCAGGTCGGCATGGTGACGCAAGACACCTCGCTGCTGCACCGCTCGGTGCGTGACAACCTGCTGTACGGCCGCCCCGACGCCAGCGACGAGCAGATGATCGCCGCCGCACGGCGCGCCGAGGCGCACGAGTTCATCCAGACGCTGACCGACCCGCGCGGCCGCCACGGCTACGAGGCCCACGTCGGCGAGCGCGGCGTCAAGCTGTCCGGCGGCCAGCGCCAGCGTGTGGCGATCGCGCGCGTGATGCTGAAGGACGCGCCCATCCTGCTGCTCGACGAGGCCACCAGCGCGCTCGACTCGGAAGTGGAAGCGGCGATCCAGGGTAGCCTGTACCGGCTGATGCAGGGCAAGACCGTGGTGGCGATCGCGCACCGGCTTTCCACCATCGCCGCGATGGACCGGCTGATCGTGCTCGACCGCGGCCGCATCGTCGAGGAAGGCACCCACGCCGCACTGCTGGCCCAGGGCGGGCTGTACGCCCGGCTGTGGGCGCACCAGAGCGGCGGCTTCCTCGGCGAGGAGGTGGAGGACGACGAGACGGTGGCGGCGGGTTAGCCGCCGATCAGCGGGAAGGCCCCGGTCAGCAGCGCCGCCACCATGATCAGCAGGCACACCAGCGCAGCCCACTTCAGGGTGAAGCGCTGATGGTCGCCGAACTCGATCTTCACCATCCCCAGCAGCAAATAGGTCGACGCCACCAACGGGCTCAGCAGGTGCACCGGCTGGCCGACGATCGAGGCGCGAGCGATCTCGGCGGCGCTGAAACCATACTCGGCCGCCACCTTGGCGATCACCGGCAGGATGCCGAAGTAGAACGCATCGTTCGACATGAAGAAGGTGAACGGCATGCTGGCCAGCGCGGTGATCACCCCCATGTGCGGCCCCAGTTGCGGCGGCAGCACGGCGAGGAAGCTCTGCGCCATCGCCTCGACCATGCCGGTCCCGCTCAGGATGCCGGTGAAGATGCCGGCGGCGAAGATCAGCGAGACCACGGCCAGGATGTTGTCGGCGTAGGCGGCGATGCGCTTGCGCTGCATCTGCGGGTCCGGGTAGTTGATCACCATGGCGATGGCGAAGGCGATCATGAACAGCACCGGCAGCGGCAGCAAGCCCTTGACCAGCGCCACCATCAGCGCCACGGTCAAGAGCGCGTTGACCCACAGCAGTTTCGGACGGCGGATGTTCTCGTGGCCGTCCACGCCTTCGACGTGGTGATCGCTGTTCTGCAGCTCCAGCACCCCCACCCGTGCCCGCTCACGCAGGCCGAACAGCCCGGCCAGCAACACGATGCCCAGCGCCCCGACCACCATGGCAGGAATCATCGGCACGAACACGTCGCTCGGGTCCACATGCAGCGCGCTGGCGGCGCGTGCGGTCGGCCCGCCCCACGGCGTCAAATTCATCACCCCGCTGGACAGCATCACGATACAGGCCAGCATCAGCGTATTGAGCCCCAGCCTGCGATACAGCGGCAGGAAGGCCGAGATCGCGATCATGTAGGTGGTGGAACCGTCGCCGTCGAGCCCGACGAACAGCGTCAGCAGCGCGGTGCCGACCAGCACCTTGAACGGATCGCCCTTCACCACCCGCAGGATGGCGTGCACCACCGGGTCGAACAGGCCGGCATCGATCATGATGCCGAAGTACAGAATGGCAAACATCAGCATCACGCCGGTCGGCGCCAGCTTGCGGATGCCTTCCAGCATCATGTCGCCGACGTCGGGGGCGAACCCGCCAGCCAGCGCGAACAGAATCGGCACCACGATCAGCGCCAAGAGCGCCGACAGGCGCTTGCGCATGATCAGGTACATGAAGTTGCTGACCATCCCGAATCCCAAAAGCGTCAGCATGATGTCACTCCTTGTTGTCCCATGTTCACTCCATCTCTATCGCTATTGTCGTGGCGCCGTCTGGCGCAAGGTCGCCACTATACAAACGAGAGCTGTCAAAAAGCTTTCAGTGGGGGGAGGGTGGAATATGTTGCGGGAGGGGGTGCAGCCAGGACGGGAGGCCTTTGCCGGTGGCTCCATGTTGCACTCCACGATGGGGAGAGGCGGACATGTGGGGGATTGGGGTGAGGTGAAGAATCAGGGAGAGGCCGCACGCTCGGACTTCCACCAAGCGATATTGGAACTTAAGAATCAAACATCAAAATTGATCAAGGAGACTTATATTAAAGTTAGCACGCAAAGAAATGCCTCAAGAAACCGGGAAACAACTTCCGAAAGGAAGATAGCATGTTTCATGATTTAGTAATCACATTCGTAATCGGGTTGCTCGGGGGAACCCTTGGTGGAACCATTTTTGGAGCTCTCCAAGCAATTTTTCACCCCAAGGTCATAATGACAGGCAGGGACAGTGCCATCAGGAATTCGCTTGCAAAAATTGGGGCCCGGCTTGGGCTAATGTGGGGTGCTATTTTAGGCATCCTTTTTGCGGGGCTGTCGGCAGGAATCTCACTCCTGTTCGAAGCAAACGTACATGGTATCATTGCCGCAGTCCTCATGCTGGGTGCAGGTTTTCTCGCTTGGCTTCTTGCATATCGGATGGAGCGCCGCCATGGAGAAGACGCCATAGGTTTCCTTGGCGCCTCAAGTGGAGGAGCGGCATTTGGCGCGCTCGGCGGTGTAGCAAGCCAACACCTAAACGAACCTGTCTTTTGGACCCAGTTTGTCACTTCACTAATAATCCTAACGATCCTTTCTCCGCGAGTTCAAAAAGTAAGTGCAACAGTCAATAGGTAAATCAATTCAGTGATTTGCTTCCTTCGAACAGCATCCTTGGCGTCTTCCAGTCCAGCCGTTTCCTGGGACGGTCATTCAACTTTCTTTCCACTTTGACCAGCGCAGCCCGAGTAATCCTCCTGAAGTCAGTCCCCTTTGGGAAGTATTGCCGGATGAGCCCGTTCAGGTTTTCGTTGCAGCCGCGCTGCCAAGAACTGTACGGGTCGGCAAAAAAGCAATCTGCTTTCAACCGCTTGGCAACCGTCTGGTGGCCAGCAAACTCCTTGCCGTTGTCGAACGTCAGCGTCAGCACCTGTTTCTGGTGTGGACGGAGCGCTTGGACAATCGCCTTCGTGACGCCCGCCGCTTCCTTGTTTGGCACCAGCATCAGCTTGGCGTAGCCGGTCTTGCGCTCAACCAGTGTCACGATGGCACCCTTGTTCCCGGCTCCGATCATCGTGTCAGCCTCCCAATCACCGACCCGGCTGCGCGCCTCAACTTCGGCGGGACGCTCCGTAATCGGCCGGCGGTTGGCTATCTGACCGCGACGCTCCGGCTTGCCGTAGCGCTTTCTGCGTTCTTTCTGGCAGCGCAGCGCTTTGTAGACATCACCGCCTTGGCGCTTGTTCTGCAGGACCCGCTGGTAAATCCATTCATGGCTGACTGCATAGTCACTACCTTTGAACACGCCGCTGATTTGTTCAGGACTCCAGCCCTCCCTCAGCAACGGGACGGCGATCTCGTCGAATACCGGCCCCCATGGCTGCCGCAATTTGCCCTTGGCTTGCAGGCGCTGGCGATAGCTGCGCTGGGCATCGCTGGCATGGTAACGGCCGCGCAGGCGATGGCGCCGCAGCTCTCGGCTGATCACGCTTTTACAGCGACCAATGCGCTGGCCGATGGCCGTAGGGCCAAAACCCTCGGCACTCAATGCCTGGATCTGGTATCGTTCACCCTCGGTGAGATGGCGGTATTTCATTCCTTGTGCTCCTGACTGGCCGGTCAAAGAGCGGGGGAATTTACCTCATCTCACCCCCTTCCTCCAGACCTGCCTGCCGTTGCACTTACTCCCTGAATCCGCCCTCTAATATTGATCTTCAATACATCCCCCTTCCTCGAAGCAATACAAACACTCAAATCTGTGCGGAGCCAAGCACGCGCTTCAGAAGCCACAAGAAACCTGGCCGATATCGAAAACATCCAATCAGAAGAGGACCTTGACATATTCCTTAACTCTTACTACCAGCATCCACGACCGGAGCAAGTTACCGAAGCCATTGGGGTATTGGGTGCAAGTGATATCCTTGAGAAGGACTCTGCTGCTGCACCAATTGTGGGATTTTTCAGCGAACTGTTTTCGGTCAACCCAGACAAGATTCCACAATGGCAAGCCATTATTGAAAAACAGCCACCACGAGCAAAAGACATTCTCAAACAAGCCATCCTGATCTCCAAAAATGGTGGAATACTTAGAAACACAGACCCCACCCCTCAATTAAATGACATGTGCTGGGGTGCTTTTCTAGCTAGTGGGCGAGCCGATTATATAAGGCAATTAATTAACCATATCAAATATTTTAACGAACAAAACGACCCCACACTCTTCATAACAGCTGGAACAGCCCGCTGGTCTTTAGCTAGTATGGCGATAGGCCACAAAGCAGTACGCTCCATTCTTGAGGCAGAGAGAGATACCCTCGACGGAAGGAGCAAGCATGATATTGAAAAGTTGCTATCCACCTCTCCTGATGATTTACATAAAGAAATGGAAGACATCGTTAGGAAGAAACAGGCGAGTGGAGAATGGTCTTCTTAAACAGGTAGCCCAGAGAAAATTACGTGCATCTTAGTTTTCTCATCCTAAAACAACAAAGCCCACCGGCCGTCAGGCACGATGGGCTTTGCTTTTCCCCGCGACGATCAAACCGTCGCACTTGGCTCAATAACGCACTATGAACGCGCCGCCGCCGCCACCACCGCCGGGCGGCTCTTGCTCCACGGCGTGCCGAACAGGCGCGAGCGCACCCAGCCCACCACCAGCAACGCCAGCGCCAGCACCCCGGTGCCGATCACTTCGACCTGGTGCTCCGGACGGATCGCCATCATTGCCACCACGCCGCAGATGAACAGGATCACCGCCCAGGTCAGCCACGGGAACAGCCACATCTTGAACGCCGGGGTCTCGCCCTTGGCGATCATGCGCTGGCGCATGCGCAGCTGCGAGATGGCGATCACCAGGTACACCAGCAGCGCGATGGTGCCGGAAGTGGCGAGCAGGATGTCGAACACTTCCTTCGGCATCAGGTAGTTGGCGATCACGGTGAGAAAACCCACCACCATCGAGCCCAGCACGGCTTTTTGCGGCGTGCCGTTGGACGCGGTTTCGCCGAACATCGCCAGCGCGTCGCGGCGGGTGGACAGCGAGTACAGCATGCGCGAGGCGGTGTACAGCGCCGAGTTGAGGCAGCTCGCCACCGAGATCAACACCACCACGTCGACGATGGCCTTGGCGTTGGGGATGCCGATCAGCTCCAGTGTGCGCTGGTAGGAGCCGGACGAGGCCAGCAGCGGATCGTTCCACGCCACCAGCGCGGTCACCACGAAAATCGAGCCCAGGTAGAACAGGCTGATACGCCACACCACCGAGTTGGTGGCCTTGGTGATCTGCTGCTGCGGGTTGTCGGATTCGGCGGCAGCGATGGTGACGATCTCGGTGCCGAGGAAGGTGAACATGGTGGTCAGCATCGCGCCCAGCACCGCGCCGAAGCCGTTGGGCATGAAGCCGCCGTGGGCGAACAGCTGCGACACCCCGCTCACCTGGCTGCCCGGGATCAGGCCCAGGATGGCGGCGCCGGCGATGGCGAGGAAGGCGACGATGGCCACCACCTTGACCAGCGCGAACCAGAACTCGAACTCGCCGTAGTTCTTGACGCTGAACAGGTTGGTGATGGTCAACAGCACGGTGATGCCGAGCGCGAACAGCCACATCGGCACGCCAGCAAACCAGGTGTGCAGGATGGTGGCGGCGGCGTTGGCCTCGAGCGGAATCACCAGCACCCAGAACCACCAGTACAGCCAGCCGATGATGTAGCCGGCCCAGTGGCCGATGGCGCGGTCGGCATAGGTGGAGAAGGAACCGGTATCGGGCGCGGCCACCGCCATCTCGCCCAGCATGCGCATGACGAGGACGACCAGCAGGCCGGCGATGGCGTAGGCGATCAGCACCGCCGGGCCGGCCTCGGCGATGGCGTGGCCGGAGCCGACGAACAGGCCGGCGCCGATTACCCCGGCGATCGACAGCATGGTGACGTGACGTTGCTTGAGCCCGTGGCTCAGCCCTTGGGATGAAACACTCATGAATAGATTCTCCTGACTACCCGGCCCCGTGCGCGGAACGCGCCGGGGCCTGTGCCCGGCTGCGGCAAGGGAGGCGGCGGCCGGTGTGTTATCGGTCTTTTTTTATGCATGGGGAAATGCAGGACGGGAGTGTAAGCGCGGATTGGCGATACAATTAGACCCAATCCGGTTTTTTTGATGGAGCCAATCCGGCTCAGACCCTGCCATGGCGCAACGACCCAGCCCCTCCGCCACCGCCTCGCCGCCGCTGCTGGCCGACCTGCTGCAACAGCATTTCGACCCGGCCAGCGCCGAACCGAACAACCGCCAGCTCTACCGCCTGCTGCGCGACGCCATCCTGCAGGAAACGCTGCCGCCGGGGCTGCGCCTGCCCTCCTCGCGCCAGCTGGCGAGCGAGCTGGGGCTCGCGCGCAATACCGTGATTCACGTCTACGAGCGGCTGGGCGCCGAGGGCTACGTCTCGGCCGGCGTCGGCCAAGGCACCTTCGTGCTCGACACCCGGCCGGACAAGCTCGCCAGCCGCGAGCCGCCCAGCCCGACCCGCCCCGTGCCGGCCAGTGGGGCGGCGATCTCGCGCCGTGGTGCGCAGTTGGTCGAGCAGGCCGGCGCCGGCGAGAAGCAGTGGGGTGCCTTCATGCCCGGCGTGCCGGAGGTGCGCACCTTCCCGTCGCGCACCTGGATGCGGCTGCACAACCGCCAGTGGCGCAAGCCGCAGCCGGACCTGCTGACCTACGCCGTCGGCCCCGGCCTGCCGGCGCTGCGCAACGCGCTGGCCGATTACCTGCACAGCTCGCGCGGGGTGCGCTGCACGCCGGAGCAGATCATCGTCACCAACGGCTCGCATGCGGCGCTGCAGCTGATCGCGCTGCTGCTGGGCGATGCCGGCGACACCGCCTGGGTGGAGAATCCGGGCTATTGGGGGGTGCACAGCGTGTGGCGCAGCGCCGGGCTGGCCACGCTGCCGGTGCCGGTGGACGGCGAGGGGCTGCAGGTGGACGAAGGCGCCCGGCTCGGGGTGCCGAGGCTGATCTACGCCTCGCCCTCGCACCAGTACCCGCTGGGCGCGGTGATGAGCCTGGCGCGGCGGCGCCGCCTCCTGGCCTACGCGCGCCGCCACGATAGCTGGATCGTCGAGGACGACTACGACAGCGAATTCCGCTACGGCCGCCCGCCGCTACCCTCGCTGCAGGGGCTGGACGGCCATGGCCGGGTGATCTACCTCGCCACCTTCTCCAAGGTAATCTACCCCGGGCTGCGGCTGGGCTACATGGTAGTGCCGGAGGAACTGGTGGAAAGCTTCCAGACCGGGCTATCGGAGCTGTTCCGTGGCGGCCAGTACCTGACCCAGGCGGTGCTGGCCGACTTCATCGCCGAGGGCCACTTCGTCTCGCACATCCGCCGCATGCGCCACCTCTACGCCGCCCGGCGCGAGGCGCTGCTGTCGGCCATCCGCCACCACTTCGACGACGGGCTCGCCATCCACGACGGCGCCGCCGGGCTGCACCTGGTGCTGGGTCTGCCGGAAGGCTGCGACGACCGCGCCGTCAGCGCCGCGGCGCTCGCACGCGGCATCCTGACCCGGCCACTGAGCGCCTATTACCGTGGCGACGCCCAGCACCAGCCCGGCCTGCTGCTGGGCTATGCCCACGTCGACGAGGATGATATCGCGCGCCACTTCGCCACGCTGGCCGGGGCGATCGGGGCCTGAGCGGCGCCGAGGCGGGCCATGCCGCACGCTCAGTCGGCGGTGGGCGCCTCGCGGGTTTCCGGTCGGCAGGCATGGCTCTCCAGCCACAGCAGCAGCAGGTGCTCCGGCATCGGCCGGGCGAACAAATAACCCTGCATCTGGACCACCCCCAGCTCCAGCAGGCGCAGACGCTCCCGCTCGGTTTCCACGCCTTCGGCGATCACCGCGAGCGCGAGATTGCGCGCCAGATCCGCCACGGTGCGGGCGATGGCGTCTTCGCCGTACTGCAGCGGGGTGACGAAGCGGCGGTCGATCTTCAGCGTGTGGATGGGCAGGCTCTGCAGCCGCTCCAGCGACGAATAGCCGGTGCCGAAATCGTCCAGGTGGAAGGAGAACCCCTGCGCCACCAGCCGGCTCATGGTCGGCAACAGTTCCTTTTCGTGCTGCGCCACCATGCTCTCGGTCAGCTCGAGGTGCAGGGCCGCGGCGGGAAGCCCATAGCGGGCCAGCACGGCCGGAATCTCGACCGCCAGCTCGCCATCGGTGAACTGCCGCACCGACAGGTTGACATTGCACGTCAGCGCCGGATGCTGCTGGCGCAGACGTGCCAGCACCTCGCAGGTCCGATCGAGCACGAAGGCCCCGAGCCGGTCGATCAGGCCGCTCTCCTCGGCGATGCCGATGAACTCGTCCGGCGGCACATAGCCGTCGTCGATCGGCCAGCGCACCAGCGCCTCCATGCCCACGAGACGCTTGTCGCGGCCATCGACGATGGGCTGGAACCACACCGCCAGGGCATCGCTGTCGAGGGCAGCGCGCAGGGCGTGCTCGAGCCGCAGCCGCCTGGCCGCCGAGGCGAGCAACCCCTTGTCGAACACGCTGATGCGGTGCTTGCCGAGCCGCTTGGCCTCATACATCGCCAGATCGGCGTTGCGCAGCCAGTCGGTCGCATTGAGCGAGGGCTCGGCCGGCGCGATGCCGATCGAAGCGCTGAGCGACAGCCGGTGCTCGTCCAGGTAGATGGGCTGGCGCAGCTCGGTGAGCAGGCGCTCGGCAAAGCTCGACACGGAGGCCAGCGAGGTGGCGGGCACCAGGATGGCGAACTCGTCGCCGCCGAGACGGACCGCGGTATCCTGCCGGCGAATCACGCGACCGATGCGGTCGGCGGCGATATGCAGCACCTCGTCCCCCGCCATATGGCCGAGGCTGTCGTTGATCAGCTTGAAGTCGTCCAGATCGATCAGCAGCAGGCAGCACACCCCCTGCGCCGGCCGGGGCGGTGCACCAGTCGCCGCCGCCAGCGCAGCCATCAGCTGGCGGCGGTTGCCCAGCGAGGTCAGCGCATCATGATCGGCCAAATACGACAAGGTGCCGTGCTGGCGGTCGATCTGGCTCATCATCTCGTTCAGCGACTGGCCGAGGTTGTCGAGCTCGTCCGTCCCGCCGACCGGCCAGCGGATGGTGAGGTCCTGGGAGGCGCGGTAGCTGTCGGCCAGGTGCGAGAAGTGCGCCAGGCGGCCCAGCACCTTGCGCCGCAACAGGGTCCCGGTGATGACGAGGGCGATCAGGCTGAGCGCCACCAGGTTGGCCGCCAGCAGGCCGTACGTCGTGGTCCGCTCGCCGTCCAGCCGCGGCGGACCGAGCGCCTCGATCGAGGCGGGCAGGCGGCCCAGCGGCGCCCGGCCCAACCAGTTCCCCTCCCCGGTCTGCGCCACGACGGGCGCGCCGGCGCCGGGACGGAGATGGAAGTCCACGCCGGTCAGCCGGACCAGCGCGTCACGGTAGCCGCCGTCGAGAAAGCGGGCCATCAGCAGACAACCCCGTGCCGGCTTGGTCATATCGGAGTCGGTCACGTCGGAATAGGCCACCGCCAGCGGACGCTGCCGATGCCAGAACAGCACCACGCCGGGCTTGGCGCAGGCGCCGTGGCGGGAAAAGTACTGCTCCAGCATGTGCCATTGCGGCCCGCTCAGCGGCTGGCCGACGGCCGGCCCCGACAGCTGGCGCGTCTGCACCGGCCTGGCCTGCACATCCAGCACCGCCCCCCAGTCCAGGCGCAGGTTGGCCGCCACCTCGACCGTGAAGTTGGCGTCGAAGAAGTCCGGTTTGGTCCCACCCAGGAACTGGTAGGCATCGTCCCAATGCGCGTAGTCGTTCGCCGAAGCCAAGAGCCCCTGCAGGTCGTTCTGGATAACGACGCTCACCCGCTTGAGATGACTCCGCACCTCGTGCCGCTCGAACTCGTCGAAGGTCCTCTCGAGGAGGAGATAGGAGCCCAGCAGCGCGGCGCAGCAGGCGGCGCCGAGCACGCCGGCCATGCGCCACGCGGCCCACCGGCCGAGTCTTACCCGCTTCATGCCACCCTCCCGCCAACAGGCGATCCCTAAAG
This sequence comes from Pseudogulbenkiania sp. MAI-1, assembly GCF_000527175.1. Classification (NCBI taxonomy): domain Bacteria; kingdom Pseudomonadati; phylum Pseudomonadota; class Betaproteobacteria; order Neisseriales; family Chromobacteriaceae; genus Pseudogulbenkiania; species Pseudogulbenkiania sp. MAI-1. The sequence goes on along the minus strand of NZ_AZUR01000001.1, from coordinate 89,173 downwards.
CATAAACCCTTCAGAATCCACTTGCATTGGTACTTCATGGCAGCCGGGGTAGCGTCCTCAGCGCGCCGGCGGCTTGAACGACGGCCGGCCCTGCGGTGCCGGCAGGTGGTAGCGCTTCGCCAGCGCCTCGTAGAAGCCCTGCTGGTGCAAGAGGCGCAGCGCCTTGTTGAAGCGATCGCGCGCCACCGCATCGCGAAAAGCCAAGCGGTACGGCGTCGGCGGGAACAAGGCGTAGGGGCAGGGCGCCGGCTGGGCATCGATGCCGGGGCCGAGCTCGTCGTTGAACTGCAGGAAGACGTTGATGTCGGCCACCGCCACGTCGGTGCGGCCGGTGTACAGCAGGCGGTTGACGGTGATCTGCGGCGACTGCTCGACGTAATCGGGATTGCCCGCCGCCATCGCCGCGTAGTCCGGCCCGAGAAAGCGCTGCGCGTTCTGGAACGCCGCCACCCGGTAACGGCCGAGGTCCAGCACGCTGTCGAGCCGGATCTGGCGCCGGCACAGTGTGATCGCCATGTTCTGGTAGGCGATGTAAGGCTCGGACAGGTAACCGCCGTCGTTGGCGATGGCGGCGTCGACCCGCCCGGCGGCGAGCCACTCCTGGGCGCGCTTGTTGGGGGCGAACGACACCTGCGGCTGGTAGCCGGCCAGCTGCAGCGCGCTGGTGACCAGCTCGTACTCCACGCCGCGCTGCTCCTCCGCCATCACGTACGGCGCCTTGGTCTCGCCGATGGCGACGCGCAGCGGCAAGCCGGGCTCGGCGCCCAGCGCCGGCAGCGACAGCAGCACATACAGCAAGGCCGCCATGCGGCGGCCTGTGCGCGTGGAGAGAATACCCTTCATGACCTTCATCCCGGGGACGATAGCGCAGCCGTGGCCGCCGCAGTCGACGTTTACGTTTCTTTACATGGTGCAGCAAAGTCAGGCGGCCCGCCGTGAGCCAAGTCAATCTCCGCAGCCGGGCCGGGCATGCCAAAAAGTTGGCCGAAACCCAGAGGTTTCTGGCCAACCTTCGTCTCTCGCCGACGAGCGGAAGCCGGGCATTGTAGCCCAGCTTCGGCGCCGTGTCGGCACAGCGCGGCAGCGTCTCAGGCCGCACCGGCTTCCTCCTGCCGCAGCGCCGCGATCAACCGATAGAGCCCGTCGGTCAGCGCCCGCACCGAGCCCTCCAGATCCCAATCGTCGTGCCCCGGCTTCACCACGTTGGAAATGGCGCGGATCTCGACGAAGCGCTGCCCTTCCTCCAGGCAGACATGGAAAAACGCCGCCCCCTCCATGTTCTCGATCTCCACCTCGCGGCTATCGACGAACGGCGCCAGCGCCGCGTTCAGCGACACGCTCTTCGTCCGCGCGAAGCCCTCCGGCAGCCGCGGGCAATGCAAGGTATGGCGGCGCTCGAACGCCATGTCGAGCGGCAGATGCGCCAAGTGGGTGAACCCCTCGGGCGTGAAAAAGCCCAGATCGCCCTCCACCTCCGACTCCACCAGCACCACGTCGCCGATCTGCAGGCTCGCGTGCGGGTACACCCCGGCCACGCCGGCCAGGATCAGCACATCGGGCCGGTGCTGCTGGATGGCCTTCAGCGTGGCATAGGCGGTGGCGGTCAACCCGACGCCGGAAACGATGGTGGTGACGCCGGGATGGGAAAACAAACTCGCCTCGGTGGCGGTGGGAAACAGCACGGTGATGTTCATGGCAATCCAGCAGTTCTGAGCGGAGCGACGACGGCATTGTAAAACGGATACGCCGGGGCAGCAGCCGTCCCCAGCCAGCGGCTATAGTGAACCGAAGAGCCCGCCCATCCCGGGCCAGGAGGGACGCCATGAAGTACGAGAGCATTCTGGACGCCATCGGCCACACCCCGCTGGTGCGGCTGAACCGCCTGACCGCAACGCACCGCTGCGCGGTCTACGCCAAGCTCGAATTCATGAACCCGGGCGGCTCGGTGAAGGACCGCATCGGCCAGTTCATGGTCGGCGAGGCCGAGCGGCGCGGCGAGATCGCGCCGGGCGGCACCATCGTCGAATGCACCTCGGGCAACACCGGCATGGGGCTCGCCATGTTCGCCGCGGCGCGCGGCTACAAGACCGTGTTCACCATCGCCGACAAGCAATCCCGCGAGAAGATCGACATGCTGCGCGCGATGGGGGCGGAAGTGATCGTCTGCCCCACCGACCTGCCGCCGGACCACCCGCGCCAGTACATCGAGGTGGCGCGCCAGCTGGCGGCCGAGATTCCCGGCTCCTTCCTGTGCAACCAGTACCACAACCCCGACAACACCCAGGCGCACTACGTCAGCACCGGCCCGGAAATCTGGCGGGACACCGCCGGCAAGATCACTCACTTCGTCTGCGGCATGGGCACCTGCGGCACCATCAGCGGCATCGGCCGCTACCTGAAGCAACAGAACCCGGCGGTGCAGGTGATCGGCGTCGACCCGGAAGGCTCCATCCTCTACGACCTGTTCCACAGCGGGCGCGAGGTCGAGCCGCACGTCTACAAGCTGGAAGGCATCGGCGAGGACTTCGTGCCCAAGGCACTGGACTGGAGCGTGATCGACGACGTGGTGCAGGTGAACGACCGCGACAGCTTCCTGATGGCACGGCGCCTGGCGCGCACGGAAGGCATCTTCGCCGGCGGCTCCAGCGGCGCGGCGGTGCTGGGCGCGCTGCGCGTGGCCGAGCGGCTCGGGCCGGACGACCTGATGGTGGTGCTGCTGCCGGACGGCGGCCGGCAATACCTCGGCAAGATCTACAACGACGACTGGATGAGCGCCAACGGCTACCTCACGGCACGCCCCGCGCTCAGCGCCGCCGACGTGCTGCGCACCAAACCGCCACGCCCGCTCGCCCGTGTCGCCCCGGGAGACGCGCTGGCTCATGCGCTGGCGCGGCTGAACAACACGCCCTGCGCCCAGCTGCCGGTATTCGACGGCGACGAGCTGCTGGGCACGCTGTACCGCCAGGACGTGATCGCCGCACTGCTCGCCGGCAAAGAGCTCGCCACCCTGATCGTGCGCGAACTGCTGCGCGAGCCGCTGCCGGTGCTGGACGCCGGCACCCCGTTCGACGAGCTGGCGCGGCGCGTGCCGGGCCAGGTGCCGGCCGTGCTGGTGCGGCGCGGGGACGGCTACGACATCATCACCCAGGGCGACCTGCTGCGAGCGCTGACCGCCACCCACTAGCGAGGCAACCATGCGTTTCTCCACCAAGGCCATCCACGCCGGCCTGACGCCGGACCCGGCCACCGGCGCCGTCATGACCCCGGTCTACCTGACCTCCACCTTCGTCCAGCAGGCACCCGGCGTGCACCAGGGCTACGACTACGCGCGCACCGCCAACCCGACGCGCAGCGCACTGGAAGCCAACCTGGCGGCGCTGGAGGACGGCGCCTACGGCCTGGCGTTCGCCAGCGGGCTGGCCGCCGAATCGGCCATGCTGCAGACGCTGTCGAGCGGCGACCACGTGCTGTGCGGGCAGGACCTGTACGGCGGCACCTACCGCCTGATGACGCGGGTGTTCACCCGTTTCGGCATCACGCCGAGCTTCGTCGACGCCACCGACCCCGCCGCGGTGGAAGCCGCCTTCACCCCGGCCACCAAGCTGCTGTGGCTGGAGACGCCGAGCAACCCGCTGCTGACGGTGTGCGACATCGCCGCACTGGCCCGGCTCGCCCACGCGCGCGGCGTCAAGGTGGTGGTCGACAACACCTTCGCCTCGCCCTACCTGCAGCAGCCGCTGACGCTGGGGGCCGATGTGGTGCTGCACAGCACCACCAAGTACTTGGGCGGCCATTCCGACGTCGTCGGCGGCGCACTGGTGACCAACGACGAGGCGCTCTACCAGGAACTCAAGTTCCTGCAGAACGCCGTCGGCGCGGTGCCGGGGCCGATGGACTGCTTCCTGGTGCTGCGCGGCATCAAGACGCTGGCGCTGCGCATGCGCCAGCACTGCGCCAACGCGCTGGAACTGGCACAGCACCTGGAACAACACCCCGAAGTGGTACGCGTGCACTACCCCGGCCTGACCGGGAGCCCCTGGCACGAACTGGCACGGCGGCAGATGTACGCCTTCGGCGGCATGATCTCGCTGGAACTCAAGGGCGGCGCCGAGCGCAGCGCCCGCTTCACCACCCACACCAAGCTGTTCGCGCTGGCCGAAAGCCTGGGCGGGGTGGAGTCGCTGATCAGCCTGCCCACCACCATGACCCACGCCGCCATCCCGCCGGAGCAGCGCCAGAAAGCCGGGCTGCCCGACGCGCTGGTACGGCTGTCGGTGGGGCTGGAGGATGTCGAGGACCTGATCGAGGATATCGATCAGGCGATTGTGGCGTCGTGACCGGCCAGTATCGCCATCAAGCAGAAACCGCCCTTGCCGGGCGGTTTCTGGTGAGCCGGACACGTCCCGGCTTGGCATCACGGCGGAGCATCGCCCGGTGCGGGCGGTAAGGCTCAGGCGTTGTAGCCCAAATTCGGCGCCAGATCGCGCTCGGCCTGCTCGACGCTGACGCCGCGGCGCTGGGCGTAGCTCTCGACTTGATCGCGGCTCACTTTGCCAACGCCGAAGTAGCGCGAATCCGGGTGGCTGAAGTAGAAGCCGGACACCGCCGCGGTCGGCAGCATGGCGTAGCCCTCGGTCAGCGTCATGCCGATGGCCGGGGCGTCCAAGAGCTCAAACAGTTCCTTCTTCACGGTGTGGTCCGGGCAGGCCGGGTAGCCCGGCGCCGGGCGGATACCCTGGTACTTCTCTTCGATCAGCGCCTCGTTGTCGAGTTGCTCGTCCGGCGCGTAGCCCCAGAACTCGGTGCGCACGCGGCGGTGCATCAGCTCGGCGAAGGCTTCGGCGAAGCGGTCGGCCAGCGCCTTGAGCAGGATCGCCGAGTAGTCGTCGTTGGCAGCTTCGAAGCGCGCCACGTGCGGGTCGATGCCGAGGCCGCCGGTGACGGCGAAGGCGCCGATGTAGTCGGCCACGCCGCTGTCCTTGGGGGCGACGAAGTCGGCCAAGCACCAGTCCGGGTTCTTGTTGCCGTCTTTGTCGGTCTTGACGATCTGCTGGCGCAGGCCGACCCAGGTCATCAGCTTCTCGCCGCTGTCCGGGTGGTAGATCTCGATGTCGTCGTGGCCGACGCTGGCGGCCGGGAACAGGCCGATCACCGCGTTGGCAGTGAGCCAACGCTCGTCGATGATCTGCTTCAGCATGGCCTGGGCATCGGCAAACAGGCTGCGGGCGGACTCGCCAACCACTTCGTCGTCGAGGATGGCCGGGTAGCGGCCGGCCAGCTCCCAGCTTTGGAAGAACGGCGTCCAGTCGATGCAGGCGGCGATCTCGGCCAGCGGGTAGTCGCGGAACTCGCGCACGCCGAGCCAAGCCGGCTTGGGCGGGGTGTAGTTCGCCCAGTCGATCTGGTGGCGCTGTTCGCGGGCTTCGGCGATCGGCAACAGCTTGGCGTCACCGCGCCCCTCGAAGATGGCGCGCGCCTTGGCGTAGTCGGCGGTGACTTCCTCGACGAAAACGTCGCGCAGCGTGTCGGACAGCAGATTGGAGCACACGCCGACGGCGCGGCTGGCGTCCGGCACGTAGATCACCGGGCCGTGGTAGTTGGGGGCGATCTTCACCGCGGTGTGCACGCGGCTGGTGGTGGCGCCGCCGATCAGCAGCGGAATATCAAAGCCCTGGCGCTGCATTTCCTTGGCGACGTGCGCCATCTCTTCCAGCGACGGGGTGATCAGGCCGGAGAGGCCGATGATGTCGGCGTTGTGCTCGCGCGCGGCATCCAGAATGGTCTGGCACGGCACCATCACGCCCAGATCGATCACCTTGTAGTTGTTACAGCGCAGCACCACGCCGACGATGTTCTTGCCGATGTCGTGCACGTCGCCCTTGACCGTGGCCATGATGATCACGCCCTTGGCCGGCGCGTCCTGCAGGCCCATGGCGATCTTCTCTTCCTCGATGAACGGCTCGAGGTGGGCCACGGCGGCCTTCATCACGCGCGCGGACTTCACCACCTGCGGCAGGAACATCTTGCCGGCGCCGAACAGGTCGCCGACCACGTTCATGCCGTCCATCAGCGGGCCTTCGATGACGTGGATCGGGCGCGCGGACTTGAGGCGGACTTCTTCGGTGTCTTCGACGATATAGGTGGTGATGCCCTTGATCAGCGCGTGTTCCAGCCGCTTCTCCACCGGCAGGCTGCGCCACGCCAGGTCTTCGCCCTTGGCTTCCTTGGCGTCGCCACGGAAGCTTTCGGCCAGGGTGATCAGCGCCTCGGTGGCAGCCACGCTGTCGTCGCCGCGCATCAGCACTACGTCCTCGATGCGCTCGCGCAGCACCGGGTCGACCTCGTCGTACACCTCCAGCGCGCCGGCGTTGACGATGCCCATGGTCATGCCGCGCTTGATGGCGTGGTACAGGAACACGGCGTGGATCGCCTCGCGCACCTTGTTGTTGCCGCGGAACGAGAACGACACGTTGGAGACGCCACCAGAAATCTTGGCGTGCGGCAGGTTCTGCTTGATCCAGCCGGTGGCCTCGATGAAGTCGAGGCCGTAGCGTGCGTGTTCTTCGATGCCGGTGGCCACGGCGAAGATGTTGGGGTCGAAGATGATGTCCTCAGGCGGAAAGCCCACTTCGTCCACCAGGATGCGGTAGCTCTTCTCGCAGATCTCGACCTTGCGCGCATAGGTGTCGGCCTGGCCGGCCTCGTCGAAGGCCATCACGATCACCGCCGCACCGTAGCGACGGATCAGGCGCGCCTGCTCGACGAACTTGTCCTTGCCTTCCTTCATCGAGATCGAGTTGACGATGCCCTTGCCCTGAATGCACTTGAGGCCGGCCTCGATCACCTCCCACTTGGAGGAGTCGATCATGATCGGCACGCGCGCGATGTCCGGCTCGGCGGCGATCAGGTTGAGGAAGCGCACCATGGCGGCGTGGGCGTCAAGCATGCCCTCGTCCATGTTGATGTCGATCACCTGCGCGCCGTTCTCGACCTGCTGGCGCGCCACGTCGAGCGCGGTGGCGTAGTCGCCGTTCAGGATCAGCCGGGCGAAGGCCTTCGAACCGGTGACGTTGGTGCGCTCGCCGACGTTGACGAACAGGTCGTGGTCACCGATGTTGAACGGCTCGAGGCCGGACAGGCGGCACTTGGGCTCGATCGCCGGCAGCGCGCGCGGCGGCAGGTCTTTCACCGCCTGGTAGATCGCCGCGATGTGCTCCGGCGTGGTGCCGCAGCAGCCGCCGATGATGTTGACCAGGCCCGATTCGGCCCATTCCCTGACCGAGACGGCCATGTCCTGCGGGCTCAAATCGTAGCCGCCGAAGGCATTGGGCAGGCCGGCGTTGGCGTGCACCGAGACGAAGGTGGACGAGATGCGCGCCATTTCCTCGACGTAGGGGCGCAGCAGATCCGGCCCCAAGGCGCAGTTCAGGCCAAAAGAAATGGCGTCGGCATGCGATAACGAGTTATAAAATGCCTCTGTCGTCTGCCCGGTCAGGGTGCGGCCGGACTGGTCGGTAATGGTGCCGGAAATCATGATCGGCAGCCGCGGCGTTTCGGGGTGCTCGTCGAAGTACTTGTGGATGGCGAACACCGCCGCCTTGGCGTTGAGCGTGTCGAAGATGGTCTCGACCAGCAACAGGTCGGCGCCGCCCTTGACCAGGCCGTCGATGGCCTCGCTGTAACTCTCGACCAGTTGGTCGAAGGTGACGTTGCGGTAGCCCGGGTCGTTGACGTCCGGGCTGATGGAACAGGTGCGGTTGGTCGGGCCCAGCACGCCGGCGCAGTAGCGTGGCTTGGCCGGGTTCTTCGCGGTTTCGGCGACGCACAGCTCCTTCACCAGGCGGGCGGCGGCGTGATTGATCTCCCACACCAGCGCTTCCATCTCGTAATCGGCCATGGCGATCGAGGTGGCGTTGAAGGTGTTGGTTTCGACGATGTCGGCGCCGGCGTCGAGGTAGGCCTGGTGGATGGCGCCGATGATGCCGGGCTGGGTCAGCACCAACAGGTCGTTGTTGCCCTTGACGTCGCAGTGCCAATCCGCGAAGCGTTCGCCGCGGTAGTCCTGTTCGGTGAGCTGGTGGCGCTGGATCATGGTGCCCATGCCACCGTCCAGTATCAGGATACGGCGCGACAGGTGATCGTATAGGGTGGGATTGGTGGCGATCGTCATGGCAAACAAGTAGTTATCGTCTAAAACGGGAAGGTGGCATCATCGGTCTGGCATCTTACCATGCTGTTCGCACCGAACCGGCCAACCTTTAAGAAGAAGAGAGCAGAAGCTTATGTTCAGGGCGCATAAACGGGTGCTGGCGATGGTGCTGGCCTTGGGGGGGGCGCTGTCCGCGCAGGCGGCAGCGGTATTACGCATCGGCGTGGCGGATTCGGACGGCCCGCCGATCGTCGAGTTGGCCAGCGATCCGCAGCACGGGCTGGTGGGCGGGCTGTACAAGGAGCTGGGCACGGCGCTGGCGGAAGAGCTGGGCACCGCGCCGCAGTTCATCGTCGTCTCGCGCAAGCGGGTGGAGCAGAACATCGAGAGCAACAAGGTCGACATCCACTGCAACGCCAACCCGCTGTGGTACGGCAACGCCAGCCGGCTGGGCTGGACGCAGGAGCTGTATCCGCAGGTGGAGCGGCTGATCGCGCTGAAATCGGCCACCCCGGTCCGGCGCGTCGAGGATCTGTCGGGCAAGCGCATCGGCACCACGCGCGGCTACCATTACCCGGCAGTGGAGGCGCTGTGGGCCAGCGGCCAGGCCACGCGCGTGGACGAGGCGCGCATCGACCTGTTGATGAAGTCGCTGCAGAAGAAGCTGATCGACGTCGCCATCCACTCCGAGCTGGAATTCGCCTACTGGGCGCGCAGCTACCCGTTCGAGGCGCGCAAGCTGGAGATGCTGCCGGTGGTGATTTCCACCATGCCGACCATGTGCGCGGTGGCCCCGGCCAGCCGTTACAGCGTGGCCGAGCTGAACCAGGCCATCGCCCGCCTGCACAAGAACGGCAAGCTGAAGACCATCCTCAAGGCCTACCAGTGGCAGCCCGACTGAGCGGGAATGGTTGATGGGGGGCATTGGGGCCGGCCGGTACGGGCCCTGCCGTGACGGCAGGGCCGGATAGGAGGGGGGGCGGCGGTCTTGCCGCTGTGCGGCGGAAACGGCGCCCCGCGCCTAGTAGCGCAGCTGGTAATACAGCGAATAGGCATCGAGGCCGCCGTTGGGCTTCTTGAGCCCGGCATTGGAATAATGCATGGCGCGCAGGCCGAGCGCGTGGCCGGCGCCGAAGCGGAAACCGACGCCCAGCCGGTCTTCGAACTGCCATTCCGACCCCAGCTTGTGCTCGTCGATGGTGTCGTTGCGGAAGGCGGCGAGCCCGATGCCGGCCTCGATGAAGGGACGGATGCCGTTGCCGCTGAATTCGTAGACCAGCACCGGGGAGACCGACAGCGACTGGGTGCTGCCGCCGCCTTCCCCATCCCAGTGGGTCAGGCCGGCGTCCCAGTAGCCGGTGAGACGGCCGGTGGAGCTGTTCCACCAGCTGCGGGTGAACTCCTGCTGCACCCCGAGGCGGTAATAGGCGTTGGCGTCTTCGCTGGCGCCGACGCCCAGCGACAGATCCAGCGCATGCGCCGGGGGCAACAGGCAGGTAGCGGTCAACAGGCCGGCGACGACGGTGCTTGTTTTCATTATCGGCATCCTTTGGCGACAGACAGGTGACGGGCAAAGACCAGTTAAAAAAAGTATAGTGGCCCACATGTCATGTACAAGGCGATGCCCTGATCCGTCCCCGATGCCGGCACCGGCCATTTCATCAACCTCGTTATCAGGTCCGCCATGCCACACATCGTTTACCTGCACGGTTTCAATTCCAGCGAACAATCGGCCAAGGCGCGCGAAACGGCGGCCTTTCTGGACGAAAGGGGGCTGAGCGACACCTTTCACTGCCCGCGCCTGCCGCCGCACCCGGCCGACGCCATCGCCGCCGCCTCGGCCTTGCTGCAGACGCTGCCGGCGGACACGCTGCTGATCGGCAGCTCGCTGGGCGGCTTCTACGCCAGCTGGCTGGCCGAGGCGCTGAACCTGCGCGCGGTGCTGATCAACCCGGCGGTGCGCCCCGACCGCTCGCTCGCCGCCTATCTCGGGCCGCAGACCAACCCCTACACCGGCGAGCGCTACACGCTGGGCGAGGCCGACCTGGCGGCGCTGCGCCGGCTGGTGGTGGAACGCCCGACGCCGGCGCGCTACTGGCTGATGCTGGGGACCGCCGACGAGGTGCTGGACTGGCGCGAGGCGGCGCGCCACTACCGCGGCGCGCGCCAGACCGTGTTCAACGGCGACGACCACCGCCTGGCGCGCTGGCCGGAATGCCTGCCAAGCGTGCTGGCCTGGGCCGGCACCTAGCCACCGTTCGCGCCAGGAAACAGCCTGTTCTGCCACGGCCATTGCTCGTGCCGTGCAACGCCGCGACACTACTCCCCTATCGACATCGCCCAGAGAGGAGACCCGACATGACGCTTGCCATCCGCTTTTACCAGACCGGCGGCCCCGAGGTATTGCAAACCGAGACCGTGGAGGTGGGCACGCCCGGCCCGGGCGAGGTGCGCCTGCGCCACAGCGCCATCGGCGTCAACTTCATCGACACCTACGTGCGCAGCGGACTGTACCCCGCTGCCCTGCCGTCCGGCCTCGGCACCGAGGCGGCCGGAGTGGTCGAGGCGGTGGGCGCCGGCGTCGAGCACGTGCGGGTGGGCGACCGGGTCGCCTACTGCGGCGGCCCGCTGGGCGCCTACAGCGGGGAGCGCCTGATCCCGGCGGGGGTGCTGGTGAAGCTGCCGGACGAGATCGGCGACGAGGCGGCCGCTAGCATGATGCTGCAAGGCATGACGGTGGAGTACCTGATCCGCCGCACCTACCCGGTGCAGCCGGGCCAGACCGTGCTGTGGCACGCCGCCGCCGGCGGGGTCGGGCAGATCGCGGTGCAGTGGCTCCGTTCGCTCGGGGTCAACGTGATCGGCACGGTGGGTTCGGCCGCCAAGGCCGAGCTGGCGCGCTCGCTGGGCTGCGCCCACGTCATCAACTACGGCACCGAGAACGTGGTGGAGCGGGTGCGCGAGATCACCGGCGGGCAAGGCGTGCCGGTGGTGTTCGATTCGGTGGGCAAGGATACCTTCGAGATGTCGCTGAACAGCCTCTCGCCGCGCGGCATGTTCGTCAGCTTCGGCAACGCCTCCGGCGCGGTGCCGCCGTTCGCCCCGCTGCTGTTGGCGCAGAAGGGCTCGCTGTACTTCACCCGCCCCCGGCTCGGCGACTACACCGCCACCCGCACAGAGCTGGAGGAGTCGGCCAACGCGCTGTTCGAGCGAGTGCGGGCCGGCGCGGTCAAGGTCGCGCCGTCGCACCGCTACGCGCTGGCCGACGCGGCCCAGGCGCACCGCGACCTGGAGGGGCGCCGCACCACCGGCTCGCTGATCCTGCTGCCGTAACGGTCTTCCCGCCCCCCAAAAAGCTCGGCCGACGCCCCGATGGGTGTCGGCCGGGCTTTTTGGACTGGTCTTCTCTTAGCGCATCGCCTTGGCGACGCACTCGCGGTACTCCGCCCCGTAGCGTTCGCCGCAGGCCTGCTCGGCCTCGACCCGCTGGCGACACCGTTCGGGCACGGCGGCGCGGGAGCAGTCCGGCGCCGGCAGACGCTCGCGGATACAGATCCGGCGCGCCTCGCCGCGCTGGGCATCGCAGTTCTGCTGCGCCTGCTGCAGCGCCTTGCACCAGCGGTCGTCACGGCTGCGGGAACAATTGAGCGGGGGAGTGAACAGCTGCTGGCATTCGCGCTGGTATTCCAGCGGCAGGTCGGAACACGTCAACTGGCCCTGGCGCATCAGCTCGCAGCGCTGCGGGGCGATGCTCTGACGGCAGGAGGGCGAAAACAACGGCTCCGCCGGCCAGCCCGTCGCCGGCCAGCTCGACAGCAGCGCCATCATCATGGCCAGCATCCGTCGCCGCAGCATCCATCCCCCTTGTAGATCCAGCCGGGCGGGCAGACAGGGGGAGCCCGCAACGGGCCTTCTCACTCCTGCCTGCACCTGCTCGGACTGTCGTCGGCACCGTGGCAGGCACGGCGCCTTGCGCCCCTTTAACAGTAGGCGGCGTTCCGGTTTCTCGCATGCCGCCCGAGCAACGGGCTTTTAATCGTCCTGGTCACGCTCGTTGGCTTGTCGCCGCTTGTCGCGCCAGTAGCGTCGCTTGTTTTCCGGACCGCCGCGCTCCTCGCCGGCCGAGTTGCCCGGCGCAAACGGCCAGACCTCGCGCGGGGAAGGACGCTGCTGGCGGGCCTCTTCGCGGCTCAGGTCGCCATGGCGGATGGCTTCCTGGAGACGCAGCTCGCGCAGCCGCCGCATGTCGTTGCCCTGCTCCGGGTCCTTGCCGGCCTGCATCCAGCCGGGCGGCACGAACCCACCCATTCCGCCAGCGCCGGGCGGCCCGTGGCGACCGGCCAGCGCCGGCGGCGTGAGCACCAGAACAAGACAAGTCGCCAAACCGGCGAATACGCGTCGTTTCATGCTTTCATTCTATCCTGAGCCAAGCGCGCCTGCCATCTGTCGCATGCATGGCGCAAGGGGGCCTCACACGTCGGCCTCGAACGGCAGGCCGGCGCCACGCTGCCCGACCGCGGGGGAGATGCGCACGGTCTGGGGGGCGACCGCGGGAGACGGTTGCAGCACCGGCGTGGGGGGTGCCGTGGGGATGGAGCGGAAGGGGGATGCCGGCGGCGACGGCGGGGCACTGACCCAGAGGCCCAGTGCGCCACCACCGAGCATAGCCAACAGCACGAGCGGAACGGTAGTGCGGATCATGGGGAACTCCTGACAGCGGGGGGATGCTGCCAGTCTAGGCACAGGGTGTTGCCGAACCATGTGCAAAACCGGGCCAAGTGTTAACGAGTTTGAAGCCGGCGCGGCAGTGTAATATCTGTTCATTATCCGAACTGACAGCCGCCACCACGACAGGCTACTCTTGCCACTATGGAAAACAGCAAAATCCTGGTCGTCGACGACGACGCCAAACTGCGCGACCTGCTGGTGCGCTACCTCGGTCAGCAAGGTTATACCGTGGACACGCTGCCGGACGCGCGTGAGCTGCAGCGCAAGCTGGCGCGCAACCGCCCCGACCTGATGGTGCTCGACGTGATGATGCCGGGCGAGGACGGGCTGGCGGTGGTGCGCCGGCTGCGCGCGCAGGGCGAGATGGTGCCGGTGATCATGCTCACCGCGCGCGGCGAAGACATCGACCGCATCCTCGGCCTGGAGATGGGCGCCGACGACTACCTGCCCAAGCCGTTCAACCCGCGCGAGCTGGTGGCGCGCATCCAGTCGGTGCTGCGCCGGCATAACGCCACGCCGGCGCTGGCGGCGCGCCACGAGGAAGGCGACGCGGTCGAGTTCGGCCCGTTCACGCTGCACCTGGGGCGACGCGAGCTGACCTACCAGGGCAAGGTGGTGACGCTGACCAGCGCCGAATACGCGGTGCTGGCGGTGCTGGCGAGCCATCCGCGCCGGCCGCTGACGCGCGAGCAGCTGATGGAGATGGCGCTCGGCAAGGGCAGCGGCGAATCGCTCGACCGCAGCATCGACGTGCACATCTCGCGCCTGCGCCGGGCGCTCGACACCGACGACGGCGGCCCGCGCTTCATCCAGACGGTGTGGGGCTACGGCTACGTGTTCGTGCCCGACGGCGCGCCCAGGGAGTAAGCCTTGCGTCGCCTGTTCGGCTCGCTGTTCTTCCGCCTCGCCCTGCTGGTGGTGCTGGTGGTGTTGGCCAGCCAGGCCTTCACGCTGTGGATGAGCGCGCGCCAGCGCGAGCACCTGTTGGCCGACCAGCTCTACGCCCAGGTGATCGACACCTTGGCGGACCTGGAGGGCGCGCTCGACAATCTCAGCCCGCTGCAGCGCGTCGACTTCCTCATCGCCTACAACCGCCCCGGCTTCCCGCGCCTGCTGCCGGCCGCCTCGCGCCAGGATGCGCACTTCAGCCCCAGCCTGCCCGCGCTCGGCCAGGCCTTGCGCGACCGCCTGTCGCTCGGCATGAACGAGCCGGTGACGGTGCTGTGGTCGCAGCAGGGCGAGCGCCAGGAGATCTGGCTCGACGTGCAGGTGATCGGCCAGCGCTACTGGCTGGTGATGCCGGCCGGGCGCTACATCCCGCCGTCGGTGTCGCCGGTGCTGCTGGGCGGCCTGCTGTTCTCGCTGTTGGCGATCCTGGCCGCTTCGCTGCTGGCCTGGCGCGTCACCCGCCCGCTCACCAAGCTCGCCCACGCGGCGCGCCAGCTGGAAGCCGGCTACAAGCCGGAGCCGGTGCCGCCGTCCGGCCCCAGCGAGGTGCGCATCCTGGCCAAGCGCTTCAACCGCATGGCGGAGGCGCTGGACGACGCGGCGCGCGAGCGGCGGCTGATGCTGGCCGGGCTGTCGCACGACCTGCGCACGCCGCTGACCCGGCTCAAGCTGACGGTGGAGCTGCAGCAGGACAGCCAGGACAAGGACGACATGCTGGCCGACATCGACGAGCTGTCGCGCATCGTGCGCCAGTTCGTCGACTTCGCGCGCAGCGAGGAGACCACCCGGCGCGAGCCGCTGGCGCTGGCGGAGCTGGCCGCCAGCGTGGTGGCGCGCTTCCGCCGCGAGGGCATGGAACTCGCGCTGCGGCGCGGCGCCGAGCCGGAGATCGAGGCCGACGCGCTGGCACTGGAGCGACTGCTCACCAACCTGATCGAGAACGCGCGCCGCTACGGCCGCCCGCCGGTGGTGGTGGGGGTGGACGCCGACCCGGCGGCGGTGACGCTGACCGTCAGCGACCGCGGCAGCGGCATCGCCCCGGCCCAGCGCGAGAACGCGCTGGCGCCGTTCGAGCGCCTGGCGGAACACCGCGGCACCGACGGCGGCAGCGGCCTGGGCCTCGCCATCGTGGCGCGTATCGTCAAACAGCATGGCGGCGCGCTGTTCCTGGAAGACGCCCCGGAAGGCGGCTTTCGCGTGCGCATCACCCTGCCGTTGAACCCGCAGCCTGCCAGCCTCCTCCCAGCGCCTTGATCAGCGCCACGCGCGCCGCGAGCTGGCTGCCGAGGATGGCGAGGCCCTCCTGCTCGGCGGCAAGCCGCGTGCTCTGCACCGTGACCACATCCAGATAGCTCACCAGCCCGGCCTGGTACTGGTTGCGCGCGATGGTTTCGGCCTCGCGCGCCGCGGCCAGCGTTTCCACCTGCAAGGCCGCCTGCTGGTCGAGCAGACGGATCGCCGTCAGCGCGTCCTCCACTTCCAGGAATCCCTGCAGCACGGTCTGGCGGTAGTTGGCCACGCTGGCGTCGTAGGCGGCGATGGCCTCGGCGGTCCTGGCGCGGGTCAGGCCGCCGTTGAACAGCGTCATTGCCAGCTCCGGGCCGAGCGACCAGAAGCGCGCCGGCAGGCTGAACCAGTCGGCCAGCCGGGAGGCGGCGTAGCCGCCGCTGGCGGCCAGCGTCAGGCTCGGGAAGTAGCCGGCCTTGGCGACGCCGATGGCGGCGTTGGCGGCGGCCACGCGGCGCTCGGCGGCGGCGATGTCGGGGCGCCGCTCCAATAGTTGCGACGGCAAGCCGGCCGGCAGCAGCGGCAGCGCCGGCGGCTGTTGCCGCTCGGCCAGCGAGAAGCCGGCCGGCGGACGGCCGAGCAGCACGGCGATGGCGTGCTCGAGCTGGCGGCGCGTGACGCGCCTGGCGAGCAGGCTGACCTCGGTGCTCTTGAGCTGGGTTTCGGCCTGCACCACGTCGGCACGCGACACTACGCCCTGGCGGTAGCGGTTGCGCGTGATCTGGAGCTGCTGGCGGTAGGCCGCCACCTGCTCGTCCAAGAGGCGCAGCGTGCGGTCGGCGACGTAGTGCTGGAAGTAGGCGCCGGCGAGCTGCGCCTGGGCGCTGAGCCGGGTCGATTCGAGATCGGCGGCGCTGGCCTCGGCGCTGGCGCGGC
Organism: Pseudogulbenkiania sp. MAI-1; assembly: GCF_000527175.1. Taxonomy (NCBI): domain Bacteria; kingdom Pseudomonadati; phylum Pseudomonadota; class Betaproteobacteria; order Neisseriales; family Chromobacteriaceae; genus Pseudogulbenkiania; species Pseudogulbenkiania sp. MAI-1. Next base: position 73,185 of record NZ_AZUR01000001.1, on the reverse strand, counting down.
CGGATTCCACCGTGCGCCGCACCCGTCCCCACAGATCCAGTTCCCAGGCCGCGCTCAGTTCGGCGCGGTAGCTGGTGACGACGGCACTGTCGCCGCTGGCGCGGCCGCGATTGGCCGAGGCCCCGGCGGTAACGCTGGGGCTGTAGCCGGCCTCGGCCTGCTTCAACAGCGCCAAGGCCTGGCGGAAGCTGGCCTCGGCGGCACGCAGCGTCTGGTTGTGCGCCAGCAACTGCTGTTGCAGCTCGTCGAGCCGCGGATCGGCGAATTCCTGCCACCACGCCGCACGCGGCAGGTGATCGGCCGGGGTCGCCGGTTTCCAGTCCCCCGCCTCCTGGTAGGCCGCCGGCACCGTCACGGCCGGGCGCTGGTAATCCGGCCCCACCGCACAGCCGGTGAGCAGCAGCGCCGCCAGCGGCCACAGCGCATGACGCTTGCTTGTCTTCATTTACCCTTCTCCTACGCCTGCACCGTGGCGGAACGGCGCCAGAAGCGCCAGTTCCAGCGCCGCAGGCGGTCCATGTACAGGTACACCACCGGCGTGGTGTACAAGGTCAGCAGCTGGCTGACGATCAGCCCGCCCACCACCGAGACGCCGAGCGGCTGGCGCAGCTCGGCGCCCTCGCCGTGGCCCAGCGCCAGCGGCAGCGCGCCCAGCAGCGCCGCCATGGTGGTCATCAGGATGGGGCGGAAACGCAGCACGCCGGCCTCGAGGATGGCCTCGCGCGGCGCCAGCCCCCGTTTGCGCTCGGCATCCAGCGCGAAGTCGATCAGCATGATGGCGTTCTTCTTGACGATGCCGATCAACAGCAGCACGCCGATCATCGCCACCACGTTCAGTTCGCCGCCGGACAGTTGCAGCGCCAGGATGGCGCCGACCCCGGCCGAGGGCAGCGTGGAGAGGATGGTGATGGGATGGATGGCGCTCTCGTAGAGGATGCCGAGCACGATGTACACCGCCGCCAGCGCCGCCAGGATCAGCCAGGGCTGGTTGTCGAGCGAGGCCTGGAAGGCCCGCGCCGCCCCCTGGAAGCTGCCGACCAGCGAGTCGGGCATGCCGAGCAGCTCGACGGCGGCGTCGATGGCGGCGCGCGCCGCCCCGATCGACACGCCGGGGTCGAGGTTGAACGACACCGTGGTGGCGGCGAACTGGCCCTGGTGGTTGACCGCCAGCGGGGTGGTGTCGGGCTGCACGCGGCTCACCGCGGCGAGCGGCACCGGCTGGCGCTCGGGCGTGATCAGGTAGATGTCACGCAGCGATTCGGGGCGCTCCAGATAGGCCGGCGCCGCCTCCAGCACCACCTTGTACTGGTTGAGCGGGTTGTACAGCGTGGCGATCTGGCGCTGGCCGAAGGCGTTGCCGAGCGCGCTGTCAGCCTCCTGTTGCGTGAGGCCGAGCCGTGCCAGGGCGTCGCGGTCGAACAGCAGCGTGGTCTGCAGGCCACGATCCTGCTGGTCGGTGTTGACGTCGGCGAGCCCGGGCAGGCGGGACAGCGCCTGGCGCAGGCGCGGCTCCCAGGCGCGCAGCTGGGCCAGATCGTCGCCCTGCAGCGTGTACTGGTACTGGGCGTTGCTCTGCCGCCCGCCGATGCGCAATTCCTGTGCCGATTGCAGGAACAGCGTGGCGCCGGGCTCGCGTGCGAGCTGCTTGCGCAGCCGCGCGATCACCTGGTCGGCGCTTTCGCTGCGCTCGCTGCGCGGCTTCAGGCCGACGAAGAGGTTGGCGCTGTTACGCGCGCCGCCGCCGGTGAAGCCGACCACGCTGGCCACCGCCGGGTCGCGCCGCACCACGTCGACGAAGCGCTGCAGTTTCTGGCGCATGGCCTGGAACGAGATGCTCTGGTCGGCACGCACGTTGCCGATCAGCCGCCCGGTGTCCTGCTGCGGGAAGAAGCCCTTGGGCACCGCCACGTAGAGCGCCACGTTGGCGACGATGGTGGCGATCAGCACCAGCAGCATCAGCCGGTGATGGTCGAGCGACCAGGCCAGCGAGCGGCGGTAGCCGGCGACGAGGCGCTCGAACAGCTGCCCGCGCCAGCGCGCGAAACGCCCCGGGGTGACCGGCCGGCGCGGGCGCAGCCAGCGCGAGCACAGCATCGGCGCCGTGGTCAGCGACACCAGCAGCGACACCAGGATCGCCGCCGACAGCGTCAGCGCGAACTCGCGGAACAGCCGGCCGACGATGTCGCCCATCAGCAGGATCGGAATGAACACCGCGATCAGCGACAGGCTCATCGCCAGCACCGTGAACCCCACCTCGCGCGCGCCGCGGAACGCCGCCGCACGCGGCGTCATGCCGTTCTCGATATGGCGCGCGATGTTCTCCAGCACCACGATGGTGTCGTCCACCACGAAGCCGGTGGCGATGGTGAGCGCCATCAGCGACAGGTTGTTGAGGCTGAAGCCGGCCAGGTACATCACGCCGAAGGTGCCGATCAGCGACACCGGCACGGTGATCGCCGGCACCAGCGTGGCGCGGCCGCTCCTGAGGAACAGGAATACCACCAGCACCACCAGCGCCACCGCGGTGACCAGGGTGCGCTCGACGTCGCGCAGCGAGGCGCGGATGGTCGAGGTGCGGTCCTGCGTCACCGTGAGCGTGGCGGTCTGCGGCACGGCGGCCGACAACTGCGGCAGCAAGGCGCGCACCCGCTCGACGGTGTCGATGACGTTGGCGCCGGGGGCGCGGAACAGCAGCAGCACGATGGCCGGCTTGCCGTTGGCGAGCCCGTCGTTGCGCACGTCCTGCACCGAATCGCTGACCGTGGCGACGTCGGCCAGGCGCAAGGCGGCGCCATCCTGGTAGTGCACAATCAGGCCGCCGTAGTCGGCGGCACGGTTGAGCTGGTCGTTGCTGGCGAGCTGCCACTGCCGGCCGGCGTCCTCCAGCACCCCCAGCGGCAGCTTCAGCGTGTGGTTCTGGATCGCCCGGCGCACCGTGTCGAAGCTGATGCCGTGGCGCGACAGCGCGGCGGGATCGAGCGCCACGCGCACCGCCGGCAAGGCGCCGCCGCCCACCGTCACCTGCCCCACGCCGTCGACCTGCGCCAGCTTCTGCGCCAGCACGGTGGAGGCGAGGTCGTACAGCCGGCCCTTGCTCAGCACGTCGGAGGTCAGCGTCAGGATCAGCACCGGCGCCTCGGACGGGTTGACCTTGCGGTAGGTCGGCGTGCCCGACAAGGCGCTGGGCAGGCTGGCGAGCGCGGCGTTGATCGCGCCCTGCACGTCCTTGGCGGCGCCGTTGCTGTCGCGGTTGAGGTCGAACTGCAGCACGATGCGCGTGCTGCCCTGCGAGCTGGTCGAGGTGATCTCGTTGACCCCGGCGATGCGCCCCAGCGTGCGCTCGAGCGGCGTGGCCACGGTGGCGGCCATGGTCTCCGGGCTGGCGCCGGCCATCTGCGCCTGCACCTGGATGGTGGGGAAATCCACCTGCGGCAGCGACGACACCGGCAGCAGCCCGAACGCCAGCAGCCCGGCCAGCGCGATCGCCAGCGTCAGCAGCACGGTGGTCACCGGGCGGCGGATGAACGGCGCGGACGGGATCATGCCGCGTCACCCTGCGCCGCCGGCGCCTTGCGCCAGCGCCGCGCCAGGCGGTCGAAGGCGAGGTAGATCACCGGCGTGGTGAACAGCGTCAACAGCTGGCTCAGCAACAGCCCGCCCACCAGCGTGATGCCGAGCGGATGGCGCAGCTCGGAGCCGACGCCGGAGCCCAGCATCAAGGGCAGCGCGCCCAGCAGCGCCGCCAGCGTGGTCATCAGGATAGGGCGGAAGCGCAGCAGGCAGGCCTGGTAAATCGCCTCGCGCGGGCTGAGCTTCTGTTTGCGCTCGGCCTCCAGCGCGAAGTCGATCATCATGATCGCGTTCTTCTTGACGATGCCGATCAGCAGAATGATGCCGATCACCGCGATCACGTCGAGCGCGGTGCCCGACACCAGCAGCGCCAAGAGCGCGCCGATCGCCGCCGACGGCAGCGTCGACAGGATGGTGACCGGGTGGATGTAGCTCTCGTACAGCACCCCCAGCACGATGTACATCGTCACCACCGCCGCCAGGATCAGCCACAGCGTGTTGGAGAGCGAGCTCTGGAACGCCGCGGCGGCGCCCTGGAAGCGCGTCTCGATGCCGGCCGGCAGGCCGATCTCCTGCTCCGCCTCGCGCACCGCCGCCACCGCCGCGCCCAGCGACACGCTGGGGGCGAGGTTGAACGACAGCGTGGCGGTGGGGAACTGGTCGAGGCGGTTGAGCACCAGCGGGGCGGTCCGCTCGCTGACCTTGACCACGCTCTTCAGCGGCACCGGCGTGCCGTTGCTGCCGGTGAGGTAGATGTCGTCGAGCGCGGCGAGCCCCTTGCCGGCGGCGCCGGCCGACTCCAGCACCACGCGGTACTGGTTGGTCTGGGTGAAGATGGTCGAGATCAACCGTTGTCCGAAGGCGTCGTACAGCGCGTTGTCGACGGCGGCGGCGCTGACCCCGAGACGCGCCGCAGCGTCGCGGTCGATGGTGAGGAAAGCCTGCAGGCCCTGCTCCTGCAGGTCGCTGGCGACGTCGGCCAGCTCCGGACGCTGGCGCAGCGCCTCCAGCAGGCGCGGCACCCACTGCGCCAGCTCGGCGGCGTTGGCGCTGTCGAGCGCGAACTGGTACTGGGTGCGGCTGGGCGTGGTCTCGATGGTCAGGTCCTGCACCGGCTGCAGGTAGAGCGTGATGCCGGGCACCTGCGCCGCCGCCTGCTGCAGCCGCGCGGCCACCGTGGACACGTCGTCGCGCGTGCCGTGCGGCTTGAGGTTGATCTGCAGGCGCCCGCTGTTGAGCGTGGCGTTGCTGCCGTCGACGCCGACGATGGACGACAGGCTCGCCACCGCCGGGTCGTGCAGGATGACGGCGGCCAGCCGCTGCTGGCGCTCGGCCATGGCGGCGAACGACACCGACTGCGGCGCCTCGGTCACCGCCTGGATCGCACCGGTGTCCTGCAGCGGGAAGAAGCCCTTCGGCACCACCAGGTAGAGCGCGGCGGTCAGCGCCAGCGTGCTCACCGCCACCAGCAGCGTCAGCGGCTGGTGCTCCAGCACCCACTCCAGCGCGCGGCCGTAGCGCGCGATCATGCCGTCGATGAAGGCGCCGCTGGCGTGGTAGAAGCGCCCCTGCTTCTCCTCCGGCACGTGCTTCAGGATGCGTGCGCACATCATCGGCGTCAGCGACAGCGAGATCGCCGCCGACAGCAGGATCGACACCGCCAGCGTGATGGCGAACTCGCGGAACAAGCGCCCCACCACGTCGCCCATGAATAGCAGCGGGATCAGCACCGCGATCAGCGAGAAGGTCAGCGAGATGATGGTGAAGCCGATCTGCTGCGCACCCTTCAGCGCCGCCTGCAGCGGCGACTCGCCGTCCTCGATGTAGCGCGCGATGTTCTCGATCATCACGATGGCGTCGTCCACCACGAAGCCGGTGGCGATGGTCAGCGCCATCAAGGTCAGGTTGTTGAGGCTGAAGCCCGCCAGGTACATCACGCCGAAGGTGCCGATCAGCGACAGCGGCACCGTCACGCCGGGGATCATCGTCGCCGCCACGTTGCGCAGGAACAGGAAGATCACCATCACCACCAGCGCCACCGCCAGCATCAGCTCGAACTGGACGTCGTGCACCGCGGCGCGGATGCCGTCGGTGCGGTCGCTGAGCAGCGTCACGTCGACCGAGCCCGGCAGCGTCGCCTTGAGCTGCGGCAGCAGCGTCTTGATGCGGTCGACCACCTCGATCACGTTGGCGCCGGGCTGGCGGCGGATGTCGACGATGATGGCCGGGGCGCGGTTGGCCCAGGCGCCCAGGCGGCGGTTCTCCACCCCGTCCACCACCGCGGCCACGTCGCCCAGGCGCAGCGGCGCACCGTCCTTGTACGCCAGCACCAGGCGGCGGTAGTCGTCGGCCGAGGCGAGCTGGTCGTTGGCGTCGATGCTGGAGGCCTGCAGCGGGCCATCGAAACCGCCCTTAGACTGCTTGACGTTGGCGCTGCCGATGGCGCTGCGCAACTCGGCCAGGGTCAGGCCGTGCGCCGCCAGCGCACGCGCGTCGGCGCGGATGCGCACCGCCGGACGCTGACCGCCACTCAGGCTGACCAGCCCCACCCCGGACAGCTGCGACAGCTTCTGCGCCAGGCGCGTGTCGACCAGGTCCTCCAGCTTGGACAGGGGCAAGGTCGGCGAGGTGATGGCGAGCGACACGATCGGGCTGTCGGCCGGATTGACCTTGCTGTAGATCGGCGGCGACGGCAGATCGGACGGCAGCAGCGAGCTGGCGGCGTTGATCGCCGCCTGCACTTCCTGCTCGGCCTCGTCGAGCGCGAGGTCGAGGGAGAACTGCAGCGTGATCACCGAGGCCCCGCCGGAACTGCTGGTGCGCATCTGGCTCAGGCCCGGCATCTGGCCGAACTGGCGCTCCAGCGGCGAGGACACCATCGCCCCCATCACCTCGGGGCTGGCGCCGGGATAGAGCGTCACCACCTGGATGGTCGGGTAATCCACCTGCGGCAGCGCCGACACCGGCAGCAGCCGGTACGCCACCCAGCCGGTCAGCACCAGCGCCAGCATGCACAGCGTGGTGGCGATCGGGCGCAGGATGAAGGGACGGGACGGGTTCATCACTGCGCCTGCCCTTGCGCCGCCGGCCCCAGCGCCGCCGGCGCCGAGGCCGCGCGCTTGCCGTGGCGTTTACCGCCGCCGGCCTGATCGTCCGATCCCGCCGCCCCCGGCGCGCGCGGCTTGACCTGGCTGCCGGCACGCAGCCGGTCGAGACCGTCGAGCGCCACCCGCTCGCCCGCCGAGAGGCCCTGCTCCACCGCCAGCTGGCCGGCGTCGGCCGGGCCCGGCACCACCGGGCGCAAGGCAATACGATTATCCGGCTGGATCAGGTAGACGAACGGGCCGTCCTTGCCGCGCTGCAGCGCCGCCTCCGGGATCAGCACCGCGTCGCGGCGCACCTCGGTCAGCAGCTTGACGTTGACGAACTGGTTGGGAAACAGCGCGTCGTCGCCGTTGGCAAAGCGCGCCTTGAGCTTGACCGTGCCGGTGGCGCTATCCATCTGGTTGTCCAGCGTCTCCAGCTTGCCCTGCGCCAGCAGCTTGCCGCTGCGGTCCCACGCCTCGACGGCGAGCGGGCGTCCGGCGAGATACGGCTTCATCACCGCGGCGAGCTGAGCCTCTGGCAGCGCGAACAGCACGTGGCTGGGCTGGGTCTGGGTGATCACCACCAGGCCGTTGGCGTCGTTGGCGGTGATCATGTTGCCGGCGTCGACGCGGCGCAGCCCGACCCGGCCGGCCAGCGGCGCGGTGATGCGGCTGTACGACAGCTGCAGGCGGGCGTTGTCCACCACCCCCTGGTCGAGCTTGACCGTGCCGCGGTACTGCTGCACCAGCGCCGCCTGGGTATCGACCTGCTGGCGCGCGATGGAATTCTCCGCCAGCAGCGACTGGTAGCGCGCCAGATCGATCTCGGCGTTCTTCAGCTGCGCACTGTCGCGCAGCAGCTGCCCCTCGGCCTGCGCCAGTGCCGCCTGGAACGGGCGCGGATCGATCTCGGCCAGGAGCTGCCCGGCCTTGACCTGCTGGCCCTCGGAAAAGTGCACGCGCATCAGCTGGCCATCGACGCGGCTCTTCACCGTCACCGTCTCGCTCGGCGTGACCGTGCCCAGCGCCGTCAAATAGACCTTGAGTTCGCCGCGCCGCGCCGTCGCCGCCGTCACCGTCTGCGGCCCGCGCTCCGCACCGCCGCGCCGCTGCGCCACCGCCGCATCGGTCCCCGACGGGGACTGCCAGCGCTGCCAGCCGACCGCCCCGGCCACCAGCAGGCCGAGCAGGGCCAGCCACAACAGGCGGCGGTGCGGACGCGGGGAGTGGGAGGAGGACGGGGGGGTGGCGTCGGAGGGTGTCGGGCTCATCGTGTCGGTTCGCAGTCAGGGGCTGGGCCAGGGGAAACGGGGCGACGCCCGGGCCAGCCTCGACGCTCCGGGCGAGACTCCATCATATCGGCTAAAGCTTGCGCAAACATGGAGACAATGCGAATTCGCCCCCTCCCCGGCGCCGGGGCGCACTCGGCGGCACCGTCGCCTTGCGCTATGCTGTATCGGTTCTCCAGCCCCCATCACAGCCATGAGCGCCCCGCACCCGACCGCCCACCCCGAAGACATCCACTTCCTGCTGCTGCCGGAATTCTCCATGCTCGGCCTGCTGTCCGCGATCGAGCCGCTGCGCGTGGCCAACCGCTTCCGGCCCGAACTCTACCGCTGGCATCTGCTCAGCGTCGACGGTGCGGCGGTGAGCGCCAGCAACGGCATGTCGCTGGCGGTGGAAGGCAGCCTGGAGGCGCTGGCGGACGCCCGCACCGTGTTCGTGGTGGCGGGCTTCAACCCGCTGGCGCACAGCACGCCGGCGCTGACGGCCTGGTTGCGCCAGCTCGACCGGCAGGGCGCGACGCTGGGCGGCATCGACACCGGCTGCTTCGTGCTGGCCGAGGCCGGCGTGCTGCGCCAGCAGCGGCTGACGCTGCATTGGGAGGCGATCGCGGCGTTCCGCGAGCGCTACCCGCGCCTCAACGTCACCCAGGAACTATACGAAATCGACGGCGCGCGCATCAGCTCGGCTGGCGGCACCGCCTCGATCGACATGATGCTGGCGCTGATCGGCCAGCGCCACGGCCACACGCTGGCCACGCAGGTGTCCGAGCAGTTCGTGCTCGGCCGCATCCGCGCCAAGTCCGACCACCAGCGCATGCAGATCGCGGCGCGCTACGACGTGCACAACAAGAAGCTCGTGCAGGCGATCGGCGCCATGGAGCAGCACACCGAAGCGCCGCTGTCGGCCGACGAGCTGGCCGACAGCGTCGGGGTGACGCGGCGCCAGCTCGAGCGGCTGTTCCGCGCCCAGTTCGACGATACCCCGAGCGGGTTCTACCTCAAGCTGCGGCTGGAGCGGGCGCGCGAACTGTTGCGCCAGACCGGGATGAGCGTGATGGAGGTCGGCGTCGCCTGCGGCTTCGAATCGGCCACCTATTTCGCGCGCGCCTACCGCCAGCGCTACGGCGTGACGCCGAGCCACGACCGCCACGAAGACGGCGCCGTGCGGCAAAACGCCTAGACGGCCAGTTCGGCCAGATCGCGGAACAGCGCCAGCGCCTCCGGGTTGGCCAGCGCCGTCACGTTCTTCACCGGCCGGCCGTGCACCACCTCGCGCACCGCCAGCTCCACCAGCTTGCCGCTTTGCGTGCGCGGGATGTCGGCCACCTGCACGATGCGCGCCGGCACGTGGCGCGGGGTGGTGTGAGTGCGAATGCGCGTGCGGATCGTCTGCTGCAGCTCGTCGTCCAGCGTCAGCCCGGCGGCGAGCCGCACGAACAGCACCACGCGCACGTCGCCCTGCCAGTCCTGGCCGATGGCGAGCGACTCCAGCACCTCGGGCACCGTCTCCACCTGGCGGTAGATCTCGGCGGTGCCGATGCGCACCCCGCCGGGGTTGAGCACGGTGTCGGAGCGGCCGTGGATGACCAGCCCGCCACGCGCAGTCAGCTCGGCCCAGTCGCCGTGCACCCACACGCCGGGGAAGCGTTCGAAATAGGCGGCGCGGTACTTCGTCCCATCGGCATCGTTCCAGAAGCCGAGCGGCATCGACGGGAACGGCTTGACACACACCAGCTCGCCCTTCTCCCCCACCACCGGCTCGCCGGCCTCGTTCCATACCTCGACCGCCATGCCGAGCCCGCGCGCCTGCAGCTCGCCGCGGTACACCGGCTTGGCCGGGCAGCCGAGCGCGAAACAGGACACGATGTCGGTGCCGCCGGAGATCGAGCACAGCGCCACGTCCGGCTTGATGGCGCGGTAGACATAGTCGTAGCTGGCCGGCAACAGCGGCGAGCCGGTGGAATAGATGAAGCGCAGGTCAGCCAGGTCGTAGCGTTCGCCCGGTTCGACGCCGGCCTTCTCCAGCGCCGACAAATACTTGGCGCTGGTGCCGAAATGGGTCAGCCGTGTCTCCTCGGCGATGCGCCACAACACGTCCGGCGCGTCGTTCAGCAGCGGCGCGCCGTCGTACAGCACCAGCGTCGCCCCGACCGCCAGAGCCGACACCATCCAGTTCCACATCATCCAGCCGCAAGTGGTGTAGTACAGCAGGCGGTCGCCGTCCGCGAGATCGCCGTGCAGTATGTGCTCCTTCAGATGCTGCAGCAGCGTGCCGCCGGCGCCGTGCACGATGCACTTGGGTTGGCCGGTGGTGCCGGACGAATACAGGATGTAGAGCGGCGCATCGAACGGCATCGCGGCGAAGGCGATCTCGTCGGCCCGGTACGGCGCGACGAACTCGTCCAGCGCCTGCGCCCGGGGAATCGCCGCCAGCTCCGGCGCACCGCCGGCGTAGTTCCACACCACCATGCGTTCGAGCCCCGGCAGCGCTTTGGCCAGTTCGGCCAGCTTGTCGCGCAGGTCGATCGCCTTGCCGTTGTAGCGGTAGCCGTCGCTGGCGAACAGCACCTTGGGCCCGATCTGGCCGAAGCGGTCGAGCACGCCCGCCACGCCGAAGTCCGGCGAGCAGCTGCTCCACACCGCGCCCAGGCTGGCGGCAGCCAGCATCGCCGCCACCGTCTCCGGCATGTTCGGCGTGAGGCCCACCACCCGGTCGCCGGGGCCGACGCCCTGGGCGCGCAAGGCCTGGGCCAGGCGCGACACGGTGTCGTACAGCCGGCGCCAGCTCCAGGTCGCGCGCACCCGGTCCTCGCCGTAGAACTCCAGCGCCACGCCGCCGTCGCGCCGCCGCAGCAGGTTGGCGGCGAAGTTCAGCCGCGCGCCGACGAACCAGCGCGCGCCGGGCAGGCGCTCGCCATCCACCAGCACCGCGTCGGCCTCGCGGCTGGAGCGCACCTCGGCGAAACGCCACAGCGTCTGCCAGAACGCCGCCGGTTCGCGGATTGACCAGTGGTACAGCGCATCGTAGTCGTCAAGCACCAGGCCGAACTCACGCTCGACCTCGGCGCGGAAGGCGTCGAGCCGACAAGGCGCGCTGGGCCGCCACAAGGGCTCGCTCAGGGAGAATTCGCTCATGTCGGCCCGCCCTCCGTGCCGGCGCGCCGCGGCAGCCCGATCACCCTGCCGGCGTAGGCCGGACGCGGTAGACCGGCGTGCGCGGCGGCGAGTTCGGCCACGCGCGCCAGTACCGCCGCACCGAACGGCGCCGAGCACGCGCGCTCGGTATCCACGTGCAGCAGCATCTGCTCGCTGGCGGCCACCGGCTCGGCCTCGTCGCCACGATGCAGCGTGAAGTAGACGTGCAGGCGCTTGCTGTCGTGGGCCAGCAACTGGCAGTCCACCCGCACCGCCTCGCCCTGCTTCAGCTCGTGCAGGTAATTGAGATGCACCTCCAGCGTGTAGATCGAACGTCGGCTGCGCTCGCGCTCCGCCGCGTCGAGCCCGATCGCGTCGATCAGCGCGTCGGCGGCGTAACTGAACAGCAGCAGGTAGAAGGCGTCGCGCAGGTGGCCGTTGTAGTCCACCCACTCGGCGCGCACCTCGTCGCGGTACAGGGTCAGCGCGCTCATCTCACTCCTCCGGGCTCAGGCCGTGACGCGCCTTGGCCGCCGCCACCGCCGCCTGCACGCCCAGCAGGCAGTCGTCGCGGTAGCGCTCCAGCGCCTTGATCGAGCGCTCGCCCTGCTGCGCCGCCGTGCCCTCGACCACGCGCTCGATCAGCTCGTCGGTCAGCTCCGGCGCCGGCAGGTAGGTCCATGGCAACTGGAGCGCCGGGCCGAACTGCTGCATGAAGTGGCGCATGCCCGCCTCGCCACCGGCCAGCGTGTAGATCTGGAACGTGCCCATGAAGGCCCAGCGCAGGCCGGCGCCGAAACGGATCGCGTCGTCGATCTCGCCGGTGGTCGCCACGCCGTCGTTGACCAGGTGCAGCGCCTCGCGCCACAAGGCTTCCAGCAGGCGGTCGGCGATGAAGCCGGGCACCTCCTTGCGCACGTGCAGCGGCCGCATGCCGAGGCCGGCGTAGATCGCCTTGGCGGCGGCGATGGTCTCCGGCGCCGTTTTCTCGCCGCCCACCACCTCGACCAGCGGCAACAGGTACACCGGGTTGAACGGATGGCCGACGATGCAGCGCTCCGGGTGTACCGCGTCGCGGTAGAACTCGGACGGCAGCAGGCCCGAGGTGGACGAGGCGATGATGGCCCCCGGCTTGGCCGCCGCCGACACCCGGGCGTGTAGTTCCAGTTTCAGTTCGAGCCGCTCCGGCGCGCTCTCCTGGATGAAGTCGGCGTCGGCGACGGCCTCCTCGATGGTGGCGACGAAGCGCAGCCGCTCGGGCGAGGCGCCGGGCTTCAGGCCGGCCGGCTCCAGCGCCGGCCAGGCGTTGGCGACGTTGGCGCGCAGCTGCGCCTCGGCGCCGGGCGCCGGGTCCCAGGCCACCACGTCGAGGCCGTTGGCGAGCGCGCGCGCCACCCAGCCGCTGCCGATCACGCCGACGCCGAGCGCGGCAAAAGTCTTGATTTCGCTAATCACAGGCATGACTGCCTCCTCTCGCTTGGGCCGGACGGCCCAGCATGGAATCTATCGTCGTATTCAGAAGTAGGATGGGTGGGGTGGAGCGCAGCGCAACCCATCACTATGGCAATGCCTCGATGGGTTTCGCGTTGCTCCACCCATCCTACCAAGGCCCAACCGACAAAACCTAGCCGCGCTTCTTCAGCCCCAGCTTCTTGCGCCCCTCTTCCGGCGTCAGCGTGCGCGCGCCGAGCTTCTGCACCAGGTCGACGGCCCGCTCCACCAGCGAACCGTTGCTGGCGAACACGCCCCGGTCGAGGTACAGATTGTCCTCCAGGCCGACGCGCACGTTGCCGCCCAACAGCACCGCCTGCGCCACCATCGGCATCTGCATGCGGCCGATGCCGAAGCCGGCCCAATTCGCCCCCAGCGGCAGGTTGTCGACCATCGCCTTCATCGTGGTGGTATCGGCCGGCGCCCCCCAGGGGATGCCGAGACAGAGCTGGAACAGCGGCGCGTCGTCGAGCAGGCCCTCCTTCAGGAGCTGCTTGGCGAACCACAGGTGGCCGGTGTCGAACACCTCCAGCTCCGGCTTCACGCCCAGCTCCTGGATGCGCTTGGCGCCGGCGCGCAGCTGCGCCGGGGTCGAGACATAGATGTAGTCGCCGTCGCCGAAGTTGAGCGTGCCGCAGTCGAGCGTGCAGATCTCCGGCAGCAGTTCCTCGACGTGGATCAGGCGCTCCAAGCCGCCCACCAGGTCGGTCCCTGGGCCGAATTCCATCGGTTTTTCCCCCGGGCCGATCTCCAGATCGCCGCCCATGCCGGCGGTCAGGTTGAGGATCATGTCGACGCCGGAGGAGCGGATGCGGTCCACCAGCTCGCGGTAGAGCTTCGGGTCGCGGCTGGCCTTGCCGGTGTCCGGGTTGCGCACGTGGCAGTGCACCACGGTGGCGCCGGCGCGGGCCGCCTCGATGGCGGCGTCGGCGATCTGCTTGGGGGTGACCGGGATGGCGGGATGCTTGCCGACGGTGTCGCCGGCGCCGGTCACCGCACAGGTGACGATGACTTCATGGTTCATGCTGTGTCCTCTTTGCGTGAGACTGTCGTCGGTTTCACTGCGCCAGCGACGCCTTGACCGCCTCCAGGCCGGGCTTGCCATCGAAGGTGGTGACACCGTCGAGCCAGGCGGTCAGCACCTGCGGGTTGCGCTGCAGCCACTGCCTGGCCGCCACTGCCGGGTCGACCTTCTTCATGATCGGGTCCATCACATGGTTTTCCATGTCGAGGGTGAACTTGAGGTTGCCGATCAGCTTGGCGGCGTTGGGACAGCGCTGCTGGTAGTCGTTGGCCACCACCGTGTACACCTTGGAGCCACCGTAGTTGGGACCGAACTGCTTGTCGCCGCCGGAGAGATAGGTCAGCTTCATCATGAAGTTCATTGGGTGCGGCTCCCAGGCCAGGAACACCACCGGCCGCTTCTGGCGGTACGCCTTGGTCGCCTCGACCAGCATGCCGGCCTCGCTCGACTCGATCAGCTTGAAGCCCTTCAGGCCGAACTCGTTGTTGTCGATCATCTTCTTGATCTGCGCATTGCCCTGGCTGCCGGGCTCGATGCCGTAGATCTTGCCGTCCAGCTCCTTGCGGAATTTAGCAATGTCGGCAAAGCTCCTGAGCCCCTTCTCGGCGGCGAAGCTCGGCACCGCCAGCGTGTACTTGGCACCGTCCAGGTTGGCGCTCGGCAGCACCTGCAGCGCCTTGCTCTGCACGAACGGCGTGATGGCCGGAGTCTGCGACGGGTCCCAGTAGCCCAGGTAGACGTCGAGCTGCTTGCTCTTCAGCCCGGAGAACACGATGGGCTCGGAGGCAATGGTCTTGCTCGGGCTGTAGCCCAGGCCCTTGAACACCGTCGTGGCAAGCCCGGTGGTGGCGGCGATGTCGGTCCAGCCGACGTCGGCGAAACGCACGTTGCGACAGCTTTCCGCCTCGCCGGCCAGGGCCGGCAGCGCCAGCAGCGAAGAGAAGCCCAGCACCAGCGATCTGATATCCAGTTTCATGTCCTAGCTCCGTCAATAGAATCGGTTCTGTTTCGACCCGCGCGAACCCGGTCCCCCTGCGGGTGGGGTGGTGCGATCAATGTAGCGGCATCGGCCCCCGGCCCAGCGACCTCTGGCGACATTTGATCGGACTGGTGCGACACGCTGGCGCCACCATGAAAAACGGGGAGCCACAGCTCCCCGTTGGGTGAAAAGATGGGCTCTCAGCCGCGCCGGCGCCAGCCCAACAGCAACACCCCCGCCAGGATCAGCACCCCGCCCGCCAGCATCGCCGCGCTCACCGCCTCGCCCAGCCACATCGCGCCCCACAGCACACCGAACACCGGCACCAGGTAGGTGACGCTGCTGGCGCGCGTGGCGCCGAGCCTCTCGATCAGGCGGTAGAAGATCACGTAGGCCAGCGCGGTGCAGGCCAGCGCCAGCAGCAGCACCGCGCCCCACACCGTGCCCTGCGGGGAGACTGACGGCCAGGTCATGAGCGCCAGCGGCAACAGCAGCACGGCGCCCGAGGCCAGGCTGCCGGTCGCCGTCACCAGCGGCGGCAGGCCCGGCAGCCAGCGCTTGGCCATGTGGCCGGACCAGCCGTAGCTGGCAGTGGCGCCGAGCATCGCCAGTACCGGCAGCCCGCTATCCAGGCCGAAGGCGGCCCCGCGCCCGAGCGTCAGCACCAGCACGCCGGCCAAGCCCAGCGCCAGGCCGGCGGCGCGCTGCCGGCTCATCGCCTCGCCCGCCAGCGGCATCGCCCACAGCGCCGTCATCAGCGGCGTGGTGGCGTTGAGCACCGAGGCCACGCCGGCCGGCAGGCTGAGCGTGGCCCAGGCGATCAGGCAGAACGGCAAGGCCGACAGGAACACCCCGACCACGGCGATGGCGCGCCAGTGCCGGCGCCACAGCGCGAGGCCGCCCGGCTGCCACAGCAACAGCGGCAGCAAGGCCAGCGCCGCCACGCCGAGACGCAGCGCGATCAGCGGAAACGGCCCCAGCTCCGGCACCGCCACGCGCATGAACAGGAACGATCCGCCCCACATCGCGGCCAGCAGCACCAGCCACAACCAGTCGCGCCGTTCAGCCATGGGCCACCTCCGTCAGCGCCGGCGCGGCACGGCGGCAATCGGGATAAGTATTCGGTTCACTCATCGGACTATCCTCGCAAAACGCCAGTGTAGAGAAGCGCACGCGCTATGACGATCCGATTCTTGCTGCGCAATTCGAAAAAAAGCCGCCGACGAAGGCATCCGCCACAAACGCCACGGGCCGCCCGAAGGCGGCCCGTGCGGCGGCAAAACGAAAGGAACGGCTCAGTCGCCCATGGCGGCCAGCAACTCGGCCTGGTGCTCGGCGACAAGCGCGTCGGTGAGTTCGAACAGGTCGCCGTCCATCACGTAATCGAGCTTATACAGCGTCAGGTTGATGCGATGGTCGGTGATGCGGCCCTGCGGGTAGTTGTAGGTGCGGATGCGCTCGGAGCGGTCGCCGGAACCGACCAGGCTCTTGCGCTCGGCGGCCACCGATTGCTGCTGCTCGCGCAGCTGGATGTCGTAGATGCGCGCCGCCAGCACGCGCATGGCGCTGGCCTTGTTGGCGTGCTGCGAACGGCCGTCCTGGCACTCGGCGACGATGCCGGTGGGCAGGTGGGTGATGCGCACTGCGGAGTCGGTCTTGTTGATGTGCTGACCACCGGCACCGCTGGCGCGGAACGTATCGATGCGCAGGTCGGCCGGGTTCAGCACCACCTCGGCGATCTCGTCGGCCTCCGGCATCACCGCCACGGTGCAGGCCGAGGTGTGGATGCGGCCCTGGGTCTCGGTGGCCGGCACGCGCTGCACGCGGTGGCCGCCGGACTCGAACTTGAGGCGCGAGTAGGCACCGTCGCCGGCGATGCGCACGATCACTTCCTTGTAGCCGCCGAGATCGGACTCCGACGCCGACACGATCTCCACCTGCCAGCGGTTGCGCTCGGCGTAGCGCGTGTACATGCGCAACAGGTCGCCGGCGAACAGCGCCGCCTCGTCGCC
Source organism: Pseudogulbenkiania sp. MAI-1 (assembly GCF_000527175.1). Lineage (NCBI taxonomy): Bacteria > Pseudomonadati > Pseudomonadota > Betaproteobacteria > Neisseriales > Chromobacteriaceae > Pseudogulbenkiania > Pseudogulbenkiania sp. MAI-1. The sequence goes on along the minus strand of NZ_AZUR01000001.1, from coordinate 56,602 downwards.
GCCGGTGCCGGCGCGGATTTCCAGCAGGATGTTCTTGTCGTCGTTGGGATCCTTCGGCAGCAACAGCTTCTGCAGTTCCAGATCGAGGTTGGCCAGGCGTTCCTTGCCCTCGTCGATCTCGGCCTGGGCGAACTCCTTCATGTCCGGGTCGGACAGCATCTCGGTGGCGGCATCGATGTCGCTCTCGCACTGGCGATAGGCCTGGTAGGTCTCGACCACCGGGGTCAGTTCGGCGTGTTCGCGCGTCAGCTTACGGAACGCGTCCATGTCCTGGGTGGCGGCTTCGCTCGCCAACAGGTGGGTGACTTCTTCCAGCCGGTCCGCCAGCTGGCTCAATTTCGTCGCAATCGACGGTTTCATTACGACTCCGGGTGTAAACGGTAAAGGCGCGCGATGGCGTGCACCAGCGCGTCGTGCTCGGCGCCGTGGCCCGCGGACAGCGCCTGGGTCGGCGGGTGCATCAGCTTGTTGGTGAGCTGCTGCGACAGCGCTTCCAGCACCTTGGCCGGGTCCTCGCCGCGCGCCAGCTGCTTGTGCGCCGCATCCAGCGCGTGGCGGCGCACGCGCTCGGCCTCGTCGCGCAGGCTGCGGATCAGCGGCACGGTCTCGCGCCGCTTGAGCCATGCGACAAACTCCTGCACGCGCGCCTGGATGATGGCCTCGGCCTCTTCCGCCGCCAGCTGGCGCGCCTCGCGCCCGACCTCGACCACGCTGGCGATGTCGTCCACGGTGTACAGGAACACGTCGTCCAGCTCGCCCACCTCGGCCTCGATGTCGCGCGGCACCGCCAGGTCCAGCATGAACACCGGGCGATGGCGGCGGATCTTGATGGCGCGCTCCATCAGGCCCTTGCCCAGGATGGGCAGCTGGCTCGCGGTGGAGGTCACCACCACGTCGTAGCGCGGCAGCGCCTCGGGCAGGTCGGACAAGGTGATGGCGTTGCCGCCGAAGCGCTCGGCCAGCTTCTCGCCGCGCTCCAGCGTGCGGTTGGCCACGGTGATACAGGACGGACTGCGCGCGGCGAAGTGGGTGGCCACCAGCTCGATCATCTCGCCGGCGCCGATGAACAGCACCTTCAGCTCGCGGATGGTCGGGAAGATCTGCTCGGCCAGCTTCACCGCCGCCGCCGACATCGACACCGAGTTGGCGCCGACCGCGGTCTTGCTGCGCACTTCCTTGGCCACGGCGAAGGTCTTCTGGAACAGCGCGTTGAGCTGGGTGCCCAGCGTGCCGCTCTGCTCGGCGGCGCGCACCGCGTCCTTGATCTGGCCCAGGATCTGCGTCTCGCCCAGCACCATCGAATCCAGCCCCGAGGCGACACGGAAGGCGTGGCGCGCGGCGGCGGCGGCGTCGAGCTGGTACAGGTAGGGCGTGAGCTCCTCGAGCGGCAGGCCGTGGAACTGCGACAGCCACTCCAGCGCCGCCTGCGGATTGTGGCTCGCGCAGTAGATCTCGGTGCGGTTACAGGTGGAGACGATGGCCGCCTCGCCGGCGGCGTCGGAATTGACCAGACTCTCCAGCGCTCCCGGCAATACCTCCGCCGGAAAAGCGAGCTTCTCCCTGACCGACAACGGCGCGGTTTGATGATTGAGACCGAAAGCAACCAGATGCATGGGCGGAAAGGCCGCAGATTAAATGGCTTATTCTAGCCTAAACTGGTGGCGGGCGTCCCTACTACCCTCGGAGGAGAAGCCGGCCGGGCCCGTCCTGCCCGGCGCCGCCACGTTCCCCTCCCCCCACCCCGGCCAAGGGAGTAAGATAGCGCCCCACAGGAGGACGCCATGTCGCTGAAGCTCGCCGATATCCGCCAGGATTACGCCCAGAAGGAACTGTCGCCGGACGACTGCCTGCCCGACGCCGTCGAGCAGTTCACGCTCTGGCTCAACGAGGCCATCGCCGCCAAGGTCAACGAACCGACCGCCATGCACCTGGCCACCGTCGGTGACGACGGCCGCCCCAGCGCGCGCATCGTGCTGCTCAAGGGCGTCGAGGACGGCCGCTTCGTGTTCTACACCAATTACCACAGCCGCAAGGGCCGCCAGCTGACGGCCAACCCCTGGGTCTCGCTGACCTTCTTCTGGCCCGAGCTGGAGCGCCAGGTGCGCATCGAGGGCAAGGCCGTGACGGTGGCGCCGGAAGTGTCCGATACCTATTTCCACAGCCGCCCCTACGCCAGCCGGCTCGGCGCCTGGGCCTCGGAACAGAGCAGCGAGATTTCCTCCAAGGCCGAGCTGATCAAGCGCGCCGCGCTGTTCGGCGCCAAGTACCCGCTGCACGTGCCGCGCCCGCCGCACTGGGGCGGCTTCGCCATCGAGGCCGACCGCGTCGAATTCTGGCAGGGCCGGCCGAGCCGCCTGCACGACCGCGTGGTGTACACGCGGGGCGAGGACGGCCAGTGGCAGAAGTCGCGGCTGGCGCCGTAACGGCCCGCCCGGCAAGGAGCCGGCACCATGAACAGGCAAAAAGGTTGGCCCACGCCAACCTTTTTGCTTTCTGTCACGCCCCGCGACGCTACGGCGCCTCGTCGAGATCGCTCTTGAACTCGGCCGCCTTGTGCGAACCGTCGCAAAACGGCTTGTTCTTCGACTGGCCGCAGCGGCACAACCAAACCTGATCCTGCTCGACGGGAATCTCCCGGCCACCCTGGGTGACGATGGTGAACTCGCCCTTGATGTGGTAGGGACCGTTGTTACGCGGGGTGATGATGGCTTTTCCCATGGGGAAACCTCGGCAAACCGTTGCGCCAGCGCCGCGCGCACGCAGACACCCCCGCCCGCGGGCGGGGGTGGTCCACACCGCTCCTACAATGTCACGCGCCCCGGCGGTGGGCGAAGCTGACCCGCTCGGCCTTGTCCATCAAGTCGAGGAACTGATCGGTACGCATGTGGATCAGGTCCTCGTGGTCACCCGCCTCGAAGTAGACGTCCGGCTGCATCGTCAGGCTCTCGTCGAGGTAGGTCTTCATGCCGTAGGCCATGCCTACCGGCGGCACCGCGCCGATTTCGCAGTCCGTGAACACATCGGGCAAGGCCGCTTCCGGCACCAGCTCGAGGTGCCGTCCGGTCTTTTCCCACAGCTCGGACATTTCCAGACGGAAGGTCGACGGCAACACCGCCGCCACGTAGCCGCGTTCGTCCGACAGCAGCACCGTCTTGGCCAGGCGGTCGCCCGGCACGTGCGCTACCTCGGCAGTCTCGCTGGTGGAATGGGTGTGCGCATGATGCACGATATCGTACTGACTGCCCTTGCGGCGGAGGCAGTCTTGCAATGTGGCAGAGATTGACATGATCGTCCTCCTCCTTCATCGGATAGACCCAAATTGTTCCTTGGTATCTATTAAACCTAGTCCGGTTTCCTCCACATGTGAAGGCGCCAGCCCCACCGCACACCGCCGTCCCGCACGCACGCGTTCAGCGAAGGGCTGACCGCGGTGCCGCCGCGGCACCGGGCCATGGTCCGCCGGCCGCAAAAAACCCGTCGCGGGGACGGGCTTGGCTGGCGAAAGCGCAGGCGGGCTTACTTGGCGGCGCCGGCGTCCTTCACGCATTTCTTCACGAAGCTGGCCTTGGCCGCGCCGGCCAGCTTCTTCTCGGCGGCCTTGCCTTCGCAACTCGACTGCGCGGCGGCGGCCTTGGCGTCTTTCTCGCACTTCTTCAGGAAGCTGGTCTTGGCCGCGCCCGCCAGCTTCTTCTCGGCGGCCTTGGCTTCGCACGCGGCGTCACCGGCGAAGGCCATATTGGCCGAGGTCAGGGCCAGCAGAGCGATCATCACGAACTTGCGCATCGTTTTCTTCCTTGTGGTTGCAGTTATGGTCGAATCACGGTCAAGAGCCGTCAGAGCCGACGGCATGGCGGCGTAATACGGGCCGCGCCTCATGCAATGTAGCGCAGAAAAGCGCCGCCCCCCAAGCGCTCGCCGCGCCGGCCCCCGCGTCAGTTGTGCTGGCCCACCGGCAACAGCCCCAGCTGATCCTTGACCTTCTTCATCACGATGTAGGAGCAGATGTCGCGCATCCCCGGCAGCTTGTTGAGCTTCTCCACCACGAAATTCGAAAACGCCGTGAGATGGCGCGTGCGCACGTGCAGCACGTAGTTGGTGGGCCCGCTCACCACGTACGCCGCCGCGATCTCGTCGAACCCGGCGATCTGCTCGAGAAACTGCTCGTGCCACTCCTCGCGCGAACGGTCCAGCGTGACGTGCACGATGGCCTCCAGCTCGAACCCCAGCTGCTGCGCATCGAGCTCGGCGTGGTAGCCGCGGATCAGGCCGTTCTCCTCCAGCGCCCGCACCCGCCGCAAGCAGGCCGACGGCGACAGCGCCACCCTGTCCGCCAGGTCCTGATTGCTCAGGCGGCCATTCTGCTGCAGCGCGGCGAGAATGCGCCAATCTATCGCGTCGACCTGCATTCGCAATACTCCATCTAAAACCAGCTGAAAATCGAATATTCTGCGAAAAATCAGCCACTCACAAGCCAAACTTGCAATTTTTCCGAGGCAGGCCGGTGCTAGGATAGTTCTCAGTCCCTGCCCCCCAAGGAGCCACACCATGCACACCCGCGAAGCCTGCCTGCAAGCCGACCAGCAAGACCCGCTGGCCGCGCTGAAACACCATTTCGAGCTGCCCCCCGGCGTGATCTACCTCGACGGCAACTCGCTCGGCGTCTTGCCCAAGGCCGCCCGCGCCCGCAGCGCCGAGGTCATCGACCAGGAATGGGGCGTCGGCCTGATCCGCAGCTGGAACACCGCCGGCTGGTTCGACCTGCCGGCGCGGCTGGGCGACAAGCTCGGCCGCCTGATCGGCGCCAACGCCGGCGAAGTGGTCGTCACCGACACCACCTCGCTCAACATCTTCAAATCGCTCGCCGCCGCCCTGCGCATCCAGCAGCAAGACCAGCCACAACGCCGCGTGATCGTGTCCGAACGCGACAACTTCCCCACCGATCTCTACATGATCCAGGGCATGATCGACCTGCTGCAGCAAGGCTACCAACTGCGCCTGATCGACGACGAAACCCCACTGGAACAAGCGCTGGGCGACGACGTGGCGGTGCTGCTGCTGTCGCACGTCAACTACCGCACCGGCTACCTCTACGACATGGCCGCCACCACCGCGCTGGCGCACCGCCACGGCGCGCTGACCATCTGGGACCTGGCGCACGCTGCCGGCGCGGTACCGGTCGACCTCAACGGCGCCGAAGCCGACTTCGCCGTCGGCTGCACCTACAAATACCTCAACGGCGGCCCCGGTTCGCCCGCCTTCATCTGGGTGGCGGCGCGCCATCAGGACCGCTTCTGGCAGCCGCTCTCGGGCTGGTGGGGACACCAGCAGCCGTTCGCCATGGCCACCGACTACCAGCCCGCCAGCGGCATCCGCCGCTTCCTGTGCGGCACCCAGCCCATCGTGTCGATGTCGCTGGTCGAATGCGGCCTGGACGTGGCGCTGCAAGCCGACATGACGGCGGTGCGCGCGAAATCGCTGGCGCTGACCGACCTCTTCATCGAACTGGTGGAACAACGCTGCGCTGACCACCCGCTCACCCTGGTCACCCCCCGTGAACACCCCCGGCGCGGCAGCCACGTCAGCTTCCGCCACCCGCACGGCTTCGCCGTGATGCAGGCACTGATCGCCCGCGGCGTGATCGGCGACTACCGCGAGCCGGAAGTGCTGCGCTTCGGCGTCACCCCGCTCTACCTCGGCTACGCCGACATCTGGGACGCGGTCGACACGCTCAAGGACATCCTCGACAGCGGCAGCTGGGACCGCCCCGAATTCCACCAGCGCGCCTCGGTGACCTGAGCTCAGCCGCTTTCGCGGTTGCCAGGATGCCCTGGCCGAGCAGGGTGCTGGACAGCCACCACGTGGAAAGGCCAACCGCAACCGGTTGGCCTTTCCCGCTTGTTCGGAACGCCCCCCATACCGGCGAGCCGGTCCCGGCGTGGTCACTGGAACAACTGATAGCGCCCGCCCCCGTTCTTTTTCACGACATACATGGCCTCGTCGGCGTGCCGGAGCAACTGCTGCTCCCCGTCGCCATGCTCCGGATAGTGCGCCACGCCGATGCTCGGCAGCACGCACACGCGATGGCCATCGATGTCGAGCGGTTGATTGAGAGCGCTGCGGATCTTCTCGACGACGATCATCACGTGCTCGGGCAACGGGAGGCCTTCCAGCAGCACGACAAACTCGTCGCCCCCCATGCGCGCCACCGTATCCGCCTCGCGCACGCACTGCTTGAGGCGCTTGGCCACCTCTTTCAGCAGCAGATCGCCCGCGGTATGGCCCAGGGTGTCGTTGACTTGCTTGAATTTGTCCAGATCGAGGTAGAGCACGGACAAGCGCCCCTGCTCCCGCCGCGCCCGGGCGAGCGCCGTTTTCAGCCGGTCGTGCAGGAAGCCCCGGTTGGGCAGATTGGTCAGCGCGTCGTATTGCGCCATGTACTGCAGCCGGGCGTGCAGCTGTTTGCGCTCGATGGCGGTGGCCACCTGGGTGGAAACGTACTGCAGCAGCTCCTTGTCTCTTTCGGTGTAGCACGCGCCCCCGGCCCCGCTCTTCAACACCAGGGCGCCGATGGTGCCTTTGTGGGAGTTGAGCGGAACGCCCAGCCAGCACAGCGCGCTCTTGCCGACGATGGCTCTCAAATGCTCGGGAAGGGAGGCCCGCGTCTCGGAGGTCAGCAGCAGCGGCTGCCCGCTGCGGATGACCTCGGCGCACAGCGTGCCGGCGGCGGGTTTTTGCGGCCTGGCCGTGCGCTCGCGCGCCTCGACGTGGTAAGGAAAGCTCAGCTGGTCGTTGCGCTCGTCGTACAGCGCGACGGCAAAGCTCGGAGCCGGCAGCAGTGTGCCGATGATCTGGTGGATGCGTTGGAACAAGGCCAGCAGATCCTCCGCCGCGTGCGCCGCTTCGGAAATGGCATACAGCGCCGCCTGCATCGACTCGGCCCGCTTGCGCTCGGTGATGTCACGCGCGACGGCGATCCGCAGCCGATCGGCCTCCGACCAGCGGGCCGACCACATGATGTGGACGATCTGCCCGTCCTTGCGCACATAGCGGTTCTCGAAATGAGGCTCGGGATGCCCCGACATGATCTCGCTCGCCGCCTGCAGCGTCCTGGCGCGATCCTCGGGGTGCACCAGCTCGATCATGGCCCGGCCGATCATCTCCTCCGGCGTATAGCCGAAGATGCGCTCGCTCGCCGCGCTGACAAAGACGAAACGCCCCTCCGCATCGACGACGCAGATCGCATCGAGCATGAAATCGATGAAGCTGGCCAAGGATGCGTAAGTTTTTGTTTCCATGGGGAAGCATGCCGCCAGAGAACGTTGAGCGATAGAAGCCGAAATTCAGGGAGCGGCACGCGCCATCACCATAGCGGCGCCTGCCTTGCGCCTCCCAGTCCACCAAGCACACATGAAAGAGCGTTACCCCGACAGGCCAGCCTCGGCCCGGGGCCAAAGCTGCCAGGCAAGAAACGAGAGCCTGCACCACGCGCCCCGTCCAACGGCGCCGGAGACATTGCCGTTAGCTGAAGTGTTGGCTATATGGGGTGCCATTGCCAGTTCTATGGCCGAAAAAACGCGATGTCCCTCGCTGCTCGCCTGTCCTTCGGCATGCCCGATGACGATGCCTGCCTGGGAGACTGCGCCTCGGCAACGTTCCCGCCGTCGTGGGCGAACTCGCCCGCAAACGACAACACAGCCAGCCTCCTCCCCCTCCGCCGGGCTCCCCCTGCCCACTCCCCGTGGCGAAATTCAGACACCCCTCCACGTCCCGGCAATGGACCCGCATCGACGCGCAAAATGACATTGACAAGAACCCCGGCTGGGAGCCTACTTCAGCGTCATGCCAAATGGGTTTGGCTGGCGCAGCGGCGAGCCACGTTGGGCAGCATTTTCAGACTTTATCCCGCAACACCACGACACGGAGCGTAAAGATGAATAAGGCAACTCGGCAGTTCAAATTCAGCGGCATGGCCGCCCCGCAAAACCTGGCTCATCAGATCACCGAGACAGCCCCCAACGCCGCCGCCCCCGACGAACACTATCTGGCCCCCATCACCGTCCCGGTCACCATCACCAATCCGGCCCCGGTGCGAGTCATCGGCATCCCCCAGTACAGCCCCACCGTCGTCGGCGGCACCTCGGGCTACAACCCGCCGGAAGACTGCGACGGCAACTTCATGTCGTACAAGTTCCAGCCGCACAACAACTGCTACGCCTACGGCTGCAACATCACCTCCAACACCTTCCCGCAGCCTGGCCGGGCCAGCGGCAACCTCATCACCGCGGCCACCCTCAACGGCCCGTCCATCCGTCACTTCGCCGAACAGGACGGTCTCATCTACGTCGGCACCACCCTCGACGACATCAAGGCCTTCGCCCAAAAACGCAAGGCCACCAGCCCGCATGGCCTGATCGGCGCCGGTGCCCTGGGCGGCCACTTCGTCGCCCTGATGATCTCCCCGGCCGGCGATGCCAACTGGCCCGGCGACTACCACTGGGCGCGCTGCGACGACGTGGTCAATTTCAACTCGTGGTCGCAGAAGGACGGCGGCGACCAGGTCACCAACTTCGACTTCGCCGGCAACCTGATCCAGGACCCGGCCGTCGCCAACTGGACTGTCAACCAAGGGCCGGTGCAGCCCGACAAGAGCCAGCCCGACTACAACCCGGACGACCTGATCGTCGAGTACGCGTTCTACTGCTACATGTTCGTTCCCGACACCGGCGTCAAGATCATCTGATGTTCCACCCCCTGAAACAGGCCCTTACCGAGGAACATCATCCCATGAACATCGCCATTCTCTACACGGGCGGCACCATCGGCTGCGTCGGCAACCCACTGGCGCCGATGAACACCGACGATTTTTCCAACGCCTTCAAGAACCTCATCACCCCGATCCTGCGGCAGCAGTATCCGAACATCGCCATCGACTTCCCGCCCATCTCCTTTCCGGAATCCAGCAGCGGCACGCTGGATAGCACCAATCTGCAACCCTCCGACTGGTGCCTGATGGCGGAATGGGTGTTGAACACCTACGGCCAGTACGATGGCTGGGTGGTGCTGCACGGCACCGACAGCATGGACTTCACCGGCCCCGCCCTGTCCTTCCTGCTGTCCGATTGCAACGCGTTGGGCTTCCCCACCGCCACGCTGAGCAAGCCGGTCATCATCACCGGCTCGCAAGTGCCCTTGTTCCATCGGGCCTCACCGCAAACCGCCCTCGCCATCAACTACAACACCGATGCCTTCCAGAATGTCTGCGGCGCGGTGGCGGCGGCACAAAGCGGCGTGCCGGAAGTCGGCGTGTACTTCCAGAACCAGCTGTACCGCGGCAACCGCACGGTCAAGACCAACGCCAGCCAGTTCAACGCCTTCTCCTCGCCCAACTACCCCGCCCTGGGCGAGTACGGCATCGAACTCGACATCGACTTCGCCAACGTCCTGCCGCTGCCCGCCACCCCGGACGTCAGCCTGGACACCCCCGCCACCCTGTCCGCCCTGCAGCAGCGTCTGGCGTACATCGCCCAGCACATCGATGCGTTTCCCGCCATGCAGTTCAACGCCTTCCCGGCGGCCTACTCGGCGTCGGCGGGCACGGCGGTCATCGCCAACCTGATCGATGCCTGCGGGGCCACCGGCATCAAGGGGCTGGTGCTCGAATCGTACGGCGAGGGCAACTTCCCCTCCGGCAACCCGGACAACCCGGCAGAGGGCGCCATCTACCAAGCGCTGGCCCGCGCCGACGCGGCAGGCGTGGTGATCGTCGATTGCACCCAGGTGCTCAGCGGCACCGTGAACGACAGCGCCTACGCCGCCGGCGCCTGGCTGCCCTCGGTCGGCGCCCTCAGCCCGGCCGACATGACCCCCATGGCCGCGCTCGCCAAGGTGATCATCCTCTCGACCGTGGCGGCCTACCACGGCTGGTCGGCGAACACCGTCAAAACCCTGGTGCAAACCGATCTGGTCGGGGAAATGCAAAGCGTGAACCGCCTGGATGACTGGAGCCAGCCGACCCTGGCGGCCGGCCAAGCCATCGCCACGCTGGACGGCAGCGCCACCTTGCGCAACGACCCCACACTGGGGCCGGTACTGCTGGGCAGCGGCAGCACCAGCCCGCTGTGGCAGGCGCTGGCCCACCCCATGGCCAATCCGCCGGGGCGCCTGGTGATGGAACAGGACGGGAACCTCGCCTTCTACGACCGGACCAACACGCCGCTGTGGAGCACCAACATCGTGCCGACCGGCCCGACCCGCAGCGCCCTGGTGCTGGGGGGCTCGTACACCGACGAAACCCTGTCCCTGTACCTCTACAACGCCGCGCTGCAAGAAGTGGCCGAGGTGCTCTACGACGAGTCGGGCGGGAGCTGACCACGGCGGGCCATGCCCGCCAAGGGATATGCCCTGTAGGGGGAGCGCTGCTTACGCAATGGGCCTCGCCGAGAGGCTCATTGCGTGCCCGACAACGCCGGACGACACCCGCCCTGGCTGGGAACGGGCACGCCCCGCCAATGCCTCCTGCCGCCGCCCGGATTAATCCATTGTCATAGACGTTATTTATGCCCGATCAGACCCGCATCAATTAATTTTTATTCTTTCGTCATTGAAATCACGGCGCCACTATGTATGATGAATGAATGCAGCGTTGGTGCTACCCAGCCAAGATCGCGATGTCATGAAACTGGCGGCATTTATCCGCCAATGTCGGCGATCGGTATGGAAATCCCGCTGAATTTGATTTCCCTTAACTGTAAGGTTGCAGCAGTTTCGGGGCTCTTCAAGTGCAACCATTTTTAAAGGTGAACATTATGTCGAATACCGTTGTTGGCGGTTGGACCGCTTTTGACTTCGAACTCACCACCGAAGCCAAAAAGGTTTTTGCAGAAGCTGTGAACCTGATGGGCGTGAAATACACCCCGTTTGCTTTTGCCACCCAGGTGGTTGCGGGCACCAACTACTCCTACCTGTCCCAGGCCCAGGTCGTGGCACCGAACACCCCGCTGCGGGTGGTGAAAATCCACATCTACCAGCCGCTGCCGGGCGAGGGCCAGCCGCACATCACGCAGATCATCGACATCAATCCGTAACGGCAGCGGCCTGACCAGACAAGAACGGTTTTGACGACGGGCGATGGCCCGGCGAGACGGTTCCTGTCGGCCAAAAACGATGCGGCCACCCCGGCAAAGGGGTGGCCGCATTGCCATTTATCACGCTGCAACGACTCTACGCCGCGACGCGGGACAGAAGCGAACCGTCACTGCACGTCAACCCGATCAGCTTGTGGGCGACCACTGCGGGACAAGATGCTGGACTGGTGCACGACCGACCTGCCGGCACGCAGCGCGCCATAAGCGGGCACCTCGACGCGGCCACGCCGGCCGGGCCTACTTCGGCTTGCCGTACTGTTGATCGAGGTAATCGAGGATCAGCGGCACGTCTTCCTCCCTGATCGGCGCCCCCATCACCTTGATCATCTTGGTCACGCTCGCCTCCCAGCCCTTGCGGTCGAGAAAGCGCGAGTTCATCTGGATGTAGTCCAGGCTGTGGCAGGCCACGCAGTTGCGGGCCACCACCTCCTGATTGGCACCCGGCCGCAGCTTGACCGCGCCCTCGTCCGCCAGCGCCAGGACGGGCCAGCACACCAGCAGCGCACACAGAGTCTTGTTCATGGCTTGGCCCTCATACCACGTCCACCACCACCCGCTGGACCAGGTTATGGTGATACCCGGCCGGGTTGGCGATCAGCTCGGAGGTCTGGGTCTGGCCGACACGGTTGGTCGCCTTGGCCAGCAGCGTGTAGCGGCCCTTGCGCGGCGCCTGGAAACGGTAACGCCAGGGACGGAAGGAAAAGCGGCCGTGATCGGTGCCGAGCTCCGCGTTGCGCCAGCTCTTGCCGCCGTCGGTGGACACCTCCACCCGGCGGATGCCATAGCCCCCGTCCCAGGCGATGCCCGCCAGCTCCAGCGGCTTGTCCAGCGGCAGACGGTCGCCGTCGCGCACGCTGGTGATGAGCGAATTGACCACCATCTCGGTGATCGGCGTGTTCACCGCCGTCTCCTGCGACAAGAAGCGCTCCACCAGCGGAAACTTGCCGACCGGCACCCGGTAGGCGCTCTTGACCCAGAAGCCGTCGAACGGCGACGACACCACGTTGATCGACGTCAGGTGCTTGATCCAGTAGGTGGCGGTCCAGCCCGGTACGATCAGCCGCGCCGGAAAGCCGTTCCAGTGCGGCAACGGCTCGCCGTTCATCTCGAAGGAGATCAGGGTGTTTTCGTCCAGCGCCTTCCACAATGGCAGGCTCTTGACGTAATCCGGGGTCTTTTCCAGCACCGGGCCGTCCGCGCCGTCGAGCACGATCTCCAGCGCCCCCTTCTTCACCCCGGCCTTGTTCAGCAGGTCGCGCAGCCGCACCCCGCGCCAGCGTGCGTTGCCCATGGCGCCGTAGCCCCACTCCACCCCCGGCACATGCGGCTGGAACAGCCCGCGCCGGTTGCCGGAACACTGGCAGACCGCCGCCAGTTCCACCGTCTCGAAGCGGCGCAGCTCGTCCAGCGTCAGCACCAGCGGGCTATCCACCTCGCCGCCGATGCGCAGCTGCCAGGAGCGGGCATCCACCTCGGGGATATTGGCCAGGTGATAACGGACGAAAAACGCCTTGTTGGGGGTGAACACCTCGCGGAAGTACTCCAGCGGGGTTTCATAGTTGGGCGGGCGGAAAGTGCGCTTGATCAGCGGCGCCTTGCCGGGCAAGGCCTCGAGCAAGGCCGAGTCGCGCGTGCCGTCCGGCAACCCCTCCTGCCCCAGCAACTGCGCGCCCCTGACCCAGGCCGGCACCAGCAAGCCACCGCCAGCCAGGAGCAAGCCACCCGAACCGACACGCAGAAATTCTCGCCTGTTGATCCCCATCGCCGCCCTCCCGAATGATTGGAGTTTGCTCCATGGTAGTCCGTGGCAGGGGGAATACAACGTACTTCACCGCCAGGAGTGCGGCAACCGAGAAGCAGGGGATAAATCAGGCGGCCAGCAGCTTCTCGACATGCGGACGGGGCCGCTGCTCTGCTTGCCACAAATCCCAGGCGGTCTGCATGTTGAGCCACAGCTCGGGGCTAGTTCCCAGTGCCTCGGCCAGGCGAAGCGCCATATCAGCGCTGATGCCGGCATGGCCGTGCAGAATGCGCGACAGAGCGGGGCGAGTCACGCCCAGCTTACGGGCGGCATCGGTTACGCTGATGCCTTCCAACCAGTCTTGCAGCACCTCGCCAGGGTGTGCCGGGTTATGCATACGGCTCATGTTGAGGTCTCCTAGTGGTAATCCTGATAATCGACCAGCTCGGCATTGCCATTGGGCAGAAAGCGAAAGGTCAGCCGCCAGTTGGCATTGACCGTCACGGCATAATGCCCGGCCAGATCGCCTTTCAGCGGGTGCAGCTTCCAACTCGGCACCGCCATGTCGTCCGCGCTTTTGGCCGCGTCCAGTGCCGTCAACTGCTTGCGCAGCCGTGCCGCATGATCGGGCCGGATGCCTGCTTTGCTACCTGTCGTGAAAAAGGCTTCAAGCCCCTTGTGGCAGAACGAAGTGATCATGTGTGCACTGTATAGCTACGCTGCACGAAAATCAAGATATTAACTAGGCTCTTGATCAAGCTGTTCATGTTAGGCCTGATTTCGATAGCGGGGGGTTTTGTTGCATAAATACGATTCAGCTTGCCGGCTAATGGGTGTCCCCTTTTATTCCCCCATGTCAGATCGTGGCAGGGGGAAGGCATGCGATTTGGGGGCGGACTGACCTGCCCGCTGCAGCTTACAGCTCAGGCCACTTCAACAGCTCGGAAGCCGACACCTCGAGCGAGTTGGCGATCTTCTCGATGTTATCGAGCGATACGTTGATCCTGGCCCGCTCGACCTGGCTGATAAAGGTACGATCCAGCCCGGCAACGAAGCCAAGCTGTTCCTGGGAAAGCTTCTTCTCGACTCGATGCAAGCGCACATTGAAAGCCAACACGTCTCTTAACGACCTGATGGGTCGGCTTGGGTCCGGGGCTTTTAATGAGGCTGGCATGGCCTCAATCTTTAAGCTATGCTGTCTTAACATCTACGGCTTTTACATCACGTATCAGCCGTTTTCTTTGTCCTTATACGTGATGTAAAAGCATCGTCACTTGTAGTCTAGCCAACCAGGACAGGGAATTCTGTAAGGACAAGTTTCTGCTGTCTTTAGCAATTCAAGAAGAGGAATGCAGAATGAAGCCGATATCCTTGAAACTACAGCCCGGCGACTCCAGGTAGCGCTCCGCGATGAGCTCCATCAGGAGTTCCTGCACCTCGATGGGCGAGCGGCAACCGAACCAGCCACGTGCATCAAAGCGATCCAACAATCCGATAGGCTCACGGCTCGCGTACGTTGCGCTCGAGCAGCAGGACATCTGCCGGCCCACCTTCTAGTCTAGGGTATTTTTCCTAGATTGATAGTTTTTCATAAAACTATCAATATTCCAAGGCATTCACATTATTTTATATCTTCGAACACTCCAGCCAGGCTGACATTATCGATAAGCACCCTTGATTTTATTGAATTACTGACTCCAAAGTCAGTGGTGGCGGCACCACAAAAATACCGTGATAAGTATGAAGTGCGTTGTAAACTTTAGAGAAATCACGGCATTTATTTTATATAAATGGCGTTTTTTGTTAGTTATTTTCGTAAAGCATCAATTATACAAAACTCACAAAAAAAACAGCCCAACCGCATGAGGGCTGGGCTGTTGATTCGACCGTTTAACTTTTCAGACTCTGCTGAAAACTTTCACGAACTCTGCAAAACTACTGTAGGTTTGCAGAGTTCGTGAAAAACTCAACCCTTGATTTCAAAGGCTTTTTTCATCTTCGTGCAAATTTTCTGGCCCCAAAATTTGCTGAAATCGTGAAAAAATCCTCCAAAATTTGCGCTCTTCGTGAAAATTTTGTCGCAAACCATTACAAATCAAAGACTTACGATCGACGTATTGATAGGCTCTTGGTAGCGATTCTACCAGAGGTTTTGGCGTGGACCAGGGCATGCCTGGCGTAGGTGGTTCGGAATGGTCAGTTGGACCCGCTGCGTTCGCTTGGTTCATTGGCAGTACCTCGTGCTATGGATCGTCACGGGTGGGTCGCTCGAAAAGTTCGAGCACCTCGTACATGAGCTTGGCAATGTCTGGCAGCTTGGCTGTGGCGATTGCGTGTGGGCGGTCCGCCATATGCATAACACATTCCAAGACTCTATCCGAATGACGGATGAGAGCCACCAAGTAGTCCCCTGACGGGCCGCTTTCCCCGGAAATCCAGTTCTTCACGCTCCTTTCGCTCGCTCCTGTCCAGCCCATCACGGTCTTGATGGCGCGATGGGATTGTCCGAGCTCCTTTTGCAACGCCATCGCAATTTCCAGGGCATAGCTCGCACCGGAGCCACCGGTCGACTCCATGGGCAGAACTTTGCCCATTTCCGGCAGAACTCTGCCCATTTTAGGCCCCATATTTCCGATCTCCCCCGCTAGATTGAGAAATGGAACCACCACGCCGGCAATCCTCGCCGATGCCTGGCGCCTGGCCCCCCATCCGTTGAACCGGCCAGTAAAGCAGGAGCTCGCCATGAACCACTTGTCGAGCAGTGGCATAGAAAGAACGCAATACCCCTACCCTGTCAGGGCGGCGGCATACGTCCGCATGTCGACCGAGCACCAGCAGTACTCCACAGAAAATCAGGCGGCGGCCCTATTCCTGTACGCACAGCAACGAAACATAGACATTGTCCGTACTTACGCCGACGAGGGGAAAAGTGGCCTACGCCTGGATGGCCGTCATGCGCTGAAAAACCTGCTGGAGGACGTCGAGTCGGGGCAAGCGGACTACTCCACCATCCTGGTCTACGACGTGAGCCGCTGGGGGCGCTTTCAAGATCCGGATGAAAGCGCCAGTTACGAGATCCGCTGCAAGCACGCCGGTGTGTCCGTCCAATACTGCGCGGAGCAGTTCGTCAACGACGGCAGCCCGGTATCGAGCATCATCAAGAGCGTCAAACGCACCATGGCTGGTGAATACAGCCGTGAGCTGTCAGTGAAGGTGTTTGCCGGCCAGGCACGGCTGATCGAGCGGGGCTACCGGCAGGGGGGACCAGCTGGTTACGGATTGCGCCGACAGTTGGTCGATCACACCGGGACACCCAAAGCCCTGCTGACACGAGGAGAGCACAAGAGCATTCAGACCGACCGGATCATCCTGATCCCGGGCCCAGCGGAGGAAGTGGCCATCGTCGGGGACATTTACCGGGCCTTTGTGGAGGAAGGGCGAAGCGAACGGGAAATCGCCAGCATGTTGAACCAACGCGGCATACAGACGGACCTGGGGCGAGTATGGACACGTGGCACAGTGCACCAGGTGCTCATCAACGAAAAGTACATCGGCAACAACGTCTGGAACCACGGCTCCTTCAAGCTGAAAAACCAACGGGTGCGTAACAGCCCGGAGCAGTGGGTACGCGCCGATGGCGCCTTTGAGCCCATCGTCAATAAAACGCTGTTCGAGGCGGCGCAAGCCATCATCCAGTCCCGTTCGTATCGCCTGTCGGACGAAGAAATGCTGGAGGCACTACGTAGACTGTATAAACAGCAGGGGTACCTGTCCGGCCTGGTGATCGACGAGGCAGAAGATTGTCCCTCCAGCAGTGCCTACCAGAGCCGGTTCGGCAGCTTGCTGCGGAGCTACACCCTGATCGGTTACACCCCGGATCGCGATTACAGCTACATCGAGGCCAATCGCAGCTTGCGTGAGCGCTATCCGCATCTGGTCGAGGAAACGATCGAGCACATCCGGTCATTGGGAGGGAGGGTGATGACCGATCCGGAAAACGGCCTGCTCACCATCAACGAAGAATTTACCGTCTCACTGGTGCTCAGCCGATGCCGAGAGACCCAAGCAGGCTCGAACCGCTGGGTTATCCGCTTCGATACCGGGTTGTTTCCCGACATCACCGTGGCCGTGCGAATGTCCCCAGAAGGCACGCAGGCATTGGATTACTACCTGTTGCCGGCGATCGATATGACGCTACCTAAGCTGACCTTGGCGCAGCAAAACGAAGCCGGGTTGGAAATCTACCGGTTCGACACGCTGGATGCGCTATTTACACTGTCGCGGCGTACTTCTTTGCGGGAGATGCTGTCATGACACTCGCGCTCCCAGTTCTGCACCATGTAAACGGGGAATCGGAGATCCGCCTCGTCGAGCTTAGCCGGATCAGAGTGCTCAACCCTCGTGTTCGCAACAAGAAGATTTTTGCGCGCCTGGTGGAAAACATTGCCACCCTTGGCCTGAAACGGCCCATCACGGTTGCGGAAGGGGGCAAGGACGAGACGGGGCAGCACTATGACCTAATTTGCGGACAGGGTCGCTACGAGGCTTACCAGATGCTGGGGGAGAAGGAAATTCCCTGTGTCGTGGTCCAGGCTTCTGAAGTAGACCGCTACCTGATCAGCCTGGTGGAAAACCTGGCCCGGCGTAAGCATTCCAACCATGACTTGCTGGATGCGGTCCGGATACTGGAAGACCGGGGCTATAACAACGCACAGATCGCGCAAAAGACCGGTCTGGACCCGAGCTACATCTATTCCATCATTTATTTACTACGCCAAGGGGAGGAACGGCTGATTGGCGCCGTTGAAGCAGGCTGGCTTTCTATTTCTCTGGCAGCTGAAATTGCACGATCGGGCAATGACGAAATCCAAAGTGCCATGATGCAGGCCTACGAATCAGGCTTGCTCAAAGGTGACCAGCTGATGCGGGTACGGCGACTGATCACGCAACGGACCACATTCGGTAAAGGCTATCGAAGAGGATGGCATCGTCGAGGAGACAAGAATGTCACCCCACAGAAGCTTCTGAAGACCTATCAGGCCGAGGTACGCCGGCAAAAGCTAATGGTCAAAAAAGCGGAGATCAACGACCAACGCCTCCTTTTCGTCACTACCGCCTTGCGCCGTCTGATGGCTGACGAACATTTCCTGACCTTGCTCCGGGCAGAGAATATTCAAGACATGCCACAACCTCTCGCGGAACGGGTACGTGGAGGGGGGCATGCATGACACAGGTTCGGATGGGTTTCGAGGCCGAAACCATCAGGGTTCCAATCCAGAATATCTTGCCGACGCGCCTAGTTGGCCAGGACGTGCTGAAGTCGGTCAAGTACCAAGCCATTCTAGCCTCCATCCGTGAACTCGGCATCGTCGAGCCGCTCGCCGTACACCCGGAAAAGCGGGTCAACGGAGACGCTCAGCATTTCATCTTGCTGGATGGCCATTTACGGCTCGAGGCCTTGAAAGAGTTGGGTGATCAGGAGGCCGTTTGCCTGGTCTCAACCGACGATGAAGGATTCACCTACAACCGTCAGATCAACCGGATCAGTGCCATCCAGGAGCACAGGATGATCCTGGCGGCGATCAAGAAAGGCGTGCCGGCCGAGCGCATTGCTCAGGTGCTCAATGTCAACGTCGACCGCATCCATGCTCGCCAGCATCTATTGGACGGTATCGCCCCGGAAGTGGTCGAACTGCTCAAAGACCGCATGATCGGCCAGCAGGTGTTTCGCGTACTGCGCAAAATGAAGCCCATGCGCCAGATCGAGGCGGCCGAGATGATGCTCTCAGCCAACCGCTTCACCCAAAGCTATATCGACATGATTCTGGTCGCGACCCGACCTGAACAGTTAGTCGAAAAGAAAAAGACCAAGCACTCCGAGGTGACACCGGAAGACATCGCACACATGGAGCGTGAGATGGAAAAGCTCCACCATGATTACCAACTGGTGGAGGAGACACTGGGTGAAACCATGCTGGTGCTGGTCGTTGCGAAAGGCTACATCTCACGCCTGATGCGTAACGAGGCCATTTCGGACTACTTGAAGCGCCATCACAAAGACCTGGCGGAAGAACTTGCGTCGGTCATGGAGGCTGTCACTACCGATACTCGTAATCAGGAGAGGGAGTAGTCACAGCTGGGCAAGTCTCCAACGAGCATCTTCAGTTCTACCACCACTTCGGCTTCATCAGGCCATCGATGTCAGCGATTATCCTGTCACTCCGCCGGAGTGTCTGCTTCTACGGTCAGATGTGAAGGGGCCACCTCCACGCCTCAATATTCTTCTTGTCCAACAGCCACTACAGCTCGTGGATCTGCTTCAGCACTTCGGCTAGCCCCAACGTGGGGAGCGGGACAGACCAGGCTTCTCCTGCCTTCACCGCGAATAGACGGCCTTCCTGAAGAAGCTTGCGCCAATGTAAGAGCTCGTTTGGTTTGATACCGAGTCATCGTGTTACCAGTGACACCGTTTATCCTAGCTAGAAGCTCTCACGCACCATGGCCAGCTTCTCTTCGACAGAACAGCGGCGACGGTGCTTCGGTTTCATAGGACTCGCCCAGCAACCCAGAGCCATACCGTTACGCTGTTGAAATGGGAAGAGCTGCCTCTAGGGCAGCTCTTCTTTATAAGATAAGGGATTCGAACCCTTGGACCCATTTGCATGGGTCGCCCCAGTATCAATGGGGTGCCTTAGACCGCTCGGCCAATCTTCCATTTGTTACGATACAGACAAATATTGACTATGTCAATATTATATGATGTGTACGTTATAGATGACGATGGGTCTGCCCGAGTATGAATCCGTAACACAGCCAGCCATGCCTTTGCTGATCGGCCAAATGCCATAGCTAGGGAAGACCGACTAGTTACTCGTCATCTTCTTCATCTTCTTCATCTTCTTCATCTTCTTCATCCTGGAAACCTAGTTCCGTAAGAATGTCTTCGAAGGATAGCTTCCCTGTTCTCAAGCGCATCAGATCAGTGGTGATAAGCCCTGACGAAGCAGGGGGAGCCCCCTCCAGTGCGCTCGCAGCGACAAGCGCAAATCCGCCGCGCTCAAGGTCAAACAAGACGACCCCAAGATCCTCAAGCCCAACTCGCACTAATTCAATGAAGGATCTATGCAATCGAGCACGTTGAGACATCACCTCAAAAGTTTTCTTGCTGACTCGACATCGTGTCTTTCCTGATCGATGCAATAGCAGGGCTAGAAGAATTGCGGTTTCATCATAGGATCTACGCACGAGACACCTCCATATAAAATCCCGAATTAGGATTTAATAGATCCTAATTTAGGATCAATCTGCCATGCTGTCAACCCCTAGTGGGCATGTGGGTAGCTGAAGCAGTCACGAGGAGACAGCCCCCATGAAAACGCTCGTTCTCATGACAGGGGTTGCCACGCTGCGAAATAGCATCCCAACTGCACACCTAATTGCATCCTCACTGCGCACCCATGACACCATTCGTACTGCACGTGTCAGGCGACATCGTAAATTGACCCCCTAGCGACACGAAGAACTGACCCCCTTGTTTGCAAGGAGGCAGTCGTTGGAAACGCAGTATTCAGCGAGTCATCCTGTACCCCGTGAGGTTTGTGGAGTACGGGAGATGTTGGAGCCGGAAGCAGTAACGGCAATCGTTCGACTGGGGCAATCCGGCTGGGGGGCGAAGCGGATTGCCAAGACGCTGGGGATCGCCCGAAATACCGTGCGGCACTATTTGCGTGCCGGCGGCCCGGTGCCATACCAGCAGCCGCAACGCAGCGGCGTGCTCACCGGGCACGAGGCCTGGCTACGTGAGCAGTTTCTAACGCACAAGGGCAACTGCGACGTGGTGCGTCAGCTACTGGCTAAGGAACACGGTATTGCCACCAGCCTGCGCACCGTTGAACGCGCCTGCCGGCCATATCGGCAGGAGCTTGAAGCCAGCCGGCGAGCGACGATCCGGTTCGAGACTGCTCCTGGCGAGCAGATGCAGATCGACTTCGGCCAAGTGCGCATCCAGATCGGTGGCGAACTGGTGCGTGTGTACCTGTTCGTGGCGACGCTTGGCTACTCGCGCCGTGGCTTTGTTTGCCCATTCCGTCACGAACGGCAGAGTGCTTGGTTTGGCGGTATCGAAGCGGCGTTCGAGCACTTCGGTGGACGGGTGCAGACTCTGCTGATCGATAACGCCAAGGCCCTCGTGGTCGAGCACGACATGCAGACCCGGCAGGTCCGCTTCAACAGCCGCTTCGAGGCGTTCTGCCGGCATTGGGATGTGCGCGTGAAGGCCTGCGCGCCGTTCCGTGCGCGCACCAAGGGCAAGACCGAGAACGGCGTTGGCTATGTGAAGAAGAATGCTATCGCCGGTTACACATTCGAGAGCTGGGCCGCATTGGAGGCTCACTTGACCCGCTGGCAGCGGGAGGTGGCCGATACCCGCATCCACGGGACGACCGGCATGGCGCCCAAGGAGCGGTTCGACGGCGAACGTCCGCATCTGCGTCCTGTTGCCGGCATAGTGCCGTTCCTGCAAGTGCGGGAGCTGATCCGTCGCGTCAATGCCGAAGGCTGTGTCGAGCTCGATACTAATGCCTACAGCGTGCCCTGGCGGCTGATCGGCGAGATGGTCACGGTCGCTGTACGAGCAGGCACGGTGACGGTCCATTACGCCGGCCAGGAAGTAGCGCATCACGCCGAGTTGGCCGGCAGTCGCGGACGGCAAATTGACCGCGCCCATCTGCTTGGGGTCGTGCCGCCGCTATCCGAGCCGGTCCCGCCACACGGCGGCGCTTTGCTGCGCCCGCTGGCAGAGTATGAGGAATTGGTCGGAGGGGGCTGGTGATGATCGAACCCGACCGACTGGAAGAACTGTTGACCCGGCTGCACTTGACGGCGATCCGGGATCAGCTGGATAGCCTGCTGGACGAAGCGAGCCGTGCCCAAATGACACTTCGCGAAGCGCTGCTGTTCCTGGCCGAGCGAGAGGTGGCCCGGCGCGATACGCGACGCATCCAGATGGGGATGAAGCTGGCTCGATTCCCCTGTGTACGCACGCTGGAGGGCTTCGACTTCGATGCGCAGCCGTCGATTGATCCCGGCCAGGTCCGGGATTTGGCCACCGGGCGCTGGATTGGCCACGGTCAAGCGTTGTTGCTGCTGGGACCGCCCGGAGTCGGCAAGACGCATTTGGCGGTAGCACTCGGGCGTGAGGCGGTAGAACGGGGTTACACGGTGCTGTTCAGTTCTGCTGCATCGCTGATGGCTGGACTGACGAAGGCGCATGCCGATGGGCGCTTGGAGGAGAAGCTGTTGCAGCTATCGAAACCCAAGCTGCTGATCGTCGATGAATTGGGCTACCTGCCGCTGGAGCCGGCGGCAGCGCACCTGTTCTTCCAGCTGGTCTCGCGGCGCTATGAGCGGGCAAGCCTACTGATCACCAGCAACCGCCCGGTGGGGGAATGGGGCCAAGTGTTTGGTGACGCAGTGGCGGCAACGGCCATCCTGGATCGGCTGCTGCATCACAGCCAGGTGGTCACGATCCGGGGAGATAGTTACCGGCTACGCGACAAACGACGGAGCGGCCTGCTGCAGAAGGCGACGGCCGAACCGATTACATCAACTAGTTGATTAACCCTGGGGGTCAATTCCAGATGTCGCCAGGGGGTCAAATCCTCGTGTCGCTTGACAGCACGCCAGTTGCATTGCTCTGAACAGGCCGTTGGAGCCCATTAAGACAGACTTCTCTACCTGCCGAGCTTCTTGGCGATGTTGGTTACGCTATTCTGGGAATTTGCGTTTTAAAGCATATCGAGCACCATTCCTGCTCCTCCCGCGGGAACGAGCAATCCGATGATTCGCACCAGGTCCGCATGTGCAAGCCTCGCGAGGTCGGCCTCTGCAACCGGCGAAATCAACCATCCGCGCTCGGCCTCAATTTGAACGGGAAGCTGTTGGTGAGGAGGAGAAAACAATACTGCCCGTTGGGAAAACACTGCTGACCATAGAGACTGAGCATCTTCCCCTCGCTCCTTGAAAATAATGCTCACGTGCTTGCGGTTGCAAAATTGTCGCAGACCTACATGAAAGGCCGCACGCAGGTATCCCAATGCAGCGTGTAGTTGTTCGCTGGTAGCTTGGGCAGCGCCGATAAGCTCTTGTGCGGCCTGAAGCGGATCGCCATCCGTACTGCGCTCTACTACAGCCAGCAATTTTTCAACCGCCAAAATCGCGCCATCCACCTCGGCGCGGGCAATATTCGGTGGAGCAGCATGGGAATAAGGGTTGAGTACGACTTTGCGGAACAGCTTGACCCGCTCGATGACACCGGCCAAACATCCCTTGGCAGTATGACCTTTGAGCCATCCCTCAATGGCCGCCAAAAGCTTTTCTGTATCCACATGACGCGGGTCAGACTTGAATACCACCGGTACACCAAAGCGCTCGCAAAACGACTTCAAGGCCAACTCGAAAGCCGACCGCGTGTAGTTCGCGGCCGCTGGAATGTAATGGGAGTCGAGAAAGTCGCGCGCCTGGTCGAGACAAGCCTTTGCCGCCTTGTCCCCCGGGGCTCGTACTGTCGGTGCCGGAATATTCCGTACAACATCCGCCCCCTCAAACACCTCCAGGCACTTCCAGTGTCCCGTATTGCCAAGGTGAAAACGGGCCATCTCGAACCACACCCGGTCGTGAGTCAACAGCAGCACTTGCCAGTCGGCGAAATGGGTGCGCAAGACATCTAGTACTGGAAGCCGATTGGAGTGATCAAGCCCGATCAAGACGTCATCGAGTACCAGTAGCTTCAATGCATTCGGTGTTGCTGTAGGGGTACAGGCAAGTCGTCCCGCCAGATAGATCGCCAGTGCTAGCGCGGAGAGTCGTGCTTCATTCAGGAAATGCTGTGGCACCGTGAGCTGATGGGTACGATAGCTAACATCCAGTGTGAGCAAGCGGCCGGCAATCGTGCGGTCGCGTTTGTAATGGGCAGCCGTGTAGGTGACCCCACCGAAGACAAACGTGGCAACTGTTACATCTGATCCAATCAGTTCGCCAAGCAAAGTACCGACGAAAGGAAGCAAGGCAGCTAAAGCTTGATTTAGTCCGCTGTTGAATTCAGAGCACGCGCTAAGCGCTCGCTGGTATGCGGTACTGGGAGCACTGCCGGATTTCGGAGCTGACGGTTGGCCACGCGTGGCACTTTCTACAGCTGCCCACAGTTCTCTGATCGTACGCGATTGCCCGCCGCTGACTGGCACGAGGAAATCACCCAATAGCTTTTCAACGGCGATTTCGAAGAGGTTGACTGCGCCATCGCCGTGCTTGTAGTTCGTATCAAGTAGCGCTCGGTAATCTAGGCAGGCCCTGCGTAGCGCTGTCTGAATCACACGTGGATCATTGCCGCCAGAAACTGCTGCAGGATGCCGTTCGCGTATCGAAGCTGCGCCACCAATGGAATGGCTACCAAGGGGCGCGGCACCTAGAACACCAGAGCCTACTTGCAGGCACCAGCTTGCCTCCGGCGCACCATCATTGAACTCGATATTGACCGCGCAACCTGTTTCCGACTCACCTGAAAACACATTCTTGAGTCCACGCAGACTTCGGCTAGGCTTGAGCGAGAAGAACTCGGACAGCGCATAGAAAATCGAAGACTTGCCCGCACCATTCTCCCCGTAGACCAGCATATTTTTACTGTCGAGATCAAAATGCACGGGAGCAGGTCCAGGGAAAGCCCGAAAATCCGTGAGAGTGAGTCGCTTTATACGCAATGGGTTTGGCGGCCTAGTCATTCTCGGCCCTCGACGATACGCACCACATCCAGGCCCTGCAGGTCGAACAACATTCCGTATATGGGATGACTGGTGGCGAAGATACCGTTGAGCAGTTCACTTGCCGCAATGGCGAGTGCTTCATCCTTTAAGAGAGCTAGCTTGCCGATGCCTGTTTTCTCGAGCGCGTCGAAGAGGCGAATGTTGGCACGGTGTAAGTCGTCGGGGAAAAATAGCTCGAAAACAAGGCCGTTGATGAGTTGTTCGAAGCGCGCGTCAGCAGTAGCCAGAACACCATTGACGAGCGTGCCCAAGATAGTTTTTTCTTGCGCGGAAGCAGACGGGATTGGGATTTGCGAAACGTACATCGGTTTGAATTCGTAGAAACCGCCTTGCTTACCAGAGAATGTCTGCTGTGTGATCCACCAGGAAACCGAGGAGTTCAGCACGGCGAGAACATAGCGCCACTCTTCCGTAACAATGATGTTTGTCTTGTCATTCCCGTAATAGCCAGCCAAGTCCGGCGCATAATCAACACCATCCTCAATCGCGGGAACGAAAATCTTCGGTTGCTCGAACTCAGCAAGGTAGGTCCCCTTCGGGTTGTTATCAAGTTCTAGCCAATGATGCTGCCCTACACCTTTGCCGTTTCGTGACGAAGTGCACTGTCCGCGCTTGCGCAACCCCTCCTCGAACTGGGATAGGTGCCTCAAGATTGCAGGGTAATTCTTTAGGTTCTCATGGAAGCCAAATGGAAAGGCAATGAGATATAGCCCGGCCCATTCGACTTTCCAGCGTTTGACGTCACGACCTCGAAGGTAAGGTTTGATGAGTTCTGCTGACTTCGGATCTTCCGTAATCAACCTATCCCGAGTTGCCGCATCGATGACAAATGCTTCGTTCAGACCAGTTTTGATTCCATAATAGAATCGGCCATTCACATACTCGCCCAGCGGAGTCCCCGCCGCACGGATTCGGGCCAAAAGTTGACGTTTATCTGGGGATTCCAACTGCCAGCCGTCTTTTCTCAATTCTGCTTGCGGTACTTCAAAATTCCCGACGGCAAACACAGAAGGGAAGGTTTCCACCGGGTGCTCTTGTGTCCAATTCAGTGCACGCACCATATCCGTCGCCGGCGGCGGATTAAGTGGCTTGTCTCGCCTGGTGGCGATAACGATGGTGGGGTAGGCAATAGCCGTGAAGACGGCTTCGTCACCAAAATCAATGATGCTGTTCAGGCGCGTGTGCGTTGCCATGAACTGACGCAAAGCCTCGCCATATTTGGCGCGGTACCATTTGTTGGAAGTGATAAATGACAGCACTCCCTTGGGCTTGAGCAGCTTCACCGACCGCTCATAGAAGAACACATATAGATCGGCGCGACTGCTGGCGCACTCATAGTGGTATTCATTCTTCAGAACCGGCGTCAGGTCCTTGATGTCCTCATGCCGCACATAGGGCGGATTGCCGATGACGATGTCGAACACTGCCTCTGAGTTGTCGCGAGCGCGCGGCATGCCGAACATCCACTCTACGTCGAAAAAATCTGCATAGCGGTTCTGGTCGAATGGATCCCAGCGCGCCATGCGGTCAGCATCGCGCACTGTAACGAAACCGTCGCGCCTTAGCAGCGCGACCAGTTCCTCATGCAGCTCCTGCACCTTTTCCTTGCGTCGTCTCTTGGTGGCGCGGCTACGAGCGGTAAAGTAGGCGGCGTTGGCATCACGCAGTTCCGCCTCTTTCTCGGCGATGGCCGGGTCGTCCAGCAACGAACCTTGAGCACCGTGGCGCGGCACGCCGAAAAGCGTGTTGGCGGCGACGATCTTGGTTTCTAGGTTGGGTAGTGGGGTGATGTTCCAGTTGGGCCTGGTTCGATCAATAGGTTGGCTGACGATCAACGCGATGAAGAAGCGCAGCTTGGCAATCTGCACGGCGATAGGCTGGATGTCAGAGCCGAAGATGCACTTCTCGATGAGGTAGAGCTTGCGCGTGTAGTCGGCATAGGCGGGGTCGGCAAAATCCTTTTTGTGTTTTTCCAGTGCAGTCTCGGCATCGCTGATTTCCGCATCGCGCTGTACCGGGTCGGGCGTCTTGCGCGCCCCGGCTAGGCGCTGCTGTAGCGGGATCAGGTTTCGTTCGCGCCACCGGCGGTTGTCCGGATCGAGCTTCTGCAGTGCGACGAAGAGCTTGGCGAGGATGCCCATCGGGAACGCGCCGGACCCGCATGCCGGATCGAGCACTTTGAGGTTCTCGATGGCGGCGACGAGGGTTTCTGCCTCAGCTTCGCTGAAGTCATGGCCTTTATCGGCGTGGGACAGCAGGCAGCGCAGCTTTTCCTCGCACTTGACCGTTTCGGGCAGTTGGCGAGCGAAATAGGCGATAAGTGCCTCGTCCACCATGTAATCCACCACCTCGCGTGGGGTGTAGAACGAGCCAGACTGCTTGCGGGCGGTGCTGCGGGTATCGGGGTTATAACTGGCCAGCAGGTTTTCGAACACCTTGCCGAGCAGTTCCGGATCGAGGGCGACTTCCTCTTCCAGCGGAGTGTTTTCGTCGACAGTGAACTTGTAGCCGTTGAGGAGATCAATCAGGCCCTTGGCCGGGTAGCGCTTGCCCTTAGTCTCGAACTCAGCATTGAGCGCTGCATCATCAGTGCCGCCGAAGAACAGTTTGTTGGGCACATGAGCACGCGCTTCCGGACGGCGCGAGAAGCCGTCAATCCTCAGTACCCAGCCACTACCCTCCTTCACAGCTAAATCAAGCAGGCCGGGGTTGCGCTCAATATCATGGTCGGTCAGTACCTCATCCAGACATTCGAACAACCCGCCGTTGAGAAAGGGTACATTAGCAAAAGTGCCCTTCAGCACGGCATCGGGGTCACGGAAAGCCTCCTTGTAGCGATACACGAGGGAGATCAGGTAGTCCCCCTTTATACCGCTGCCCTCTTTTGCCCAGCGGCGCTCATCTCCCATTTCCACGTTCAGGGTAGCGAAAAATAGGTTTTGCAAGATAGCCTGGTAGTAGTTGCTATCTTCGGGGTAGGCGTCGGGCGCCTGTTTAAGCATGGTCTTGATCGTGCTGAGGTCAAAAAGGTCGTCGGGAACTAAGCGGCGCTCCTTGATGAACCAGACGAAGATTAGGCGCGTGAGGAGACGAATGACGCCGATGGCGTCCCTGTCCGCTCCGCCGCCTTTCGGAAAGCGCACTTCCTTGACCGCCCAGAGATACCACCAGGCCAGTTGCCTGTAGAAGTTTTCGTTAAGTTTTTGGGTGGAGAGAGTTCCGATCCAAGCATCGTAGAGGTCGCGGAAATTGGAGGGGCGCCTCTTCTCTCCAAGGTTGTCCAGGGCAAGGCTGGCGAGAATGTCGAGGTGTGCCCGGTGCGGGTTTGCGAGCCGCACATCCTTGATCACCGTAATACGGCTATCGATGACATCCCGGCTGACGTCGCGCAAATTCTGGCGCCGGTCGATGACGGCGAGCGAAAAGAGGCTACCATGCCGGAACAGCAGGATGCCCGGCATGGGAAAACGCTTGTTCAATTCGCGGGCAATGGTCGCGAGATCGGAACGTGACCATCGCTCATCCTTCAGATCGATGGCCAGAAACACGAAGGACTCGATCTGGCCGCGCGCGACCTTATGGTCTGCGCCCAATGGAGCTTGACCGACTGCCAGCGAGGGAATCTCATCATTAGTGAGTTGAAATAAGAATGCACAGGATTTCCAGCAGTCAGCTTTGACTTTGGCGCGATTGATTGCACCAAGGCCTGGTTTGAACTGCTCGATGTTGCTGAGTAGAGATTCAGCATTGCTGCCAAGGTCGGCTGTCTTCTCGCTAGCATAACCCAGAGCGTTCAAAAGTTTGATAGATGCGATTGGCAGTGGCGCATCCGACATAGCTTGCAGTGCAGCATGTACGGCCTGCAGGCGTTCGAAATTATTGTCAGGCATTATTCTTATCCTTGATTACTAGCCAGGTAATGAGATCGAAATCGGCAGCGTGCTTCACCAGTTTCGAAGCATCAGTGAGTTTCCCTCCTCGCCCAGCAAAGAGATTGCCGACGCTCTTCTTGCTAAACTGTGCGGCAATTGCAGCGACTGCTTTGTCAAGCAAGGTGCTGTATCGGCTCATATCCTCACCGCCCTTCGTTTCATCATCGAAGATTTGGCACAGGTCGGCATAAGGCTCCGACTTGCCCTGGCTCACAGCTCGGAAGATTTCGAGCACTTGTTTCGGGTTGGTGAAGTTGTATCTGACTTCTCCATCGTCGCGGATGTATACGAGGAAAAAAGGCTGAAGCGGATTGACGGCTTCGTTACCGGCGGCGTCGATGCGCTGTTTGAGGCAATAGATGGCGCCAGGTTTGATGGTTTGGTACTCGGCATGAGGCGGCACCACAGCATAGAGACCGAAGGGCGCTTCCTCTAGCTTATCCCGGTTGGCCTCAATGTAGGCGGCCAGCTCCATACGGAAATCGTCGAGAGTGAACTCGTTAAGTGCGACTGACTCATTGAAATCCTCCAAGTCAAGCACTTCATCCTTGAGCCTGAGCAGTTGCTTGTCGCGGTAGCGCAGGTCTTCCTGTATCAGTTCCCGCAGGTCTTCCGCCTGCAGGATGTTGTCCTCGGCAGTGGCTGCGATGTCCACTAGTGCCATCCGCGCTTCGACACGATTTTTCAGGTTGATGTATTTGTTGAGGTCAGGTGTCGGCCAGAAATTGACAAGCTGAATGGCTGAATTCGGACTCCCGATCCGGTCGATACGACCGAATCGCTGGATAATGCGCACTGGGTTCCAGTGGATGTCGTAGTTCACCAGCAGATCGCAATCCTGCAGGTTCTGGCCCTCGGAGATACAGTCGGTAGCGATGAGGACGTCGATCTCGCCATTCTGGGGCATGGATTTCATCTTCGCGCGCTGCTTAGCGCGGGGTGCGAAGTTGATGAGGATTTGAGTGAAATCTGCATGGCCGAAGGTCGTGCGGTTCGGTTTAGCACCGCCGGAAACCAGTGCGACATGCACCTTCAGTTTTTTACGTACCCACTCCTCTATTTTTTCGTAGAGGTAGGCGGCCGTATCGGCGAATGCACAGAACACGATGATCTTGCGGTTCTCATGCCCAAGGGTATTGGTCGTTGGATGCGTGACCTTTTGCTCGATGATTTTCTTCAAGTCGGCTAGCTTTGCATCACGATCAGGGGAAACCTCTTTCGCGACGCTATGCAGCAAAGCCAGACGTTGCTTGTCTGACTTCAAGTCCTTGAGCCAAGCATCAACCTTCAAGTGCTCCATTTGAAACTTGAGTGCACTTCCCACCTGAAAGAGGTCCGCAAGCTCGGCATCCTCGTCCGATTCATCCGCAAACAAATCATCCTGGACAAGCTCTGCATCCCTGGCCTTGTGAATTTTGAAATCCAATAAGCGCTTTTCCAATGCCTCAATTTTCTCGACCGTGCGATCCATGGTGATTGCAAACGAATGAACAGAGCTTTCGAGTCGTTTGAGAAAATTCACCTTCATCATGCCTATCAGGAAATTTTCACGTGTTTCCTGTGAGAAATTCCTGATTTTCTTTTCTGCATACTGTGACTTGAACTCATCACATACATAGCGCGACGGGTTATAAAGTGAGAGCTGGTACTTGTCGATTTCATCGTGAAGCGTGTCGTAGGAAGGGAAACGCTCTTTAGTATCAATTATCGAGAACACCGACTCGGGTTTTTTTCGTTTCGGGAACTGGCCGATCCGCGCTAGCGAAGCCCGATAGTATTTCTGGATATGCTTGCGTGAGCGGGCAATGGTCAACTCATCGAGCAGGGTGAAAAAGCCAGCCGAGAGACGATCCATCAGGTCACGAGCATCCTTTTCGCCAGCACGCTTTGCCCACTCCATAAAAATCTTTTGCGCGGTGGTTAGCGTATCCTTGATGCTGTGAATGGCGAAGCTTTGCGAGAACGCGGCATCTCTACCCTCGGTCACGAAGTAAATCTGATTGCGGAGATCCTTGAGGTCGTTGTTAACCGGGGTGGCGGAGAGCAGCAAAACCTTGGTTTTTACGCCAGACTGGATGATGTCCTCCATCAGCCGCTCGTATCGACTCTTGCGGATGATGTTGCCGTCCTCGTCGCGCTTGCCTTTGGTGTTGTTACGAAAATTGTGGGACTCGTCGATGACAATGAGGTCGAAATTGCCCCAGTTGAGGGTTGCGAGATCAACGCCATCGACCTTGCCACTTTCCCGCGACAGGTCGGTATGAGAGAGCACTGTGTAAGCAAATCGATCTTTGAGGAAGGGATTCAGTTCGCTGTTGTTCTGTGCAAGATAGACTGTCCAGTTGTCACGCAACTTCTTGGGGCAAAGCACGAGGACGCGGTGGTTGCGTAGCTCGTAGTACTTGATGACGGCCAATGCAGAATAGGTTTTGCCCAAGCCGACGCTATCTGCGAGGATGCAGCCGTTATGTGCATTGATCTTGTGGATGGCGCCTTTGACGCCGTCCTTCTGGAAGTCAAACAAGGCCCTCCAGATTTCCGTGTCGACGATGGCGGTCTGATCAAACAGGCGCGCGTCGTCCTCTTGGCCCGACAGGAATCGCTCGAAGACGTGGTAGAGCGTCTTGAAGTAGATGAATTCGGGGGCGTGATTGACGTATAGCTGCTCTAAGTATCGCAACACCTCATCCTTGACGTCCGCCACCACTTTGTCGTCTGCCCAGATATCGTCGAACCACTGCTTCAGATCGGCGCGATCACGGTCACTATCGACGATCAGGTTGAGTTCGATATTGGGAGTTGCGGACAGACCAAGACCACGCCGGGTAAAATTGGAACTACCTAGAATGGCATATTCCCGATGGCCATCGTGGATATGATAAAGCTTGCCGTGGAGCAGATTCGCCTGCCTGACGGATCGAATTTCCACCTTGTTTCGTATCCATTCGGCGCAACGACGGGCAATTTCCTTCTGCTGTAGACGATTGGCCAATTCCAGGCCCTCGTCCTCGATCTTGAAAGACTTCTTGTCGGTCTTTTCTGGGTCAAGCGATGCAATGAATCGCGGTTCACCAAACAGAAAGTTCAACTGGTCGATCTGGTCTAGCTCGGCCGACAGCGCCTCATAAGCATAGATAGTAAAATATGCCGAGACTATGGATAGCTGGCTTCCTGCATCGATTTTCTCGATGAGGAAATCGGCAACTTTCCCACGGGAATGGTTATCCCGAATGCCGAAATTGTTCGCCCCATTAGCTGCCATCACGCTTCCTGACATCATCATCACTCGCTCCTCCATGACGTACCCAGTCATCAACCTCGGAAATCTTAAATTTCCAGAGGCGACCGATCTTGTGGGCAGGCAGTCCCTTTGTGTCGATCCAGCGATAGATCGAGTCGCGGGTCACGCCAAGATGTTCCGCCATCTGCTCGACGGAAATCCACGGCTCACTCATATTGGGACCTTTCGATGACAACTTAGTAGTGTTAAGTCGGATACAATCGTAAAGAGTCTAATTTATCAAGTAAATGCTAGCGCTGTCTGCAAGCACTGCAATCAGACCGGAGTCACCGCCGAATCGCTAGTATCGAACTTGGCTTGTAACTCATGCCACAGCGTATCGTTGGGAATTCTCCCTGCTGTGCCGCGGTTCAGGTGAGTCCACCCCCACAACCAGTACAGATATCGATCTCGCCAAAGCCACCATTGCTTCCGGGTGGGCGGACCATCTCGCCAGTCGGGCAACAGCAGGATCTGTAGGCCAAACTGCACATCCAGGCCCTTCTTGCCATTGAGCAATGCCTGCATGGTCTGGCAGCGGGCAAACCAGGACGAGAAGGGGTTAACGTCCTTGATTTTGTACAACAGGCAATACAACAGGTGCACGCCGCGCACGTAGAGGGCTTCTGGGGTAGCCTGATTCCCGCGGACAGTTCCGATTGTTACCATTGACAATCGGGAGTGTGAAATGAAGACCAGAAAGACATATCCAGTAGAGTTCCGTTCTGAGGCGGTAAAGCTGGTACTTGAGCAAGGGCTCAGCCTTGAAGGGGCGGCCAGGCGGCTGGGTATCCCCAAGGGTACATTGGCTAACTGGGTTGTAGCGGCGAGGTCTGGCGGTGACCAACCGGCGCCGGGGGCGCGCAGTGTCACGGAGCTGGAAGCAGAGAACGCCAAGCTGCGCAAGGAGTTGGCAGAGGCACGCCTGGAGCGAGACGTCATAAAAAAAGCTGCAGCGTACTTTGCTCAGGCATCACTGCCCGGTACGCGTGGATAGAAGAGCACCGAAACCTATTCCCGGTGGTGGTGGCCTGCCGGGTTCTAGCGGTGTCCCGTGCTGGGTACTATGGCTGGCGTGGACGTTCTCCATCTGAGCGAGAACAAGAGGACGAGCGGCTGAAAGTGGCGATCCGGGCGGCACATGCCAAAACACGGGAAACCTATGGCGTACGCCGTTTGCAGCCAGAACTGGCGGCGATGGGCTTTGAGGCCGGGCGTGATCGCATCGACCGTTTACGACGCCAGATAGGCATCCGGTGCCGGCAGAAGCGCAAGTTCAAGGCGACCACCAATTCGGCCCACTCGTTGCCGGTCGCGGAGAATGTCTTGGGTCAGGTGTTCGAGCCGCCCCGCCCGAATCAGGTCTGGACGGGTGATATAACGTACATCCCGACGGACGAGGGCTGGCTGTACCTAGCGGCACTGAAGGATGTGTTTAGCTGCGAGATCGTTGGCTATGCGATGGGCGCGCGGATGACGACCGAACTGGTCAGCAAGGCGCTGTTCCGGGCGGTCCAGCACCAGCGGCCGCCGGCCGGCTTGATCCACCATACGGATCGTGGCAGCCAATACTGCGCCAAGGCCTACGGGGATTTGCTGACGCAGTTCAGGATGCATAGCTCGATGTCACGCAAGGGGAACTGTTTCGACAATGCGCCGATAGAGAGCTTCTGGGGAACGTTGAAGAACGAGCTCGTCCACCATCGCCGTTACGCAACGCGGGCGGAGGCGGAGGCATCGATCAGGGAGTACATCGAAATCTTCTATAACCGCCAACGCCGTCACTCGCGGCTTGGCTACTTGGCGCCGGCTGAATTTACCCGGAGGTACTGGAATTCAGCCAAGGCCGCTTGAATCGGAGCTGTCCGCTCTTGCCAGGACACCCCAGGACTTCTCATGACACTTTTGAGCCGTTGTTGGACTGTCTAAGGATAAAACAAGCCCTTTCCTCTACATGGCACCACCAAAATTTAGCACCTCATAAAAGGCTTCCCTCCAGCTCAGCTCCCATTAGCTCAATAAGATGTGGCTTTTTGGTAAAAACCATAGCTGTAAATGCTATTAGGTCAGCAACAATGATAGAAAGTTGTTCATGAGAAAGGTCAGCTTGAATCAGACGATTCACTCGGTCAAGCAAGGACCCTAATTCCTCATCTTTGATCTTTAAACCATGCACAACATAGTTCTGTGGTTGAATTGCAAGAGCATGAACGCGAGACTTCAGAGCATACTCTTCTGTCAGAAGTCGATATGTTTCTCCAACATTCATACTGTTCGCGTCTGACAAACGTCGCAATGTCGCGTGCAGAGAATCACCTATCTTTAGCAAACCACTGGCTAGATTATTCACAGCAGCCGGTGATGCAAGTCCATTGCTCATGACTACCTCACCATCTATATTTATGCAATAAAAATTCCGAAAATCTCAAGCAGGTTTCATCTCACCTAGAGGCTACTTGACGCTTCATTTTCGGTGAACGACGAATAAACCCAACCAAATGCTCAGCTAATTGTTGATACTGTCGTGGGGTGTTCTCAATATGGTTCCAAGCTACAATTTCGGAGTCAGAAAATGACCAGTGCCCTGATGTCCAGGCAGTTTTTCCCACAAGAGGCTTTAACCCAGACCTAAATGCATCAATCGATGCATCTCCAGTTCGACAGAATATTTCATCCATCACATAACCCATTGCCACGATACCCGCTCCATGGAGTAATCTTGAGGTGGCCGGTTTATGGTTGATCCAGTCCTCAGCGAATACATCTTGGACTGCTGCGTAGAAATTACTGACAAGGTCGGCCATTGGACCAACATCTGGTGATCGCCGAGACAGTACTTGTAAAGCACCAGATGACTCTGAGTTCATGATTGCCTTTTGCAGCGTCGTATCGTTGATAATCCCGGCTGGATTACTTTGCATTTTCACTTTTCCAAACAGGGAGCTCTGCTTGGAAAAATTTAGTTTTTCCGTTACTGCTGCTGCCAATGAACGGGAAGACAAGCGATCAGGCAACTCCCTTACTGAGGGCAGAAGTTCGTATATCAGCGACTTTGGCAGCGGTTTAGTATTGTTGATAAGGATAAATTGGCGGCGCAGTTCGTCTATGTCTTTGCATATGAGACATGATACAAAAAGCTGAAAATCATCTCGCTTAGTCTGCGTCAATGCAGACAGACGCTGCTGACCGTCGACAACCAATGCAGGCTTTCCATTACTGGCATTTACCTCAAGAACATCGCCTCCATTTTTATCAGTTATCACGCGGGCATCCCCAACAAATGCTAGAACAATCGCATTAGGGAGCACTGCGTCGGACTGACTCAAATATCTTCGAATCTCCGCAATGTGACTGGCAATTTGAGGCCTTTGGAATCCGCTCACGGCACCTTCTTCATCGCGCCCAAGCCGGTCAACCTGGGCTATCTGATGAATTTCTGCAGCAGTAGCCCTAATCATCAATACTTCATGCGCAGTACTCTGTTTAGCGACCAGCGCGTCAAATCTGAAGATGTTATTTCCCATGAATTATTCTCTGCAAATGCTGGTAGTAGACCTGAAGGTTGTGAAACCCACGGCGCCGATTTCTGTTGCTGGAGCGGAAGATTGCCACCTCAATCCCAACTGATGCACAAACCTTGCATTGGCATGCTTGCCAAGGCCGATCCGTTAAAGTGCGAAGAAGGTTTTTCTCCACCTTTGACATCGCTTTATCGAGCGCCACCTCGGTCTTGTAATCGACGCTCAAGAACAACCGCTGATACTTAAGCACCTCATAAACGACATCTTCCACACGGGCTTGCCCCTGATCGAACAGACGCAGCAAATGAAGCGCTTTGGCCTCTCGTTGAGCTAACTCATCTTGATCTAGCCTGCCTTCCTTTACTGCGCGAGTCAGTTTCAAGTTCTCTAACGCAAGCGGAATCCTAATCGCTGTATAGTAATCCAGCCCGTCACTTTCCTTGCCAACATAATAATTGCTTTTAGCATCTTTAAATGCACGAATCAATGGCGAAGTCGAGTCGAAGCTGGCAATACCATAACCATTAAAATCCTTGATTTGCTCAGCCTTTGCAAAACCCAATATGTGTAACCTTGTTGATGGCTTGAGGCGGTCTCTTATGGCCTGCAATGCAAGGTGAATCTGTGGTGCATCGAGGGGGACCATACCACCCACGGCTAGGTAGTCATACCCCATCTTTTCCAGGTTTTGTGCAGCAATGGCCATACTATCCGGAGACCACCCCTGCACAACCCCTAAGGGAGTAAAGCTCTTGCTTTGTCTCGTTCTTTCCAGAAACTGTCGGGCATTTTCCTGAGTAATATCGAAGCGTTCCTTCTCATCGCCTTCAGCACCGTCCAAATCTTTATTTTCTGGACGGAAGCCAAAGATGATATGATCGACTGAACACCCATGACTAAATTGTCCATCCTCGTAAAACTCAGCCATGTCATCGGCTGAATAGGGGGGGACCTTCTCGGCAACATACGAAAATGCCCCACAGTCGCCGAAAACAGACAAATTTTTGTGCTTATCACGGTCCAATCGAAGAAATTCGCGCGCGCCCTCGCGACGAAGACGCATCGCCTGGGCATCAGTATACTTACCCTTGCGGCGAGAATCCCCCACAATACCTCTTGATATAAGAACTCCGTCATATGGGGGGCGATCAAAAAACTCATGGGGATATTGATCATCCCAATATGCTTTCCGACCAGGAGTATTCTCGTCAGTTAGAAAGTTGTAGCCCGGATCTATCTGATCAAGAGCATCCGCGAATATAAACTTCATGCAGTAACTGTTTCCATATACATACTATTTAATGTACGAGTGAGCTCATTGATTCCCCTTGGGGTAACCTCAATAGCATTCCACGGGAGGTTTGTATATGGCCAAGTCCCTGACGTCCAAGCACATCGTTCCGCAAGTGGCGCCAATTCACTTTTGAAAGAAACCTTTAGATCTTTCCTCTTCAAATCTACCCGACTAGCCATACGGTCTAACAAAGAACCCATTGCACGTATTCCAGCACTGTGTGTCAAACGACTCCGCTCTGGGGGTAGAACCCAAGCATCAGGAAAAGTTTCAGCAACTGCCGACCAGTAGGCATCTAGTACCCTGTACATCATGTCGATGTCACTACAACGCGACTGGTATCCCTTTAAGTGGGCTAATGCGCCTATAGGATTATTAATCCTCTCCCGAATCATTACGATGATGGCGGAATCCGTGAACGTATCTACACGTGCAGGCTTACCAGATGGACGGCTTATTCGGCCAAAGAATGGTGACCGCGAGTTCTCATGCAGAGCCGCACATAGTTGGGCAGGAATCTTGTTGGCAGCCAGGTCTCGAGGAAGGAATGTGTCATCAGTCTCTGGTAACAATTCATTCACAAGTCGCTGTGGTAGAGGCTTTGCCCGGTTCACGAGAATAAATTGCTGCCGCTGCAATTCAAGCGAGTTGGCAACAAATGCAATCACCGGAACCAACAGATCCCCCTTGTTAGATCTTGCAAGAGCAAGGGATCTTTGTTGCCCATCTACAATCCACGCGACCCTTTCCCCTTCTGCCCTTGCTGGCAAACTAAGGTAACCTGGGCGGGAGTTCGCCGGCACTCCGGTCCTTGCAGGGCCCCGTGGGCATGAAAACTTCACGTCTGGAGAAAGAGCAAGGATTATCGCATTCGGAAAAAGACCGCTTCCTTCGTTAAGATAGTCAGTGATCTGCTTGACGTGCTGCTGAATCTCCGGGCGCTGAAATCCTTCGAGGCCCCCATCATCGTCTCGTTTAAGTCGGCTTAGATCCGCGATGCGCGTAAGCGCCCTACCTTCAACAACGAAGCTGTATAACTGCACATCACCCTGCTGGAAAGCGATTGCAGATACCTTGATTTCGGTCGGCTGAATATTCATAGTCTCTCACAACTACCATGCAGGCAAGCTTCGGCTTGCGCAAAAATTCCCCTGAACCTACGCTCCTCACAGGCGATTCCTAGTTCATTCCTTAGCTTTCCCAATGTATAAGAGCGTCCCCAACGTTCATCAGATTTCATCGCTAGAATGGCCGACAGTATCTGATCATCGCTAGCGAACTTGCGCACGGGTTTAACCACTGGGGTCACGGCATCCAGAAGCCGTTGAATCTCGGCCCGTTGCGCGTCTATATCCAATAGCGTGGGTACTTCACGGATCAGAGAGATGAAATGGAACGCTGCGCGTGCAGCCAGCGAAGACACACTTCCAGAGCGGGCTCCTGCCAGCTGGTTAAGTCGAGAATCATATGGAATAGCCCATTGCCTCAGCCTGCCAGGGACCTTTGCTTTCCGTGCGACGATGATTCGCAACTTAGCCATATGCTCCTCTGTAAGCGAACAAAGGTCATCTTCAATCATGGCTAGGTACGTCTCAGGCAAGGCAACAATGGCAAGGTCGTCACGACACTTGATCATCTGAGCCAGCACATTTTGGCACCCTCTGGCACGACAAAGAGCACTCCACCATGCGCTCGGGGTGGCTGAAGAACCAAGTGAATGGCACGGGCCGGGGCCAAGCTTTGATACAGTTAAGTCATAGAGGGGTATGACTTCATCTGCAGAAATTACACCAAGGCCAGCAGACACAAATTGCAGTTCAACACCACAGCGTTCTTCTGTAGCACGCGCAGAAGCGGCGCCTTGCCCCGCATAGAGATGCCTCGCTTGTGCCACTGCAGGTGCATTCGACACAGCATCTACCCAAGCTCTTGCGTAACTCTCTAGATCGGAGGCGCACATGCTTCTCGCATTTAATACATGGCCATCAAGTGGCCTTTTTTTAGAACTACAATTTGTTATAAGTAGCATGTCAAATTAACTACAAGGCAAAATTTTTTGACATTCTACAGTTATCAACATCAACAACCAAGCACCCTTGGGGGGCTAAGTCATAATTGGCAAAGCCTCAATACTGGCTACCCCGGTCTGGGTGGAGAATGATTTTCCCAGCAGGCCTGCGGCGAGCTACGGCCATCGTGAGGGCCGCATGTCTAAGCTCTTGCTGCACCCGATGATGCATAGCCCAACCACCACGGCCCGGGAATACAGGCCGAGTACCACGGTGCAGCCATGCATGGTAGCCACTGCGGGAGACGCGAAAGAGTAAATGGCACATCGGGGTCACCGGGTAACGGCTCCGATAGTGTCCGAATCGCGCGGAATCTCACTTCGTAGGTTACGAGAAGATGGCAAGCGCTTGTTTTAGGACATCGCGCACCATGGTGACGCGAGCAAGATCGTCGCGCAGCCGTTTGAGTTTGGCTGCTTCACCGCTCTGCTTGCCGCGACTGGGGAAAGCAGCTGCCCCGGGCTCTTGAAGCTGCCGCTTCCATTTGCCCAGAATCGATTCAGTGATGTCGAAAGCCTGGGCGACATGCCGCAATGGATTGCCAGGTAACACCTACTCAACAGCTCGTGTTTGAGAGCCTCGGGGCAAGTACATCAGGTTTTGGTCATGGACACTGCGCCTTGGTGGTGATTATCCACCTTAAGTTAGTGTTCACGGGGAGCTGGACAGATCAACCGCGAGAGCCCAGGGCGGCTCATGGTACAGGAGGCGGCTCAATCACATATGAAGCATCCTTACCTGCGGGCTGAGGGCAAAAGTACCTGAAGTCGCACGCTATACAGGTACTAGTGTCTTGGCAAGAAGGTTGCCATACATGTGAAATATCACCAAGAGCGATCTCTGACGAGATCCGTTGCTCGATATCGAGTACGACATGATCGAAAGCCTGACCTGCTGCCTGCATGCTGGTTGGCGTAACAGGGATAACCCTAAGAGCCCGCTGAATTCGGAAGGACTCGCTCAACTCACTCCGTGCATCAGATCCGGCGCGAGCAGTTTGCAGAACGTAATAGTCCTCGCTTCCTCTTTCAGGCACAACATCGGACTTTCCGCCCCGAATTTGGCTACGTAACCCGATAACATCGGTTGTACTAGGCAACAACTCATTTACATATAGAACTACACCTGCGACAACAGGCTTGGTTTCCGCTTTTCGTGCACGCAACCACGCGTACATCTGGATCTGCCAGTCATGCTGTTGCCAATAGTCTTTCTGCTCGTATCCGATGTCCGGGCGAGCTGCCCCTTTATAGTCAACAATCACTTCAAACTCAGGAGGCAAGGCCACGCCTTGTAGCTTCAGTTCGCGTTCAATCGCAACTCGTAGCAGATTATTGGTGGGTACCTGGCTCAGACTGATATTGGTTAACACGTCAGCAACGCCAGTAACTCCGTAGCGTTCAGCCCGCAAGCTGGCTATGCCAGACACAGGGGGCAGTGGACGAGACCCCGCTAAGGGTTCTTCGGCGAATACGACTAGAGGGAACAGGTGAGGACCAATGAGGTTAATGGCTGCTGCCGCACGTGCATATGCGGTCATCCTTGCATCACGGTTACGCGGAATCTTACCCTGCACTGCGAGTACAGCCTCTACGCGTCGCCCGATTTCACCAATATCGTGCTCTGGAAGACCTTTGCCCTGTTCGCGCTCATTCCACTCAATCGTAGTCGACGGCCAAGGGAGCGGGATACCTCTTTGTTTCCACAAAGTGTAAGCCATCTCCATCACACCATGGATGAACTCACCAAACCATAATTGGACAGGGCGTGCAGGCGGCAAAGCGCTCCCATTTTGATACCTATACTGCAGGCCGCACCGAAGGTAGGACAACAAGTCCCCAGTAAGGCTATAGCTAGGAATAGTGGTCGGTTCGTGTCGTGCGTCGAGGGCCATATGATTTGCTCAAAGCAGAGTTAGTGGCATACGTTCCGGCCGTGTTGGCGTGGCACGAGTAAGTGGAGGGTTATTGTTTCTCCACGACCAAGAGCCATCGCGCCTCCAGAACGTGGCGATGTTTTGGACTGTTGTTTTGTATTCAATGCTCTTGGTTAGGCCAACAAGCAGCAGAGCAACCTGTGCTCGACTGTAGGCAACATAATAAAGCCGCATCAAATCATCAAATGTTCGATCAATGTTGCTTCGTGCAATACGTATCGCGCCAACAGGTGTGTGCGGGGCAAGCGCCGATTCCATCAAAACGGTACTTGATGGGTCTCGGGGAAACCGACGAAAAGCCTGTTTAGCATGGTTAGTCTTAAATTCTGATCCGATGTCAATGATCACCAGTGGGTACTCCAACCCTTTGGACTGGTGAATCGTCATGATGTTGAGACGGTTTCTTGGAATAGCAAACAGCAAATCTTCGTCGATCTCGATCACCTTCTCGGCAATGGGCGCGAGTAGGTCCGTGATCACGACAGAACGGCTGCGCGAGTCGTGTGGCGCGCGCTCCAGAATCGCGAACCCATAACTCGAATAATGAGCTCCTTGCACCACGCAACGCATGATGGCTTCTAGATACACTTGGTGCTCCGGGTCGCGCTGAAACTCAGGCATCCACACAATCAACTTGTACAGCAGATCGAGTAGCGGAATGTCATCTGGCCAAGTGCCAGACGTTGCTATACGAGTACGCCACCCATTTACATAGGTACTCAAGGATGCAGTGTGCGTGTGCGGAGCTGGATTTGAAGTCAGAAACGTTTGAGCGGCCAACCGCCATTGGGGAATATACCGCTGGGTATCACGGGTTAGTGGCATTCCTATTTCTATTGCATCCGAGGGGTCAATACAAAGTAATATAAGACCCAATAATCGCTGCACACTCAAAATATCGCGTAAGTCTTGCCCACGAGGATTGAATACACCGAGTCCAGCACTTTGGAGATGCTGGCGCATTTGAACGGGGAGACGCTCCACAAGCCCCCCCTTATTATCATCCTTGTATTCCCGTACACTTGAAGCAAGCAAGACAGCGTCCCCGATGGCACCGCCTTCTGTGCTCGCACGCAAAGTGACAGAGGTACCAGGAATTGTTCGTCCTGCCCCTTGGAATACATCCACTAGAAATTGCGACAGATCCGCAGACAGATCCGCCATTGAGTCTCTGAACATTCCTAGCACCGGAACACCACGGCTCGGGTTAAACGGTGCGATCGCCGGCTTTCCCGCCACCCGTGCAGCCATGAACAAAGGATCATGCTGTGAAAAATCATTGAATAGCTGGATGATCTCCGGGGTCGAACGGTGGTTGGTAACCAAATAGACAAGGCGGCTAGTTGCACCCACTATCACACTGGAATAGCGCTGCTGAAAGTTTGTAAACAGCTCAACGGTTGCGCCCCGAAATCGGTATAGCGCCTGATCATCATCTCCAACAACGGCAAAGGCGCAACCTGATTGCCGCACGATCTCAAAGTAAATCGCTTCTTGCATCGGGTTTGTATCTTGGTACTCATCAACCAGAAGTGCATGTATTGGGGTAAGGCCAGGATATAGGGTGCCAGCTTTGAAGCCTTCGAGGATACGTTCAGAACAAAGGGAAAAGTCGAACATCTGCTGACCTTGGAGATACTGACGGTAGTCAGCAAGTAAGGTCGCCTGAGCCTGCTCAGCATTTCCACTTGTGCCGTATGTTCTAACGTCGACCAAGTCCTGGATCAATCGGTTGTTAACCGTGATCGAGAGGTCACAGGCTTGGCCTTGATTGCGAGGCACTTGCTGCTCGAAACTAAACTGGGCCAGATAGGGATCGAGAGTTGCCTGCTGCCCAGCGCGATAATAGGCTGGGGAGAAGACTTTGCGGCGATATACAAAGTGCGCCGCAAACTCTTCTAACATCACAGGGGCCGGAGAACCAACTTGCCGTGTGCTGCCCAGCCATTGCTGACAGAAGCTATCAAGGGTACCCGCTTGAATGGCGTTGATATCAAGACTTGCAAGCCAATTGTCCCTGGCATCATCACCTGATACCACGGCCTCCGCGCGGAAGTGATCAACGAGCTTCAAGCCCCAGCTGATGAGGCGACTGGATAGTTCAGCAGCCGCTTTCCGAGTGAAGGTTGTGATGACCACGGAGTCCGGGGGCATTCTGTCAACTAACACGTGACGCAAGGCCCGCAAGACCAAGACTGTGGTCTTGCCGGAGCCAGGCCCCGCGACGATCATCAATGCAGGTGACTGTGGGTGCTTAACACATTCAAGCTGAGGATCATTCAGTTTCCGAGAGAGCACTGAATTTACGGCAGCCAAAAACTCATCGAGTGAAATCACTCCCGGCCCTCAATATGGGTTGTTTTAGATAGTATGCACAATCGCAAGAAACCATGCCATGCAATATACTATCAGCATACACATGACTTCTAAAAGCCTGCCGTGCATTGCACATGATGTATGAATTTTAATGGATGGCGTGGTCCACTCCACCGTCGGTGTAATGGCTACACTTTGGCACGGAATATGGAAGGGCGCATGGGCTAACAGTTGCCACCGAACATTAGAAGTCCCTGTTAGGTTCGTTGAAACCACACTCATCTGAACCCAACCTGGCATCGGTTGGCTACCAACGACAGGGGCATAGATTCATTGCGAACCAGCCCTGCCACCAGACTAGCAGGTCACCTCACCCGCGTGTCTTGATATTTCGCAGATGATTTCTGCAAAACGACTCATCGCCGGCATGGCGCGTATAGACGGTCTGTGACGAGGCATGCTGCTGCACCACGCCTTCCGTCTTGTTCACGAAGGAGCGGACCTGCTCGCACACATCAACCTGCCCGACGTGTCTGAGCGCCTTGGTTATATTGAGGTGAGGGCTCTTCATGGCGTCGAAACCAATAGTGGATTATTGATGAACGATAGCAGGGAGCAGTGTCGAGCCCCAACCACACTGTGCCCAGGCAGCAATGCTGTGTCAGCTACCCGACTCTCATACGTCACCTTTGCTCATTGCGGCAATCAATGCCATTCGCTGCTCTGCAGACAATGACCGTTCAGGGTCATCCGCCTGATCGACGATTCTCACACTGTCCGGTGTATACCCCAGGTGCAGCAACTCTTCGCCCAGTTGCTCCACGTCGGCTCTTTCGATCACTCGGTCATCGGCCAACGTGGCGGCAAACCAGCCACCGTTACAGTCCACCACGGCCATTTTTCCTGGCGTTATGTCTCGTGGTGCGCGGGCCTCTTGGCACAGGTGCGATAATAGCTTGTGGTGTGGGATACGGTCGCGGAAAAGCGGCATCAGCGAATTAAACAGTGCCTGGATGCGTTCCGGCTGCCCCTGCATGTCGCGCAACGCGTGTAGACCGATGGCAGCTAACACTTCCAGCCGGGCTTTCTCAGATAGATCGCTCATGGTTGTAGCTCCTCAGGGGCACGCTCCGGGTTCGCTGCTTGCCATGCCAGAAACCCGGCACGCAGCGCACGTGCGTCCGCGAGAGCATGGTGTGGAGGCCAGTCGGAGCTATACGTGGCCATCAGTGCTTGCTGGAAAATCGGGTCGCTGACGATCTCGTGCGACAGCAACCACTTTTCCCCCACGTTGGTGGGTAGGTGTTCGTGTATTCCACCACCCAGCAACGCATCAGCCAGCAGCTCCCAATCCGCAAAATAGTCGAAAACCAGCGTTACCGGCTCGCCCAGGTCCTCGAA
The DNA here is from genome assembly GCF_000527175.1 of Pseudogulbenkiania sp. MAI-1. Classification (NCBI taxonomy): domain Bacteria; kingdom Pseudomonadati; phylum Pseudomonadota; class Betaproteobacteria; order Neisseriales; family Chromobacteriaceae; genus Pseudogulbenkiania; species Pseudogulbenkiania sp. MAI-1. The sequence goes on along the minus strand of NZ_AZUR01000001.1, from coordinate 12,152 downwards.
CCATTCCCGCAAGCGGAAGGAAAGATGCGCTTCGCTGCATCGGGCATCAGGAATACGGTGCAACAAGGGTAGTACGCCTGACACCACAAAGTCGTTGCAATCCTCACGCCGATAATCGTTGCGCTCGGCATAGAACTCGCGCCCATCCTCCGTCACCAACCCGATACTGATCAGGTCGATCTGGATGAAGTCGGTAAACTCGGTATCCACAAACACAAGCATCAGAGGTTCCTCGCACCGAGATTAGAAATCCAAGCGATCATCTTTGTCCTTCTTCTGCCTTACCCGCTTAGGCATGTTATGCCTCTGTTGCCAGTTGGCAAACTGGTCAGTCTCGGGCGCAGCAATCTGCGCCAAGCGGTCAGCAAAACCAAGGACAAACAAGGCGCTGGCATAAACGCCAAGACTGACGCCCGGATCGCCCGCCTCGACACGCCGAACCGTCTTTGCGGTCACAAACATGTTTTTTGCTAGTGCCTCTTGCGTCATGACTCGACGCTGGCGAGCCAATTTGATGTCCATCCCAAGTTTTTGAATGGCTACCTGCACCTTGTCGGGAAGGGCCGTGGTTCCCAGTGTCTTTCGGGTCATATCACACCTACAAACTTGCCTTAAGGGGTAACTAATGACCCCTTTTGTGATCTGTAAATGTACCAAGACATTCGCCTGCAGCCGTGTCTCAGCAGACTGGGGCGTGGCCACGTCTATTCGAGTCGACGCTTTTGCGCGAGGTACACCTCAACATCAGCTCGCAGAAACAGATAGGTCGTCCCCCCATCCACGGATGGGCCGGTAACGGGCCACACTCCCTGGGCCAACATGGCACGAGACGCCGACTTTTCGCCAAAGCCGGTCAACTGCCCCAGCATGCGGCCCCAGACGTAACGCTCCTTGAAGCGATCTAGCGTCTCTCGCGTGAGCCGGGGTTTGTTTGGCCCATCCGGATACACAAAACCAAATAGCAACCCTCGGTCGCGCAACCAGTACAACACATGTTCCTTGATGCCCAAATAGCGGGCGGCCGGAGCCAAGGCGAACACCTGCTTTTCTGGCAGTATCCCGGCAAACCAGGACTCAAACTGCTCTCGTTCCAATAGCAAGCCCTGCAGCCCCCGCCTGCACGGATCTCTGGCGACCACCTGAAGCTTTCCCTCCTGGAGAGCCTGCAATACGGTTACCAAGTCTGCACCATCGCGGGTACGGCCGCGACAGATCTGCGCCAATGAAACCAGGCTGACACAGTCTGGAGTGGCATGCAGCTTTACCTCCAGCCCACCCAGCAAGCGATCCAGCTCCTTTTTCTCAAAAACCCAATTAGCATACGATTCAGCCTTGCCTTCGGGACGATACGCCGGTGACAGCAATCCCGATGCGACAAAGAGCCGCATCCGCCCCTTGGTCGTACCGAGATACTCGGCGGCCCCCATCAGGTTGAACAACTGACCATCACTTCCCTGCTTGAAACGGTTTACCGACTCCCGGTCGACGACCAAAAATTGCCGGCTTCCCTGCGACTCCGGGTACCAGCCCCGAATGTGTCCTTCATTGACCAAGGCCACCACCTTCTTCCGGGTGATATCCAGCATCTCTGCCGCCTCTTTGGCGGTAATGACTGAGTGATGGTCGGCAATGTACTGGTTCACGAAACGATGTCGATTAACGATGACCCCCTTCCACTTATCGGAGACAAACCGTTCAAACTCGTGGCGGACGAAATGCAACTCCGGATGGCTGAGCGCCTTGCTGAGGGCCTGTAGATGGATCCCTAGAAACAGCCGGAGATTGAGGGCGTATTGCTGCGATTGATCGGACAGGTCTGACATGAAGTCGTGAAAGGCCTGCGGCCAGCGCACCAGCAAGGCACTACCACTCTCGACAATCGGTAGCGCGACGTGCACGCGGTGGTGATCCTGTACTTTCAGCGGCTTCTTGAGTGATCGGTCATGGGTGTAACAGCCGAGCGTCCACACCAGATCGAGTAGCCTGGCAAGGTGTACCGGCTCCAGCAATGTGTCGAGGGTCGTTGATGGTACCGATTCGGACGAAGACATTCCGCAGGCGGCGGCAAACTTGTCGCTGATGAGCCGGGAAATCTCGAGAACGGCGGGCGATACCGTGGTTACCGGCCCCTCATCCAAAGGCTGACCACAGCGGCACAGTGTCAGCCCACCACTGTACCAACCCACGGGCTGGTGGCAGGCGGGGCATTGCTCATGGAGCGCACGTTGATGAACTGGGCAGGCCACCTGCAAGGTGACCAGCCATTCTGCTTTCCAGTAGGGCTTTTCACGCAAGCAATCCGGGCACCAGCGGCGATGGTGAAGGTTCCAGTAGATCGTTTTGATCCCCAGCCTCTTTTCTGGCCGTGCCGGAAGCGCCGAGCTGGAAGGCCCCCAGAGTTGTTGAAGGGTATGGGGCGGGTGACCTGTTGCTTGTAGAAAAAACTGTTCGAAGTCTTTTACCTCGATTGCCACATGCTTGCGATAAGCCTGCAACCAGGTCAGCGAGGCAAAATCGTTGGCCACGCCAAGGCGCAGCAAATAGCCCATCGCGCTTTCCAACGGGAAAGGCAGCGGACGGGATGGAAGACGAATTGTCATAGGTATTGAGCCTCCTCCAGACAGACCGGAGGAGGCTCCCTTGGGTTAAGTAGCGGACCTGGCCGTCGAGAACGCGGTCGGGGCGAACAGTTCGTTGGTCTTGGTCAACGGGCGGAAGGTGAACTTCTTATGGAACGGATTCAGCGTTCCAACCCCCTCTGCCCAGAGATTCTGTGTAAACGACTGTTCCAGCATCCAGAGTTCTACCTGTTTGCGGCCATGGTCGAAACGGATCTCCATCGCCCCGATCAGCAGTTTGCTCAGATAGCCAATCAAGCCATTCGAGGCATAGAACAGGCGATTCAACATGTCCCCCTGGCACAGTCCGATGGCTTTGCCGCCATGGATTTCCGCATCAAACCATTTCACGACCCCGGCAAATTCGGAAGCGGCGTCGTCATCGTCAACCGTAAATGGCAACATTTGGCACACCCCCTCCACGCGCCGCCGTAGCTGCTCATTGATGCTCAACATGGCCTCGGCGTAGGGCAGGCCCGATAACACCACCGGAATGTTGATCTGATTGAGCAGCGTCTTGAGCCACTCCGTTTCATCGTTGGAACCGAAGCTGCGTTTGGTCGCACCGAGAAGGTGCTGCACCTCGTCCAGCATCAGAAGTTCGACCTGAAATTTTTGTAACGAGGAAATAACCCGATCAGTCTTCTCGTTGACCGTGCCCCGGTAAGCCATAGGCACCCCCATGGCTTTCAGGATGTCTTCTGCCACACTGCGCACGGTGGGAGATGATTTGATCTCGACCCGCAGGACGGGTATCCGTTTTTGCTCCGGCTCCTCCACTGCGGGAAAGTGACGAACATACTCTTCCATGACCGAGCTTTTACCAGCCCCAGACGGGCCCAACACCATGACATGGCGCGGAGTATTGCCAGCCCGAGCCATCTGATGGACCCGGCTGACACGCCGAATAGCCTGTTCGAAAGCAGTGAAGTACAGTCGCCGGCGCTCCACCTCGCCCAGTTCGGCAATCCAACTGTCTACGACGGTGTTCATGGCTTGCCTCCTTGTCCCCACGGACGGAAGCTGCACTTGAACTGCTTGGGAGTAACGGTTATCCGATGAGCCCCCTTTGGTGGTTTGGAGGCTGACGTTGCCCTGGGTGCAGCGACATGGTGTGCATCTTGGGAGTTCGCGCCGGAGAGACGGGCAGCGCGCTTGCGCTGCTGCAACTTCTTGCCACCCAATGACTGGCCGATGACATCTCGTATCCGTTCCTTGGCCTTCGCCAGATTGAGAGGATTAGCCTCGGCCAAACCGGCTTCGCGCACCTCCCGGCAGATAAGCTCATGAACTTCCAGCCGTAGACCAGAGGCATAGTCGAACTCGATAGCAGGTACCTTGATCGCTTCGCCGGTACTGGGATGGATGACATAGATGTGGCCCAAGTCACCACGGTTGTAGCGCACCTGGACGGTGACCTTCTCGCCATGTTGATGCCGGATGGGAAAGAGTTCTTTGCTGTTGTAACGCAGTTTGTGAAGCTCGATGCCGTAGTGCCACAACGTACGCTCGGTGTACTCGGTCAGTGCTTGGTCCAATACCTTCAAGTCCGGCAAGCGGGGCGGGTTGTCATGTACCCCGTTTTGCCAGACGGCCAGTGGAGTCCGCTTCAACCCCCGGTTAATCCGCACCGAGTAGACATCAACGATCCAGATGTGCAGCGCGTGCAAGAACTCGTCGAACGTAGCGACAGCCGTCTTCAGTGGGTCATAACCATGGCGGTCCATCCAGTTGGCCAGGCTTGTGCCCTTCTGGGCATGGAAGAACCCTCTGGAAATCGACCGGAATGCCCGCTCGACCATGCCCTTGAAGTAAGGCTTCCTCTTCGGACAGAACTGCAATGTGATCCCAAGCTCAAAACAGGCCTGCTCCAGCGCCTTGCTGTGAAACTCCAGCCCGTTGTCGCAGACCAGTACTTGCATCAGGCCAAAGCATGGCCAGAGACCTTCGACCCGTGGGTAACGTTCACGGAGGTAATTTTTTGGCAGAATGGCGTGCCGCAAGCATTGGAAAACAGCCTCCGTGCTGGGGCCTCCAAAGCTGACATAGATGCCAAGAATCATCTTGCTCTTGCGATCAACCAAGATCGTTAGCGTCGGGCGCCCCAGTGGTAAGCCAGTACGCTCATCGACGACGAACAAATCGACCGGGGTATGATCAATCTCCGCCACCTCCAATATGTACTTCGCCTTCGGGCCCGCCATGCTGGTCCGAAACCGGATGGAGGCCTCCTGCTGCCCGTATTTCGCTACGGCGTGCTCATAAGCCGGATATGCCTTGATCGCTCGGCGTACCGTGTCGTAGCTAGGAAGCTCGAGTTGAGCATCTGTGGCGCGGAGAACATTCAGGTCATCAAGTCGTTTACGCAATGCGTCAAGGATATCTACGATTGAGCACCCTGGTGGCTCCAGATACCTTTCTTCAATCAGTTCAATGAGGGCTTCCTGTACCTCGACTGGAAAACGGCAGCCAAACCAGCCTCGGGCCTCGAATCGATCCAACAGGACAGCAGGACTATCGCTTCGTTTCTCTTTGGTAAACCAGCGATAGATTGATGATGGGCTGGGAGGATGGAGGTCTCCCAGTTGGTCAGCAATCTGCTTTATGAGCGGCTTGAGCTTCATGCCAGTAAAGGCAATCTTTACTCCCAATTGCCGGAGGCCATCCAAATAGCGCTTTTTCCAAAGGGCCTTGTCGACCTGCTCTGGCGGGTAGCTACTCAGGACCGCGTCCGGGTTCCTGCGTTGCAGCAGAGACTGCTCCTGATCCGCGTGAGACTTAGGAGCCACCCGCCCTTCGGCCCACCATGTGAGAAGTTGCTCCATGGAGTACTGATACACCACCAGCGACATCACGTCCTCCAGCGTGACCAGTTCGCCATTGATGACACGGGTTACCTGCACCTCCCGACCGTCCAGCAGGAAACTGCCTCCCTTATTAAAGCGAATCGACGAAGACATAGTCAGCCTCCTGCGGAATCAGTGAAACCAACGTGTCAGCGGTCAGGGGTTGCGAGAGATCGCAACTGAGTTCCCCATGAGCCAAGTACCAAAAGACGTCATCCATGCCATCCAGGTACTGGGCGAGTGAATCAAGAGGGAGGATGGTGTGCTCTCCCGACCGAGTCCGTAGCTGGCGCAAGTGGCGCCGCTTCTCAGGGGTTAATGGGAGCCCAAGAAAGCGATGCAACCTCTTGAGGTTGTCCAAGCGGGATGGCATACGGATCGTGTCACTGGACAGCACGATGAACTGGTGCCCTTGCCGAACCATAGCCTCACGGATGTACTGCAGCTTTTCATGTACCTCCGGCTTGGCCAGCGAACGGCGTGGCTTCACTTCGACAATGAGGATGTCGCCATCTCTGAGGATCAGCGCGTAGTCGGGGGTGTAGCGCCGAACTTTGTTGCCATTTGCATATTGCAGTTTGAACGGCTGTTCACGGATATCGACAACCTGCGGAGCAAACTCGAACTGGTACAGCGCATCTAGTTCAAGCAATTGCTCATAGGCAACCATCCTCCCTGCTTTTGTTGAAGGAAACAGCCCGCGGATGATGCTCCCAGTTGGGGCAACTACCAGGCGGGCAGGAGTGTGAACTGGGGTTCGCTGACGAACCCAAGGGCTCACAGCGTAGGAATGCTGGGTCATGATTTCTCCCCGGCCCCGCCAGGCTTAGGGCGTGACAGGGCCTCTCAAGTGAATGAGTACGTTGCAAAACGCAAAAAAGGGGCTTGACCTCAGGAGGGGAGAGGGACGATACTCAGGTTGTCCAGACCTTCGGGTATCGTGTCTCCCACGGTTTCCTGAGGAGCTAAGAAAAGGCGGGTGGTCTCCATCCGTCTTTTCTTTTTTGCGCGATGGTGATGCTACTTAAGCTAACTGTCCGTATACCTGCTCTCTCCCTTCTTCCAAAAGAATGCACTCACAAAGTGCCTTACAGTCGAGACCCTTCTCGACCATCTACCATTCTAGACCAAATTTTTAAAAATGGCATTATCAAAAAATAAATAACCAAGCATCCCGACAAAGCCATGTTTCGCCATCATTACGATGGAACCCGCCCTAAAAGACGAGTCGAACAGCGGCTAAGATGCTTGATATATCGAGGCTACAGCCAAGAAATCGCTCTTGACCTGTGCCAGCCATCGACTAGAGGCCACACCAAACAAGTTCGTCTCAAACAGCGTTTTTGCGACAAAAAGGCCAAACAAAAAGTCAAAAATAGAAATATAAACTTAAATATTTATAGAAAAACGTAAAAAACACACATTTCCCAGCAGAATCCGGGCTGTAAACATAAAAAAAGATCCCTGCCACACCTGACAGGGATCTCATGAACGACCGTTTGATTTTTCAGTTAAGTGCTGAAAAATGTCACGAACTCTGCAAACCTACAACTACAACATCACACATCAATATTCCGCGCAATCAGCGCATTGCCTTCGATGAACGCCCTACGCGGCTCGACGTTGTCGCCCATCAGCGTGGTGAACACGTCGTCGGCGCCCATCACGTCTTCGATCTTCACCTTGAGCAGGCGCCGCACGTTCGGGTCCATGGTGGTTTCCCACAGCTGTTCCGGGTTCATCTCGCCCAGACCCTTATAGCGCTGGATGTTCATGCCCTTGCGCACTTCGGCCAGCAGCCAGTCGAGCGCTTCGCCGAATTCGGCCACCGGCTTGACGGTTTCGCCGCGTTTGACGGTGGCGCCCTCGCGCAGCAGGCCCTTGAGCAGGTCGCCGGTCTTGGCCAGTTCGGCGTAGTCGCCGGAGTCGAGGAAGTCCTGGTCGAGCACCGTCACCAGCACGTTGCCGTGCAGCTTGCGGGTGATCTTGATCATCCAGCCGTCGTTCTTCTCGTCGTGCAGCAGGTCGAGCTGGATGAACTCGGCCGGCAGTACGGCGTTGAGCGCGGCGATGGCGGAACGGGCGTCGTGCTCGGTGTCGAGCGACAGGCGGCCGACCTTGAGCATGGCTTGCAGCACCAGCGGGTCCACCACGCGGCTTTCGCGTTCGATCACGGCGCGGGCGAGCAGGAACTGGCGCGCCACTTCGGCCAGGGTGTCGCCGGAGAGCGCGGCTTCGCCTTCGGCCGGCACCAGCTCGGCCTTGTCGAGCGCGAGCTGGAGCAGGTACTGGTCGAGCTCGTAGTCGTCCTTGAGGTAGCGCTCCTGCTTGCCGTGCTTGGCCTTGTAGAGCGGCGGCTGGGCGATGTAGATGTGGCCGCGCTCGACCAGTTCCGGCGTCTGGCGATAGAAGAAGGTGAGCAGCAGGGTGCGGATGTGCGCGCCGTCCACGTCGGCATCGGTCATGATGATGATGCGGTGGTAGCGCAGCTTGTCCGGGTTGTATTCGTCCTTGCCGATGCCGCAGCCGAGCGCGGTGATCAGGGTGGCGACTTCCTGGCTGGCCAGCATCTTGTCGAAGCGGGCGCGCTCGACGTTGAGGATCTTGCCCTTGAGCGGCAGGATGGCCTGGAACTTGCGGTCGCGGCCTTGCTTGGCGGAGCCGCCGGCGGAGTCACCCTCCACCAGGTAGAGCTCGGACATCGCCGGGTCTTTTTCCTGGCAGTCGGCCAGTTTGCCGGGCAGGCCGAGGCCGTCCATGATGCCCTTGCGGCGGGTGATCTCGCGGGCCTTGCGCGCGGCTTCGCGGGCGCGGGCGGCGTCGACGATCTTGCCGCAGATGATCTTGGCGTCGTTGGGGTTTTCCAGCAGGAAGGTTTTCAGCGCGTCGCTGATCACTTCGTTGACCACCGGGCCGATCTCGCTGGAGACCAGCTTGTCCTTGGTCTGGCTGCTGAATTTCGGGTCGGGCAGCTTGACCGAGAGCACGCAGGTGAGGCCTTCGCGCATGTCGTCGCCGGAGGTGTCGACCTTGGCCTTCTTGGCCACTTCGCTTTCTTCGATGTAGCCGTTGAGCGTGCGCGTCATCACCTGGCGCAGCGCGGTGAGGTGGCTGCCTCCGTCGCGCTGCGGGATGTTGTTGGTGAAGCACTGGACCGATTCCTGGTAGGAGTCGTTCCATTGCATCGCCACTTCGACCGTCATGCCGTCCTTCTCGCCGATGGCGTGGAACACCTTGGGGTGCAGCGCGGTCTTGTTGCGGTTCATGTATTCGACGAAGCCCGCCACGCCGCCGGAGAAGGCGAAGCTTTCTTCCTTGCCGGTGCGCTTGTCGATCAGGGTGATGGCCACGCCCTGGTTGAGGAAGGACAGTTCGCGGATGCGCTTGGCGAGGATGTCGAAGTGGTATTCGATCACGCCGAAGGTTTCTTCGCTGGCGCGGAAGGTGACTTCGGTGCCGCGGTAGGTGGTGTGGCCGGTGACGGTGAGCGGGGCGACCGCTTCGCCGCGGCGGAATTCCATTTCGTGCACCTTGCCGTCACGCCAGATCTTCAGGCGCAGCCAGTCGGACAGGGCGTTGACCACCGACACGCCGACGCCGTGCAGGCCGCCGGAGATCTTGTAGCTGTTGCTGTCGAACTTACCGCCGGCGTGCAGCACGGTCATGATCACTTCGGCGGCGGAGCGGCCTTCTTCCGGGTGGATGTCGGTCGGGATGCCGCGGCCGTTGTCTTCCACGGAGATGGAGTTGTCCGGGTTGATGGTGACCTTGATGGTGTCGGCGTGACCGGCCAGCGCTTCGTCGATGGCGTTGTCCAGCACTTCGAACACCATGTGGTGCAGACCGGTGCCGTCCTGGGTGTCGCCGATGTACATGCCCGGGCGCTTGCGTACGGCATCCAGACCCTTGAGAACCTTGATGCTGTCGGCGCCGTATTCCTGTTCGCTCATAAAACCTTCTCTGTCGTGTGGCAGGTGTCACCGGCAGGGACAAACGTCCCTGCCTTCGTCTTCGACCAACCCGGGGGGCCCGAAGTTGGCCGAAACCACGTTAGATGCGCATCGGCATCACGATGTACTTGAACTGGCTGAAGTCCGGAATGGTCACCAGCGTGCTGCGGTTGGCGTCGCCGAAGGCGAGCTGCAGCGTGTCGGCCGGCAGGTTGGTCAGCACGTCCAAGAGGTAATTGATGTTGAAGCCGATTTCCAGCTCGCCGCCGCCGTAGTCGATTTCCAGTTCTTCCTCGGCTTCTTCCTGCTCGCTGTTGGTACACAGGATGGACAGGCTGCCCGGCTTGAGCACGAGGCGCACGCCGCGGAACTTCTCGTTGGCGAGGATGGCGGCGCGCTGCAGCGCGTGCAGGAAGGTGAGGCGCTCGATCAGGAAGATCTTGTCGTTGTCGAGCGGGATCACGCGGTTGTAGTCGGGGAACTTGCCGTCCACCACCTTGCTGATGATGACGGTGGAGCCGAAGGTGAAGCGCACCTGGTTGGCCAGCAGCTCGATGGTGATCGGCTCGTCGCTGTCCTGCAGCAGCTTGTACAGTTCGAGGATGGTCTTGCGCGGCAGGATCACCTCGGCCTTGGGCAGCGAGGCGTCGATTTCGGCCGCGGCGTAGGCCAGGCGGTGGCCGTCGGTGGCCACCAGGCGCACCTGGGTGTCGTCGGTCTGCAGCAACAGGCCGTTGAGGTAGTAGCGGATGTCCTGCACCGCCATGCTGTACTGCACCTGCGAGATCAGGCGCTTGAGTTCCTTCTGCGGCAGGCTGAAGGTGGCTTCCGGCACGCCGTTGACCGACAGCAGCGGGAAGTCTTCGGCCGGCAGGGTCTGCAGGTTGAAGCGGCTCTTGCCGGCTTTCAGCGTCAGGCGGGTGTCCTGCTGCTCCAGCGACACGGTGGAGTTGCCGGGGATGGCGCGCAGGATGTCCTGCAGCTTCTTGGCCGAGGTGGTCAGCCGGAACGACTCGCCGGGCAGCGTCTCGGCGCTGGCGGTGGTGATCTGGATTTCCAGGTCGGTGGCCAAAAAGCCCACCGCGCCGTCCTTCTTCTCGATCAGCACGTTGGACAGGATGGGCAGCGTGTGGCGACGCTCGACAATCCCCGTCACCGCCAGCAGCGGTTTCAGCAGGGCATCGCGTTCAGCTTGCAGAATCAGCATGTTCCAGGCTCCCGAAAGGTATTAATTGCGCAGCATTTGCAGCAGGGTATCGTAATCGTGGGCGATGTCGGCGTCACTGCCGCGCATCTCCGCTATGGTCTTGCAGGCGTGCAGCACCGTGGTGTGGTCGCGCCCGCCGAAGGCGTCGCCGATGTTGGGCAAGGAGAGCTGGGTCAGCTCCTTGGCCAGGGCCATGGCGATCTGGCGCGGGCGGGCGATGTCGCGGCTGCGCTTCTTGCTGTGCATGTCGCCGAGCTTGATCTTGTAGTACTCGGCCACGGTCTTCTGGATGGCGTCCACCGTCACCTGGCGGTTGCCGGCGGCGAGGATGTCTTTGAGCGCCTCCTTGACCAGTTCGAGCGAGATGCTCTGGTTGGTGAAGCGGGCGTAGGCCACCACGCGCTTCAGGGCGCCTTCCAGCTCGCGCACGTTGGAGCGCACGTTCTGGGCGATGAAGAAGGCGACGGTGTGGTCGAGCTTGATGCTGTCGGCCTCGGCCTTCTTCATCAGAATGGCCACGCGCATTTCCAGCTCCGGCGGCTGGATTTCCACCGTCAGCCCCCAGGAGAAGCGCGAGATCAGGCGCTCGTCCATGCCTTCGATCTGCTTGGGGTAGGTGTCGCAGGTCATGATGACCTGCTTGCCGCTTTCCAGCAGGGCGTTGAAGGCGTAGAAGAACTCCTCCATGGTGCGGTTCTTGCCCGCGAAGAACTGGATGTCGTCGATCAGCAGCAGGTCGAGCGAGTGGTAGTAGCGCTTGAACTCGTCGAAGGCCTTGTGCTGGTAGGCGCGCATGATGTCGGCCACGTAGCGTTCGGCGTGGATGTAGCGGATCTTGGCCTGCGGATTCTTGTGGTAGACGTGGTTGCCGATGGCCTGGATCAGGTGGGTCTTGCCGAGGCCGACGCCGCCGTACACGAACAGCGGGTTGTAGGCCTGGTCGCCCGGATTCTCGGCGATCTGCATCGCCGCGGCGCGCGCGAGCTGGTTGCCCTTACCGGTCACCAGGGTGTCGAAGGTGAACGCCGGGTTGAGCCGGGTGCTCTCGTGTCCGCCGCCGATGGCCTTGACCGCCGCCTGCTTGGCCGGGGTGGCGGCGCTCGGGGCCGGGGCCGCGCCGCCGGCCGGGGCGCTCTTGCCGCTGGGCGCGGCCGGCTTGGCCGGCGCCGCCACCGGCGCGGCGCTCGGGCTGCCCAGCTTCAGCTCGACCGGCACCTCGCCCATCAGCTCGACGGCCAGCTCCTCGATGCGGCCGAGGAAGCGGTCCTTGATGAACTGCATGATGAAGCGGTTGGGCGCCAGCAGCTGCACGCCGTCCTCGGAGAGCTCGGCGGCCAGCGGCTTGATCCAGGTGTTGAACTGCTGTGAAGACAGTTCGGCCTCGAGGCGGGCGAGGCACGCAGGCCAGAAGTGATCCAGTTCGGTCATTAAGTACACGCAATAAAAAGCAAAAAATCCCGCCGTGGTCCGCTGTTGCGAAGGCGGGAGATACCGCCGCGCCGGGCCTTGTGGGCGGCGCGGCGGTCGGTAT